>MFCS01000024.1:0-4255 GCA_001776975.1 Candidatus Daviesbacteria bacterium RIFCSPHIGHO2_01_FULL_41_45
AACAGGAAATACTATATACTAGCTTTGCGGTGGTTTGAGCGAGACGGCCCGACCTGATCCCATCCCGAACTCAGAAGTCAAACGTTTCAGCGGAGACGATACTAGGGTCGAAAGGCCCCGGGACAATATCTCACTGCCGTACTTATTAAAGCCCTCCCTAAAAGAGGGCTTTTTGTGTTAGAATACCCCACATGGCAACCAGTATGGCCGATTTAATGGCCCAGATGGATAAAAAGACCCTAAAGGTTCAAAGAGGGGACTCTGTTACCGGTAAAATTATCCTCCTTAGTGAGAATGAGGTAGTGGTGGATTTAGGTGGTAAAAATGAGGGAGTTTTGGATAAAAGGGAGTTACCTCAAGGTCAACTAGACAGTTTAAGGGTAGGGGATGAGCTATCCTCTTTTGTGACCTCCTCAGAAAACGACACCGGAAGAATTATTTTATCTTTAACCAGACAAGTTGGATCTCCTAGACGGTCTAAAGATCCTAAAAAATGGTTAAAATTTACTCATTATTTAACATCCCACTCTAAATTAAGAGGTCAAGTTATAGAGATTAATAAAGGGGGATTTTTAGTTGAGGCGGGAGGGGTCAGGGCTTTTTTGCCTGGATCTCAACTATCTTTGCAAGCACTAAAAATAAAACCAGATTTAGTAGGAGAAGAGATAGATGCTTATGTTTTAGAGGTAGATGAGAGTGATAACCGTTTAGTGCTAAGTTTACACAACCCAACAGAAGCCAAGAAGATAGATTTAGCTAACTTCAAATCTGGTGATAAGGTTAAAGCACAGGTTGTAGCAGTATTTCCTTTTGGAGCCTACTTGGATGTAAATGATGTGGAAGGGATCGTTAGAGGGTCAGACATATCTTGGGAAAAGGATATTGATCCAACTACTCTATATCAGCCAAATCAAGAAGTAGAGGCTCAGGTGATAAATATAGATGAGGCTTTAAATAGGCTGAATTTATCACTTAAAACCTTAAAAGAGGATCCCTTCGAGGAGTTAGCTAAGAGCTATCAAGTTGATGATATGGTCAGTGGTGAGGTTTTGGAGATTACCACCCCAGGCGTGAGAGTTAAGTTGCAGGATGGAGTAGAGGGCTTTGTGTCAGCCACCTCTATTCAACCAGGGAATAGTTACACAGTTGGACAAACAACCAACTTCTTGGTAGCTGAGATAAATACCAGAAAACGCCAGGTAACGCTCGCTCCCTTCATTACCTCTACCACAGGACTCATTTACCGATAAAGCTCACTTAATTCCCACTACGGATTACCACCTTGTTATAAAGAGGATATTGTAACAATTCTTTGTATGTGCGCATAATTGTTACATAGATTTAAAATAATGACAGAGAAGCAAAAAGAGGTGGCTAAAACTATTGTCCTGGCCCTGGGGATTGTAGGCGTAGTATCTTTAGTGGCAGTGGCTCCTGGACTTGGTAAGATTATCCCACTCCTACAAAAAGTAGATACCAGAAGGATCAATCAGGAGATCAAGAGATTATATAAAAGAGGGTTGGTAGAGATTATTAAAAGAAAGAATGGGGTGGAGGAAATTAGGCTCACTAAAAAAGGGAAGGCAAAGCTGGTCCAATACAATATAGACCAATTAAAAGTAGAAAAACCTCAAAAGTGGGATGGGAAATGGAGAGTGGTGATCTTTGATATTCCGGTTACTAAGAACCAATCCAGGGAGCTTCTAAGAAGAAAGATGAAGCAGCTGGGCTTCTATAAGCTGCAAAACAGTGTCTTTGTTCACCCTTATCCTTGCCTAGAGATAGTTGAGTTTATCAGGGAGTATTTTGGGGTCAAGGCTGAGGTGGAGTATATTGAAGCTGATAATTTGGAAAGTCAAAATAAACTTATCAATCACTTCTTTGTTTAAATAGAGTGACAATGTAACAAAAATTTGTACATGCGCAGTTTTGTTACTGATATTTCATGAGAAGATATTTGAGAACACATTGAGGTAGGTTACTTCTATTAAATCAGATCACCCCATGCTAGAATTGCCTCAATGGCTAAGCTTAGCTCCCTTTATGTTTGCCAACAGTGTGGGTATCAGTCCCCAACTTTTTTAGGCAGATGTCCGGAGTGTGGTAGTTGGAGCTCTTTAGTGGAACAAATAAGTACCACCTCAAGTAAGATATCAAACAATCCTCAACCTTCCAAGAGCATATCACAAGTTATCAATTTATCCGATATAACAAATAATCAATATGAGAGATTAAAGAGTAGTTTGGAAGAGTTTGATAGGGTATTAGGAGGAGGATTGGTTTTGGGATCAATTATCTTGATCTCAGGTGACCCAGGAATTGGCAAGAGTACGCTGCTAACCCAGGTGGCGATAAACTTACCGGGAGTTCTTTATATGGCAGGTGAAGAATCGGCTCAACAGATTAAGTTAAGAGTAGACAGGATTAAAGCAGGTGTTAATCTGGCAGTTTTAAATGAGGTTGATGTGGATGCCATAACCACTGTGATCGAAAAAATGAGGCCAAAACTAGTTATTATTGATTCTATCCAGACCCTGCAAACCCAAGACATGGAATCAGCTGCCGGCTCAGTCAGTCAAGTGAGAGAGTCTGCTAATAGATTACAAAGAATGGCTAAAAGCCTGCATATCCCCATTCTTTTAGTGGGACACGTTACCAAAGAGGGAACGGTGGCAGGACCTAAGACCTTGGAGCATTTAGTAGATGTGGTGTTATCTCTTGAGGGTGAGGCTACCTCCAGTTTTAGAATCTTAAGATCCTCTAAAAACCGTTTTGGCCCCACAGATGAAGTAGGTATATTTGAGATGGAGGAACAGGGTTTAAAAGAAGTTAAAAATCCTTCCAAGATATTTTTAGAAAATAAGGTTGATGCTCCCGGTTCAGTAGTGGTAGCCAGCTTAAACGGTTACCGGCCGATTTTGGTGGAGATTCAAGCTCTAGTGACCAAAAGTTACCTACCTTCTCCCCGTAGATCTGGCTCCGGAGTGGATTTAAACAGACTACAGCTTTTGGTGGCGGTCTTACAAAAGAGATTGGGACTGCCTTTGTTTGACCAAGATATCTTTGTTAATGTGACCGGAGGACTGAAGGTTTTTGAGCCAGCGGTTGATCTAGGAATATGTGCTGCCATTGTCTCGTCTTTAAAGGACCAAAAAGTTAAACCGGGTATGGTATTAGTTGGGGAGGTGGGCTTGTTGGGAGAGTTAAGAGCGATCAGACAGCTGGACAAGAGAGTCAATGAGGCTAAGAAATTAGGTTTTACTAGTGTTATTGCTCCACCCAAGGTCTCTTCTTTGTCTGAGGCTATTAAAATAAGTTTACAGTGAACGTATTTGCAGTGTGGATAAGTTGGGGATATCCTACCTGCCGGCAGGTAGGTTCGGGTTTGGTTTCGGGTCTGGGTTCGGGGACTTACAGTCTGATTAATAAACTTGACTAAACCTGATACTACTGTTTACACTGGATATATGACCCCGGATGAGAGGAACAAATATTACCTGGAGGTAGTCAAAAAGGGTGAGGAACCACCAGAGTGGCCCCGACCAAAAGAGGAGTTGGTGGTTGGATCGCAAGATCTTGAGGGTGATTACACTCAATATTGGGCTTATCATATTGATTTGGGAAAAAGCAGTGAGGACCTGCCTCCAGCTGAGATTGTGGCCTCGGAAAACACCACCCCCAAAGCTGCCATATTAATTGATCAACCACATCCGGTGGTGGATGGAAAAAACGAGGAGGTTTTAGAGTTAATTTTATCGAAAAATGGCCATGCTTTTGCTCACACCGCCTCCTCCTTAGAGTCTCTGGAAGATAATATTAGCTCCATGTTGGAGATTGCCAAGACCAGATTTAATATGGAAGTGGAGCATTTTATGACCACCGATCGGGTCTCTGAGGAAGTTGAGAAGAAACTGGATTCTTTAGAGGAGAGTAGTTCAGAGGAGCCAGGGGTGAAAGAGGTGCCAGAGCAGGAGCCTAATGCACCAGAGGAGAAGGAAGAATCAAAAACAGAAACAGCTCTACCAGAGACAGAGAGTAAACCCATTCCCCACGTTCAACACCATGTTACTGGTTCCCAGATTTATTCTTCTACCAATCGTTCCTCTGTCTCCAGTGGTGGGGGAGGTAAAAAATGGATCTTAATCCCCATCTTGCTATTGCTGGCCTTATTTGGTGGAGCACTTTATTTTAGAGAGGCCTTGTTTAGTGGTTTGAACCGGGTCACCTCATCACCTCCACCCACCCCAACCCCTGC
>MFCS01000024.1:4265-9411 GCA_001776975.1 Candidatus Daviesbacteria bacterium RIFCSPHIGHO2_01_FULL_41_45
CCCTACCTTCACTCCGACACCTACCCCAATGGTAGAGAGAAAAGAGTATAAAGTAAGAGTATTAAATGGGACAACAGTCAGTGGTGCTGCCTCCTCTTTGGGCGATAAATTAACAGAGTTGGGTTGGCAGATAATAAAAGTGGGCAATAACCCCTCCCAAGATATTGCCAAAGGATCTGTCAGAGCTAGACCAAAGATGGAGACAGCGGTGCAGGTATTAATTAACGATTTAGGTGGAGGATATGAGAGTACAGGGTCTGCCTTAAAAGAGAGCGATACTGTTGATCTGGAGATAATCATCGGATCACAATGAAAGTCCTAATCATCGAAGATGAAAAAGCCATGTCAGACTTGATTGCTATCAAGTTTAAGGTCGAGGGATTTGAGGTGGATCAAGCTTTTAATCTGGCGGAGGGAAAACAAAAATTATTAGTTGGAGGATACGATGCCGTTTTATCGGATTATTTATTGCCAGACGGCAATGCCTTAGATATGATCTCTGAGGTCAGATCCAACCCAATAGTAACAAATGTACCAATTATCATGGCTACTAACTACATAGAGGATCTTTCCCAGGATAAAGCCAAGGAGCTGCGTATCGCTGAGGTGATAGTTAAGTACCAGGTAGTTCCGGCTCAGATGGTGCAAAAGATTAAAAATTTAATCTCTCCCTCTGCTCCAACTCCGGGGCCGGCGCAAATTACCGCTACTCCAGAGCCTCCGGCTCCACCCTCACCCTTGGTGCAACAGCCAGTCTTACCCACCAGTCCAACTCAGGGAGCAGTTCCGCCCGCTCCTACGACACCAGACCCCACTAAAGGGTAGAATCTGTTAAACTGGGTAAAGTATATGGAGCTGCCCTTACTGGTTGGAATTAATCTGGTTTTAGTGATGGTGGGAGGCTATCTTCTCTATCACCACAGCCAACACCAAGCCCACATTAACCAGGTCTTATTAACTCAAAAACGCAAGCTTACCTCCATGATCGCTTCTTTATCAGATGGGGTGATTATGTTGGATGAGAATAAAAGTTTGGTGGTAGCCAACCCGGCTGTGGAAAGATTATTGAGAGTCAAGGCTATTTACTTAGAAGAAGTTATTAATATCTTAGGCTCATCCTGCAATCTAAAAGACGCTATTGAACAAACATTTACAGCAAAATTATTAGTCCGTCTTCCACAGACAGAGCTTAATGGAAAAAGTCTGCAAATTGATGTGGACCCAGTTAAGGATGAAGTAGGGAATTTGTTGGGGATTGTTATTGTAATTCATGATCTGACTGTTGCGTCCCAGCTGGGTCGGATGCATGACGACTTTACCGCCATGATGATTCATGAGTTAAGAACCCCTCTGACAACTACCCTTTATTCCACAACGATGATGATTGAAGGCTTTTCTGGGCTACAACCTACTCAGGTGCTGTCTCAGTTGGAGATTATCAAATCTACCTCAGTCCACCTTTTATCGTTAGTCAATGATTTATTAGATGTTTCCAAGATTGAGGCCGGAAAGTTTCAGATAGTTAAATCATCAGACAATCTCCAGAAGCTATTAAATGAGAAGGTAGCTACCTTTATGCCCTTAGCTGCCCAAAAAAATCTTCAACTAACCTTAACAGTGGATCCCCATCTACCTCCGTTGTCATTTGATCAAAACAGAATCTCACAGGTATTAGATAACCTGCTATCCAATTCATTAAAATACACCGATCAAGGAACGGTTGAGGTGAGAGTATTTTTGGAAGGGCCAGTTATTAAGGTGGAGGTTAAAGATAGCGGTGATGGAATTAGGGCGGAGGATTTACCAAAGTTGTTTTCTAAGTTTGAGCAGTTGGGCAAAGGCAAGAGTGGGGAGAAAAAGGGTACTGGGTTGGGATTAGTAGTCGCTCAGGGGATTATCACGGCCCACGGTGGCAAAATTTGGGCTCATTCTGCTGGTTTGGGTAAGGGCGCTACTTTTGGGTTCTCCCTGCCACTAGCATAGTCTGTTAGAATATGGCCGTGGATAAGTTTAGACGGTCAATTGCTATTAGCACCTCAGTAATTTTTGGCCTGATTGGATTTGCCCTGGCTTTTATTATACCCTTGCCCCCGCCGGCAACCCTAACTCAGACCAAGGTACTGTATGTTTTAATTGGGCTGTTTTTGGCCTCGATGTATTTTTCCAGACTGGCTAGTTGGATTTTAGTGACCACCACCACATTGTTTAGACAGTTGGTTTGGTATCTGGCTTCAGAGACGATCAATCAACTTCATAATTTAACTACTTCAGGGCTACACCTTGGTCAATCACTGACCTCAGATCACAGCCAGCGGATAATCAACCCGCTGATTATCGACACCTCATCCTTGATTGATGGTCGGGTTTTAGATGTTGCCAAGTCAGGATTTATCTCCGGGATTGTTTTAATACCGGATTTTGTGTTACGGGAGTTACAAAATGTGGCTGATTCAGCTAACTCTATTAAGAGGACTCGTGGCAGGAGAGGCTTTATTATCGTTGAGGAGTTGAAAAAAATTGAGGGTATTAAACTAAATATTTGGGATAAGGGCACCAGAGGTCAGGAAGTTGATGAGAAGTTGATTAAGTTAGCCAAGAGTTTAAAGGGGAGAATTCTCACCGTTGATTATAATTTAAACAGGGTAGCTTCCCTTTCTAATGTAAGAGTGTTGAATGTTAACGAGCTGGGGAATGCGCTGAAAACACTGCCGGTGCCGGGAGAAACGATCAAGATTAAGGTGGCCCACCTGGGAAAAGATCGTTCCCAAGGGGTGGGGTATTTAGCTGATGGGACAATGATTGTCATTAAGGATGGGGCAGAGGAGCTAGATAAAACCATTGAGGTAGAGGTTAGTAAGATCTTGCAGGGTAGTGCTGGCAGAATGATCTTTGCTGCCGTAATTTGACAAAATTCTTTCTATAGGGTACTATGTCGCCTAATAGTTAGTCACTATGACTGAATTTTTTACACAACCAATTTCAAGAAGAGAAGGGCTAATTCAAATAGGAACGTTGATCAGTGTAAGACCAGTGGTTCGCGCTGCTGTCGCCTTAGGAACTACTATAGTTTTATCACATGAACTTCCAGGCCTTTTACCCTCTAATCCGAGCACTGCTATGGCAGAAACTGTTGGGGAGAGATTTAACTACAACGGTAATCAGGAGAGGGTTAGATATGCAGATGTTGACGGAGAGTGGATTATCTACGGCAATAGCCACAAGCCTTGGCCTTTAAGTGATGGGAACTACGGACCGATGACTGAACAAACTGTGGCCAAATGGGGCATTAAGCCTTATCATGCTAAGGGGGCGGTTGGAGAGAAGTTTGACTTAGCTATGGCAAGAATGGGTAAACCAACAAAACTCCAGCAACTTCTGGGTGACTTGTTTAGCATGACCACTCGTTTGGCTAAAGAGCAAAATTTTCCTGCAAGTTGTTATGAGAGTTTCGGGATGTGTCACGGCTGGGCAGCTGCTTCAGCGGTCATGAGAGATGTTTTGCCGGAAAATACTGTCGCTGGGGTTTCCTTTAGCCGGGATGAGTTAAGACATTTATTAACAGCCAGCTTTGCTTCGGTCAAAGAAAACCCGATAGATCATCAAGAGTTTGTCAAGGGTGTTCCGGTGGTGGCTGCGATCGAGACATGTGATGGCTTCCCAAAATTCTATGGCCCAAAGTATGGACAGAGAACAGACGGTAAATCGGTGTCAGTGGGACAGATTAGATATGTCGCTTGGGAAACAGAGAATATGCCTAGTTCCCGGCTAAGTTCAGTGTTTACACCTGATCATATTGAGGCTGTTGGCAGTAATATTAATCCTAGAACTAATAATAATCATGGTTGGAGCATTCATTCAGAGGCTCCGATGTCGACTATCCTGAAATTTGCTTACGAGCCCAAACCCCAGTTCTAATTAAAAATCGCGCAAAGAGCAGAGTTATCCACCTCCTTGGTTAATCGGTTGACAAGTTAATTAGTTGCGTGATTTTAGCCCTTTATAAAAGCCCAAAGTATTAGCTATAACACTAAATAATAACTATAAGCTGGGTCATATTTTGTAGTAATTTAACTATCGGACTAGAGAGTATTGACAAATAGTAAAGCTCGTGATATTGTCAGGACATGTTGGAAGCAATCGCCCGCAGATTAACAAATACCCCGCTTAAAAGAGTGAGAAAGGTTGACACTTTAATGATGGATCAGGTGAGAAAAATATTTGGAGACTCTAATCAGCAGCTAATCTTAATGGTTAGAGGCTAAATTAGGGGATTGGTAGCACTTTAAAGCACAAAAAAAGAGCATTACTACCGCAGACGGACTCGAATAGCAATGCCCTTTGTTGATTACGAAAATGTAATTTCAAGAGCAGTTAGAAACTACATCCTCTTGGTATCTACATTTTCACAAAATGATGCCCTTGTCAAGAGGGTGTTTTATCTGATTTGGAGATGAGTAGAGTTGGGGGCTTGTCTTGGGCAGGGACAAGTCTCCAACTTTGCCCACCTATAGCCTTGACAATCTTATAGTATTTATAGTATCATTAACAACGTAGAAATTTATGAACAAAGAGAAGTGGTCGCAAAATCTAAAGTATCTTTTTTTATCCATTACCACAGTTGTGATCCTTTCTGGTTTAGTTAATCAGTTGGGTCTAAAAGTCTTAGCATCTCAACTGCCAGCAAATCCAGCAGCTCCAACCTCTGCTCCAGCAGCTCCGGCAGCAGATCCTACTCCGACACCTGTTATTACTGTTAACCCTGCTGCTAATTTATCAGGCAGTTGTTCTGGTGGACAATCAGCCAACTACTCTTGGTCTCCAGCTTCGAAAACTGGTCAAACAGTCACTAACTATACCTTAAGGTTAAACAAAGAGCCTTTTGCTGATTGGATGGGGCCAGGAGATAACGCTTTCCAGGTTGGCCCGGTTACCTCATATAGCAACACCTTAGCAACTGGAAAATATGGCTTCTCAATCCAGGCTGGTTTTTCCGATGGTTCTACCTCAGCAACTGTTAATGGACCAGAGTTTGAGTGTGCTGCTCCAGTTAGTAATACCGTCTCGGCTTGTGGCAAAAGTGGTGTCTTGGCTTCAGGTTATACACTGTACACGCCAGCCAGTTGTTCGGCCAATCAATATTTATATG
>MFCS01000025.1:0-31786 GCA_001776975.1 Candidatus Daviesbacteria bacterium RIFCSPHIGHO2_01_FULL_41_45
ACAAGTTTGTCCACTGGCTGTTATACGATTAGAATTAACACAAGATCCCCCAATAGAACTACAAGTCGTAGAAGAGGGTACTGTTGTAGGAGTGAGAGTTTCACCACCTGCAGCAATACCACTAATAGTTATCCTATCCCCATAATCAGCTACACCTTTAACACACTCACTACTGAAAGTGCCTGACTCACAGTAATAGGGTAGTACCCCTAATGTATGGGTGCCGGGGGTATGACGAGCGTGAGTGGAAGGCCATGTAAAAATACAGCCATCTACCGGACAACTTCCCAGAGGTCCAAGCTGAATTGGACTAGATTGGGTGGCAGGATCAGCACTATCGATTAACGGCATAACAAAGTTAGCCTTAGTATTTTTGGTAAAGCGAATTGTCACATTATCACCATCGCCAGGTTGAGCCGGGGAAAAAGGATTTTCTGCTGCAATATCGGCTGCTGGAGCCTCCACCTCTTCAAAGGGTGAGATTACCTTAACCTGAATATCTTTATCCACTGCCACAATTTTTCCATTTTTTAGCTGTACATTACTGCCGGCAAAGGTAATTGTCTCTACTGTTGCCTTACTCTTAAAAATCTGTTCTTGACGCATTAAAGTAACAGCCACTGGGATAGCAAACAGTAAAACTGCCAACAGCAGGAGATTGACTGCACTTTTCCAATTTAACATCATCTGCATCTAAAATTTTCTCCCTTTACCTCCCGGCTAACACCCACCGAGTTAATTGATTGCACACCCCAACTATAATTTTGACCCTTAACCGCTCGGAAGACTGCATATGGCCGGATATTGGCGTCCGTCGGGATCACCGCAGTAACCTCCTCATTGTCAACTAGAACCTTATACGAGGTAGCTCCAGTGCCTCTCTTCCATCTTAGTGTAACATCACCAGATTGAGAACAAAATGCAGACGCCCTCAAAGATGAAGGAGGGGAGGGGAGGGTTCCCGTAACTACCGGTGTTACCGAGGCAGAAGGTGTTACCGAGGCAGAAGGTGTCTGTGTAACAGTGGGTGTTAGTGCAGAATTGCCATTAGTACAACTAAACTCAGGCATATTGACCGCCACTCCAGCCCCTCCATTTGAAAATGCAGGCTGAACACTGAATCCATAAGAACCCTCGGATAATTTCAGAGTCTTATTGGTAGCCAATCCAGCTGCAAGAGTACAATCACCTTGTGTTGGTGCGGATTCAGAACAAGTAACAGTTGGATTCCACTCACCAAAGGGTGCCTTATTAACCCTCATGGTATAGTTAGTAATAGTAGTTCCCGAAGGAGCGGAAAAACCACTCCAATTTAAAACTGCTGACTGATTAGAACAATCTGCAGTGCCCCGTGCGCTGGGCTGAGGAATCGGGGTGGAAACAGTTGTAGGAACAGCCACAGTTAAAACATCAAACTCATAAAAACTTTCAACATCTGCCTGATTACAAGTAGGATCACTATGACCAGGCATATAAACCCTTAGTTTATATCTTCCTGTGCGTGTTGGAGTAAAATTACAATCTGCCACTAATCCCGAATTGTCAGGAGCCAATTGAGCATTAAACCCATCTGCCTTACAAAGCACCGGTCCTAACTGTCCGTTTACCATTTCATGAACATTTAAAAAATCATAGTCGCAATATTGATTGTTCGGTTGTTGAGGCTTTTGCATAACCGATACCACCACTCCCTGATTAACAACCGGCGGAAGAATAGTTGCAGGCATATCTTCTAAATTACCTACATTAGTAACAATATCTACTGTGTGATTAGGTCGTCCAGCCTGCATATAAACATTAAAAACCTTTCTAGCAGCCCAACCTGTAGGGTTTATGGTATTCATCCTTAACTCCGCTTTCATCTCTGCAACAGTTTTTACACCCCTGTTGGTATTGTACTTAGCATTTTCACCAGCACCGGTTGCTTTAGAGGTTAAGTTTTGTTGTTGTTGCACTAAATCCACACCCAAAGGTAGGCTCAATATACCAATCCCTACCAACAAAAGGGCGATGATATTACGTTTACTTAACTGACGGAATTTATCCCACATCCAAATTTTTATCCTCAATACTACAATGACCTATCCAAGCAGGGTCTGTCAAGAGGAAGGCTCAGATTGTACGACAACACATTCCAAATTATGGTCTGACAATATATGTAGCACCGTCTGACCGTCCTGCGGTGCCTCCTGCCCCTCTCATAGGAGCAACATGAACAGTGTGAGATCCGGGAGTTTTACATTCAGGCTTTCCACTGGCATCAGCAATCTGGGCTAGTGTAAAACCATAGGTTTGTCCTGATAAAGAAGTAGTTACAAAACATTTCCAATCAACCCATATATCAAACCTATCTCCGTTGTTAACAGTAGCTGTTACAGTTATAGTATCAGTGTTGGAAATAGTAGTTCCACTGATAGGTGTAGGATTTAAAAAAGCAAGGGAGGGAAGTGGTGACCCACTAGGTACTGGGGTAGGTGTAGGGGTAGCACCAACAACCGGTTCTGGAACCTGACCCAACCTCCAAACTTTAAAATTATCAAATCTTGCTTCAGGATAATTTTGTCCGACCTGATATGCTTGATATACAAATCCCATATACATTGCTCCATCTGCACCTAGTGCTTGAATGGGATCTACCGAAGTTTTTGCAATTAATTTATAACTTGCCCCATTATCTGCACTCAACCATACTTTTAGCTCACTCAACCTTCTGTCTACCCGCACTCTGTAGTTTTTGTTATCATTAAGTATCTCACCGGTCGGGAGATCATTCACGATATGCTCAGTAGTCCCTCCATTTATTACTATAGTCCCTAGGTTGCTGATCCAAATTGCATATACATTACTGCTCCCAGGGCCACCAAAACGCATGCCAGTATAATGGTAAGCTCCGCTTATACTATTTCTGAGCGTAAAGTCAAAGATTGCAGTAAATTCACCGGTCATATTGATTCGTCTTTGAAGATAACGATAGCCCCTCGGTTGCGTAACCAGAATCCTGATCACGCCCTCACTCGCAAGGTATTCGCCTATACTATTAATACCTGCTACATCTACACTCCAATTTGGACTACCATATGATCCGCTGCCTCCTGTTCCCAAATATTCCCAGCCTGTATTAGTAGAAAAATCATCTTCAAAAATAGGGGTGGGTAAAGTAGCTGGTGCTGAAGCTCTGGATTTAAATATCTGAGGAATATTTATCAGCTTTGTCCCAACAACAATGCCAATAATCAATAAGATAACAACAAGCAGGGGAGCGATCGAGCCCTTCTGAGTATTCATCTTTATTTCCTCATCCTAGGAGTGGGAGTAGCTAGATCATCCCAGGGTATCTCAAAACTATATCCATCTGAACTTTCAGTTTTCTTGGTTGGCAAAGGATCTGGGCTACCCTTGAAGGGTGGAATCCACCCCGAAGGAACATCACAAGGGGTAGGAAAGTTCTCGCACAAAGTCCCGTCTATTTTACAAGAGATTGTTGCCTTTTGATCACAATAATCAGTTGGGAGAGTCAACTTTAGTTGAATATCAGCACTATCCGGATTACTAACTCTACCGTCATTGCTCAAAAACTGCACCCAAACTGTTTTTAGGCCTGGCTTAATATTTTGAAACACATAGGAAGTGTAAAATATTGGACTATCGCTGTTATAGGGAACAAAGGAACTGTATTTTAGGCTAACAGGGTTCTCAGCCAAACGGTAGCCAACCGTTGTTACTTTTCCAGGAACAGTACAGATAATCGGGAATTTGGTGGTAGGCAAGCTATATTTACCGTTCTTTTTTGTTCTCAGCCAAACGTTATAGACCTGATTCTGTTCAATATTAATTTCCGGAGCCTCACGAGTTGTTAAGCAAAGATCTCCTGAATTTGGGGCGTCACAGTTATTATTCCAACCCTCAAACGTTGCATTGTCAACCAAGATCTGAATATCCTTATCTGGGTCTGGTTGCCGGGGATTAATTTTAATTATTGGTTCACCTGTATTCCCTATGGAACAGATAATCTCCGGATCCCTGGGTCTGGGAATAGTTGCATCGGTTAACATATCCACACCGTCAGAAACAGCCAGTCGTCCAGATTCCCGGGTTAAACTTTTTATCTGACCCAAGGCCCAACTTGTAAAATCTTGAATTGCGCTTTGCGTCTCTCGTCCTTTGGGAACCGTACCAGATGACGTAGCTGAAGATGGCATTGAGGGAATGCAGAGCTGTTTATTTCCCATCTGGATACAGTAGGATCCCTTATCGCAAGGATTGTCAAAGCAAGCACCTATGGGATTAGCGCCAATCGTTGGCATAGGATCTGGGATAGGAGTGGAGTTTGGTGGGGGAGTTAAGTATCCAAAAGGGGAGGTTAAAGCCAGGTTAACTTTTATGCTTTGGGTATAGGGCATACCCTGATCATCCTTTTTAATCTCTGGCCCAACAAAATAAATTGATCTCACCAAACCTGCTTGGGATTTAAAAATTTGAGGGATATCTACCAATTTAGTAGCCACAAACACTCCGGCTACCATCAATAAGATTAAAATTAAAGGTAAGGCAAGACCTTTTTCTCTCATTGACCTAAGTTAATCATCTTATCCCAGGGTTGTCAACTAATTTACGCATGCTCAGGCACGACGCCCTACAATGCCCTAAAAACGGTTGGAAACAGGGGAGGAGCTATATTGAGTCATCTATTGATTAGGGCGTTACGGCAATCTAATTAAAGATATAGAATTTATGAATATATATTTTATGATTAGTCAGAAAACCGGTAGGAAATAACTGGTTTAGGTACCAATAAAGTAACCATAAAAATTATCCAATTTGGTTACTGGTACTGATATTGTCCCAAAATACCTCTCCTCCAGATATCCCTCCACGACGTCGCATAAGATACATTGTGCGACATAGTAAAAGAGTACCTGGCACTCTCCTGGAGAAGTAGCTTATGGGTGCAGGCGCAAGAGTATCAACCAAATAGCTTATTCCTCTCTTGTTGAAGCGTTTAACTCTTATAGAGAGCTGCTCTCCTCTGTGAGATCCTGCCGTGAAAAATTCTTTTCACGACCGTAAATAGATATCCACAACTGGAGAGTGTGTGCTCCTGTCGAGGGACATCAGCACCCACCTTGCGATTGACCATCTGCCTACCTAAAAGATCAAATGGTCAAGAATTGTTTGCGGTAAATATATCATACTATATCAGTTTTCACGATCCTTTTCACGGATACCCGAAAATTACCCTATAATAAAGCCTATAGCCAGCATCCCTCTCCCCCCTACCCTGTCCAGGAAGTTGTTAAATAAACTAATAATAGTACTGGAGCTCCCCACCTAAAATATCCCCACACCACTTCCCTGCTCAATCGTCCGCGGAGACTATCCATACTAATCCCACACACTAAATATAAAACTGCCGTCAACATTACCGAAGCTACAGCGTTGCTAACCGGCCAAAACGATAAAGCTATCGCCACCTGAGAGACCACTATCCCCATAAATAAAGAAGTTACAGCTAAGATACTGTCCACCCTTTCCATCTCTACCGACCATAATAACTGTAAAATTAACGGGAAACACAGTGCAAGCACTACTAGACCATTAAAAATATATAGCATATGTAGCGAAAAAATAACGTTAAAAAGCAGTGACGCCGTGGTGATTGTCAGCACAAATACTACAGTTGAGGCCACTCGATAAAGCGGAATTGTTCTAATAGATGAAACATTAAAAACATTCTGTGACAGCAGTAAGGTGTACCAAATTATCCCAAAAAGTAGTGCTACTGGAAACCTAAGATACCAATATGTAGGCAGTAAGAAATAATACGATGTTACCGATAGCGTAAAAGTCATCGGCAAAACCATCAAAATAGTACCCTTAAGAAACGTTAGCCCTTCCCATAAAGCCCAGGCAGATAAGACTAATGATAGGATCAGCAGAGCCACGATAATCTGTAGTTTGTAATTTAAATAAAATGAGATCGACATAAACCCAGTGGATAATAAGGCTACTGCGAGTATCACTGAGGTGATGATGATTTTATGTCTTTTTGTTAATCCAAAACTCATAGTATCTACTTGGCTACCAATTTTAAGATATGGCAGATAGCAATCGCTATGGCATCAACAGCGTCATCGGAAAATTTTTTAGTCTTCCTGGTATTGCCTGACATTGGAGTCATTAACTCCCTGTACTTAGCCCCATCTTTACCCAAAAACTTTCTCACACCTTCATGAACCTCACGTTTATCAGCCCTCCCTCCACCTGCCACCATTAGTTTTACCTGGGGACCAGTGTATTCATGAATAGGTACACCTCGGGATCCAGCAGAAAGCATAATAACCCCTCTTGCCTGCCCCACCTGAATCGCCGTTCTAGTATTGGCTCCAAAAAATAACAACTCAATGATAATAGCATCCGGCTTAAACTGCTCCACCACCGACTCTAATTGGTGATGCAAACTAACCAACCGTTTTTCCATTACAATATCCTTTGAGGTGGATAAAAAACCATAGTCAACCAATTCAATGTCATATTTAAATTCTCGGGATAAAATATCATCGGGTACTTTTATTACCCCATACCCAGTTGTAGCTGTCCCAGGATCAATGCCTAAGATAACCATACAGACCCTTCTATCAGATTAACTCCTCAGGAAGATTAAAGTTTGCATATACTAGTTGCACATCGTCATGATCCTCTAATTTTTGGGCAAACTGCACCACTTTTAGAGCCAACTCTTTATCTTGAATTTCGACAGTCAGATTAGGCTGCATCACCACCCCTAATTGTTCAACCTTAAAGCCCGATTGAACAATATTATTACTCATTATACTCAGTGCCTTAGGTTCGACGTAAATGAGGTATTTTTGTACCTGCCTACCGGTAGGCAATATACCATCGTCTTCCATTAGATCTTCTACGTCCTCAGCGCCTAAGTCTATCAACTCCAATAGCTCTTCTTCCACACCACCACCTTTACCAAAAATCTTAATTTCTCCCTTTTTATCAAACAGATGGGCTGTACTCCCCTGCCCTCCAAGATGACCACCAGATCTTTCAAACATATTTTTAATCTCACTTAATGTTCTCATCTTATTGTCGGTCACAGCCTCAACAAAAAAGGCTGTTTTCCCCGGCCCAAATCCTTCAAAATTAACCTCCTCAATCATTTGCCCAGGAAGCTTACCTAAACCTCGATCAATTGCTCTTTGAATATTTTCCTTGGGCAGGTTAACTGCACTAGCAGATTCTAGAGCGGCCCGTAACCTGGGGTTAGAGTCAGGATCTCCTGATCCTCCAGTTTTAGCGGCAATGGTAATTGCTAGAGCAAGCTTGGTAAAAGTTTGGCCACGTTTAATATCTGCCACCCCTTTTTGACGTTTTATTGTCGACCACTTACTGTGACCACTCATTAGGTCTAGATAATAGCACAATTTAGTTGCTGATCACCAGAATCCAAAGCCTAGCCCTTGACTGTAGTTACCAACAACCTCTATACTTCATCCCTAATGGCTGATTCTATCCTCCACCTGCACCAACAAGCCATTCAAGCAGCATTGACTGCCCAGTGGGAAGAAGCCTTAACGCTAAATCAATCAATTATCAAAGCAGATCCAACAAGCGTTGATGCTCTCAATCGCTTAGCTAGAGCATATTTTGAACTTGGTAATTTAAAAGACTCCAAGAAATACTATGAAAACTCCTTAAAGGTAGACCCCTACAACCAAATTGCTGCCAAGTTTTTAAAACGAATCGAAAGTTGTAGTAAAAGAGGCGCTAACGGAGAAAAACAACGGTCAAGCGCTAACGGATTTCAGTTTAGCTTGGATAGTTTTATTGAAGAACCAGGAAAAACAAAAGTTGTCCCTTTGATAAAGGTGGCAGAACCCCAACGATTATCAGTTCTCTCCCCGGGTGAGGTAGTAAAATTAGTGGCTAGAAACCGGGGGGTGGTTATAACAGACATGGAGAATCATTATCTTGGGGCTCTACCAGATGATATTGGCCACCGATTACTTCGCCTTTTAAGAGGGGGTAATAAATACCAGGTTTTAATCAAAAACGTTAAGATTAATGGATTAGCGGTATTAATCCGCGAAACTTTTCGTTCTGCTAGGTTTAAAAACCAACCATCATTTTTGGATAATTTAGGAGGAATCATGGCCTATTCTTCTGATCATATTGTTGTCCCGGATGATAACGATGAAGGTTCAAGCGATACTGATGAGACCGAAGAGGTCGTTTAAATTCAGCAGTAAACTTTCTTTGTTTGTCGAGAACGGTCTAAAGGCAACTCGCTCTTTATAAAATTTAAGTATTTGCTTTGATGAATGAGTCTGGGGGAGACGAGTTAAATGAGACTCTTCTAGTCCTGACATTAAAAGACCCTGAATTTGAGCTAAACGACTCACCTCTTGGGTATGGATCACTACTCTAATCAAAGAATTTAACTCTATCTCACCTTTATTTTTAATCTGGGGTTGAACTATGACCTGCCACCAAAGTTGTTCTTGATCCTGTAATCCAATCCTATCAACTGCCAGGTGAAAATTAGTTGCTTGAAAATCAGCATTGGCTTTAACCCCTATCTCAAGAGCTTGTGTGTGAAGGTGGGTTCTAATTGCATAGTCCTCAAGCTCTAAAAGTCCCAGCTTTTCAACTCTGTTTGTTAATAGTAGCGAGGGACCATAAATGATTAAAGCTTTTTTATCTCCCTTATACAACCGTTCAAAAGATATAACTAACCTCTTCTCCAACACTTCCCTATTTAATTCTTCTAGTAAAGACTCTGTTAAAGCACTGGTATTTTGAATTAAATATAAACTGAAGGTTACACCCAAGCGAGCCGGATTTTCCCTATAATGCCTCAATGAACGGATAGCTAAGACGAAAGAGATTAAAATGACTATAAAAAATAGTAGCAACCAGATAACCATCTAAAGATTATTATACTTTTTATAATAATCTTCACCTAATATGATTGTTAGCTGTGTCTCTGGTAATGTTTTTAAAGAATTATTTTCTTCACTGATCTTAGCTATTTGATCTTTACAACTCTTTTTAAAACAATTTGGGGCGAATATTTTTCCTAAACGGGTATAGGAATAAGAGCTGGAACCAATAATTACTGAATCTTCCAAACGCGGTTTAATAACGCTGGTTAACACGACTCTTCCACCCATATTAGTAACTACCCGAGCAGCTTTCTCAGCTAATTTAGGATGATCTGTGGAGTTGTAAATAGCCACACTAATACCTTCTAGACTTAGTGATTCGTCTATCAGGTATGACCCCAACTCTTTGTCTAAAAGTGACTGATTAATCTCCAATGCTCTTCTGCCATCCGACAAAAGCGTCCAGGAGGTAGTTTGAGATTGAGATAAATCTTTATTATCTATCTTATCAAACCTAACACCCCTAACCTCCATGATTAATCTTAAAAGCTCCCACAAACTAAGATCAGTCTTAATATCTGAAATCATACCCAGGGTAGTAAATGGTGAAGATCTTAAGTCCTCCACAATAGCATCAACGCCTTTATTACTACTATCCCCTTGAAAAACCAGATACCCATCAATTGGTACTCCCATAGTTTCAGTGATGGTTAGTTTCAAAAGCTCAGCTCCAATTTTCTTACCTTCTGTCTGACCCAACTGATAAATACTTCTAGCCGGCCATTTACCATACCCCAAGGAGGCTTGAAGGTAGGTCTCATCCGGGATTTTAACGATAGTTAATGATTTAGAGGAAGGATTATAACTAAGCAGGCTCACTTTATCTGATTTTATTATCAAATTGATTGGTGAGATAAAGTTCCAAAGATGAGAACGCCCAGTAGATTCCCCGTCTGGAGAAAAGGGTTGTCCCAAAGCCCCAACAAACGACAATACCTTTCCGAGTAAAACAGTTATGACAATCACTCCCAACACTATTAACCCTAAATATAACCTCTTTTTCTGTTGACCATCAGATTGGAACTTTTTCCACGAGGTCTTAGAGTGCTTTCGGGCAGTTTTGGTCATGTTTTTGACTTAAGGATTTACTCTCCTGGTTTTTTCCCCTTACCAATAATTTGTGGTGGGGTAAATACCGGAGCAAAACTACCACCTCCCGCTCCTTCACTTTTTTTCTTTTTTTTCTTTTCTCCTTTAAAATAACCTCCAAATGCACCCATAATTTATTGATACCTCCTTCTTTTTAATTGACTCCATAACTAACAGTTTAGAAACATGAGCCTAATAAATCAAGTGGAAGGGTTATTTTTGGATACCTACTCCACCGCTAGCTTATTTTTGGACAATCTCTCCAACTCCCTTTCAGACCTATCTTTAAAATATGAAAGGCCTGGCCAATGGTTTTTTAATATTTGAGTTAAAAAATCCCCAGTGATAGTCTCAGGAAGTATCACATAGTCTGAACCGGCATTATATAGCTCCTCTGCCTCTATGATTGAGGTGGCTCGAGTGATAACTACCGCCTGAGCTTTTCTCCGTTTTATCTCAGACAACAACATTAAATTATCATCAATATTGGCAGCAGTTGAGATAATTAGCTTGGCTTCTTCTAAGCTTAAAAAATCCAAAATCTCTGGATCACCAATATCACCATAAAGAGCATGAATCTTTTGAGAGATCAATTTTTGAATGATTTTAGGATTAAAATCCAAAACTAACAAGGGAATTTCCTCTTTATTTAGGTATCTAACTACCTCTCCTCCAATTCGATGAGCACCAATTAAAATAATATGATCCTTAATCCCACTCTCTTCTAAAGCCATCTCTGATTCGTGGACAAATTTGCCGTGCTCAAAAAAACCGATAAACCCCTTGAGTCGTCTGTAGATAGTCTTGGAAAAATTAATCATGATTGAGGAGATAATAATTGAGATCACTCCAGTTAAAGCCATCGCTGTCAGACCAACTGAGGATACCAAACCCTGATTTAATCCTACAATCATAATAATGAGAGAAAATTCCGAGATTTGGGAGAGATTCAAGGCTGTTTGAAAGATGGTGTGTTTCCTAAAACCAAAAGCCCCCAAAATTAACAAAAATATGATTGGTTTAATAATCAGGGCATATGTAGTAAAGACAGCAATCAGAGGTAAGGCTGCACCTAGCTCTGAAAACGTCACCTGAGAACCAAGATAAACAAAGAAGAGGGTTACAAAAAAATCCCTTAAGGGCTTCACCTTTCCTTGGATTTCATAATGAAACGGTGAGTTAGCTAGAGCTACCCCAGCCAAAAAAGCCCCAATAACCACCGAGAATCCCAACAATAACGAAAATGCCACAAACACAAAGCACCAAGCCAGTGCTGATAAGAATAATAGCTCAGCTGATGAAGCAGTAGCGCGAAATAATGAGTTAAGGACATGGCGGGAGAGGAAGATTGATACCATCATTAAAATTGATCCTTTTAAGACCAACATTAGCAGGGGGAAGTTTGCTTGTAAGCCGACGTTAAATATTGAAGACCCAACCGTCATTACCATCAGCAATAATATCGCCACTAAGTCCTCAATTAATAAAATTCCTAGTGATAGCTTGCCGTATAGCGAGCTTAGATCTTGCTTCTCTAGCAACATTTTAACCACTACAATGGTGGATGAAACAGATAATCCCACCCCTAAATAGAGACTCTCCACAACAGCAAAGCCTAACAGTTGAGCAATGAGAAACCCCGCCATCAGCGATAACCCAATTTGCCCCAAACTAGCTACCACAATTGGTTTACCCAAAACCTGGATCTCCTTTAAATCAAGCTCCATTCCTACAAAAAACAGCACAAAAGCAATCCCAATCTCCGGTAAATGAGCCAGGGCTGAAAAATCCCCTATCCCAAGCAGGTATCCTAAGCTAGGAAAGGCCTCTAACATAGCCAGGAAAACTCCAGCCAAAAGATAGGCTACCACTAACGGTAACTTGAAAAATTTTAGAACAAAACCGAAAAAAGCAGATAAACCCAAGACTACAGCTAACTGGATAAATAGGGCGTTAGTCGATTCCATGCTTGTTGTAAATCCTCCGCTAAAAGGCTCTCAAACCTCATCTCCTTCCCATTAGTTGGATGCTTAAAACTAAGTTTGGTAGCGTGTAAAAATTGTCTCTTACACCACCGGTGATCCAATCTTGATGTTTTTCTGCCAACATACTTACCGTCACCAACTATCGGGAAACCGATATGCTTTAAATGTACCCTAATTTGGTGTGTCCGTCCAGTTAAAGGATAGCATTCAACCATGGTAAACAAGGAATAATTTGAGTTAGATATCTTTCTCATCTGAATTTTATTAAAATCTGGGAAGATAGTTTTTACCATCTCCTCACTCATTATCCTTTGCTCAAGAGGAGTATACTCAGTTGTCGCCTCTTTTCCTCCCTCCTGGTTAAATACCACAAACTTCTCCCGATCTCCTGGATTTCGACCAATTGCACCCTCAATCCGCCCAGGATTTTTAACGATTCCATGAACTAGGGCTAAATATGATTTCTTGACCTCCCGGGTTTTAAACTGCTCCTGAAGATTAGCTAGCGCTAAGTCTGATTTTGCAGCCACGATTAAACCAGAGGTATCTTTATCTAAACGGTGCACCACGCCACCCCGCTCAATATTAATCTTGTAGTCATCTACTAATATATCCTCCAGGGTTTTTCCATCTTGTGTCTCTGATTTAGTAACAATTAAGCCAGGAGGTTTATCAAAAACTATTAAATCCTGATCTTCAAACACAACTCTTAGTTTCATTGGTAATGAAGGTAGAATAATTTTATCTCTTTGTTCTAGAGGGAGTTTTCTTTGAGCAAGAGAGACACAAACTTGCAGTTGGCAAAGCATCTAGTCTAGCAACCTCTATCTTTTTGCCACACCTCTCACATTTTCCATAAGTTCCCTTTTTTAAACTTGTTAAAGAGTTGGTAATCCTTTTTGATAAACCCAAAAGTTCATTTTTCATTGATACAAACCTGGCATGCACATCTGCTGACCATGATTCTGTCCCAGACTCAGGAGATTCAGCTAACCCATCCGACAATACCGGATCTTCTTTTTCTAATGATTTGATTTGCGATTCAACCTGTTTTTGTTGTCTCTTCAAATATGACTTGATTTTATCTAAAGTTTTTTGGTGTATATTTAACATTCAGCCTCCTCATTGTAAGTCTTGGAACTACCTTGGTTTTACGGTTAAATCTTCCTAAGCGTATCGTCCAACTGACCTTCAAATTATACCATCGTTTCTTAAGAGATAACAGAGTGGTGGTTCTTTTTTTAGAAGAGGTCAGATACGCCAGGATTGAGACCAAGTCGCTAACGAAGATCCTTTTTGATCTCTGATAGATTACCACTACACCAAACAATACCAGTAGCAATGAGATTATGTGCCCAACGCTTAACTCAAGCTGATTACTTATTACCAACAATGAAATTTTGTCTCCTCTAAAAAACTCCGAAATAAACTTTACTATCCCCAAGTAAATAAAAGTTGAGGCCAAAACATAACCACTATAATGAAAACGTATTGCCTGTCCCCATATAATTCTAAATAATAAGAATAGAAGCCCTGCCTCAATTAAAGAAATCGGCAACCTTTTTCCGACTAATCCTACAACGTTTAAGGCAATGGGGAGATCAGAGCTAACTCCATATCCACACCCTCCTAAAAAACATCCCACGTCGGCAATGGCCACGCCTAAAATAAACCCCGCAGCAGCAAAATCAGCCAAAGACCAAAAGTTCAGGCGGTTTTTTAAGCTTAACAACCAAAAAGTTAACAATCCTCCTATTAACCCTCCCCAAAAAGAAAGTCCTGGGTAACGATTAATTTGCAGTACCTTCTCGTATGTATCAAAAAGCTCTAAATTTAATCCGACCGCTAAAATTCTTGCTCCTACTAATCCCCCCAAAAAGCTAATCACCGTTAATGAGGTTAGCTTTTCTTCATTCACATCATACGCTCTGCCAATCCTCCAGATCACAAACAATGAAGCTACCAAAGCTATCGCTAAAAACACCCCAAAAGAAGAAACAGATATCGGACCCACTTGTGCTATAACCGGTAACATTGAGAGGAGCGTACCACAGTATGCCAGCTTTTATCAAATTGACAGATACTGGTATACTGTTATGTAATACTCATGACAGCAACAGCGCACAGTATAGTTGGAGCCTCAATCGCCGCCGCTACAATTCAAAATCCGATTTTAGGATTAACTCTTGCCACAATCTCCCACCCACTACTAGATTTAGTTCCTCATTGGGATCTGGGATGGGGTTGGCGGGAAAAATCAAAAGTTAGATTATTTTTAGAGAGTGCTGGAGATGTACTGGTGGGACTCACCTTAGCATTTGTAATTTTTGGCAACTCTAGTATCCCTGTATGGTATTTTCTGGCTTGTATCTTTTTGTCTATAAGCTGGGACGTTCTAGAAGCACCTTATTGGTTCTTTAATTGGAGGTTTTTCCCTTTTGGGTTTATCTATAATGTTCAATCCAGAATGCAGGGAAAAGCTACTTTACCCTGGGGCCTGATTACCCAAGTAGTGACCGTGGGACTAGCGGTGTATTTAGCTAATACTTGGGTTTTCCAAACTACTTCCTAAACTACCTTACTCTCTCTACATACTGGCCAGTTCTGGTATCAACCTTTATCTTCTCTCCAACCGTCATAAACATCGGTACCTTAACTGATAACTCATTATCCAGTGTGGCATCTTTATAAACGTTGGAAACGGTATTTCCTTTCTCGGAAGGACCCGTCTCGGTTATGGTATAAACTAGTGAATTCGGCAACTCAATCCCCAAAGCCTCCTCACCAGAAACTACTAATTGCAGCTCCAAGCCATCTTTAAGATATTTAGCCTGCTCATCAATAATTGTCCTAGATAAAGGAAACTGCTCGAAACTCACTGGATCCATAAAATTGAAGGTGTCTCCGTCAGAATAGAGATACTGAACTTTTCGCTTCTCAATATTTGCCTCATCAACTCTAGCACCAGTAATAAACCCCTTTTCTACCACCGAGCCAGTTCTGAGGTTTCTCACCTTCACTTTAATATTTCCACTCCCCCGGCCCATCTTAATGTGTTCATAAGTCAACACCTGGTAAAGACTGTCATCTTCTGTAAAAACTATTCCTGGTCTGAGATCTGTAGCGTTTATCATAGGCGTAGACTATGTCAAGCTCTGCTTATCATACAGATATTAATTCTAACAAAGTCTTGATCCCTACTCCAGTAGCACCAGGAGATTTAAACGGTTTAGTCTTTAAATCCCAAGCAGTTCCCGCGATATCTAAGTGAATCCAAGGAATATTATTCTCCACCCCAGCCTCTATAAACTTGGCTCCAGTAATGGAACCGGCAGCTCCAGGTATTGAACCTCCATGCCCAATATTGCTAATATCAGCCAGATCAGATTCAATCATCTCGTTAAAGATACTACTCATCGGTAGCTGCCAATACCTCTCCCCTACCTTTTTACCAGCTTCAATCAGTTGGGAAGCAAACGCCTGATTATTGGAAAAGACCCCGGTATAATAATCCCCTAAAGCAACAATAATCGCCCCAGTTAAGGTTGCCAGATCAATTAATTTAGTGGCTTTATAATCTTTTTGAGCCAAAGTAATCGCATCAATCAACAACAATCTGCCTTCGGCATCAGTATTTAAGACCTCAGCAGTTTTACCTGAGTAGGTTTTTAGAATATCTCCTGGCCTAAAGGACTGACCGGAAGGAGAGTTCTCGGTTAAAATCATTACTCCCACAATATTGGCTTTGGGTTTTAACTCTGAGATAGCCATCATAGCCCCTAAAACAGAACCGGCTCCGCTCATATCATATTTCATCTCATACATCCCATTACCCGGCTTCAAAGATATCCCACCAGTATCAAACGTTACCCCCTTGCCCACCAAGCCCCATTTTTCTTTTGCTCTACTATCCCCTAGATACTCCAAAACGATTACAAAAGATGGTTCATTGGATCCATTTGCCACAGCACTAAAGGCTCCCATACCTTTTTTTAAGGCCTGTTTTTCATCAAAAACTGTAATTTTTAACTTTCCCGTCCGGGCTACCTTTTTAGCTTCACTTAAAAAATAAGTTGGGGTCATCTCATTAGGAGGCAAGTCGCCTAAACGTCTGGCTAGGTTAATTGCTTCTGCCAGAACATTGCCTTTCCTTAATCTCTCTGAATGCTCTCGCGAGGATTGATTGACCAGTAAATAAGCACTTTTTAAAACATGCGGTTTTGTCTCTGATTTATATTGTGAGGACAAATTAAACTCCGCTAGCTGAGTTCCAATTACTACTGCTTCGATTACACTGCTTTCCGAGATTCCATTCACTTCAGGGATTATAAAAGTCATCTCTTTTACTTTATTGAGTAAAAATCTTGCTGAGCTTCCGGCCCAATTTTGGATAATTTCAAAATCTACCTCATCTTTATTTCCTAAACCGACTAATAGATAGCTTTGATTTCCAGAATATAAAAGTTGAGTCTCGTTAGTTTTTCCAAACTGAGGATTGTCATGAATGAATTTAATTAATGAAGTATCCTTAAAATCTGGTTTTTGATCTTGGTAGACCCCCAACACCACTACTCCTTGTGTTTGTCCTTCTGTAACAAGCTGAACTTTCATAAGGGCTAGAATAATCTATCCCGGGTGGAATTGTCAATCATACTCAGGTATAATTAGCTTCGAGCCGAGGTGGCGGAATGGTAGACGCGATAGACTCAAAATCTATTGATCGCAAGATTGTGAGGGTTCGACTCCCTCTCTCGGTACAAGAATGGATAAACTAGTTATTGGGCTTATTGGTGAAAAAGGGGCGGGCAAGCAGACCTTTAATGATTCACTCCAAAAAATCCTAAAAAATAATAAAATCCAGGTAGTTAAATCAGGAGAGATGCTACTGGAAGCGTTAAATTTTTGGGATCTCCCCAATACCCGGGCAAATCTACAAAACTTAGCTATTATTATGGACCAAACCTATGGAGAAGGAACAGTTTCTCGGGCTGTTAAGACAAAAATTGCAAATTCTGAGGCTAATATTATTATTTTTGATGGAATTAGGTGGCAAACAGATATCGATGTAGTCCGGCAATTTTCTAGAAATATCTTAATTTATATTACTGCCAAAGCCAAATTGAGATATCAAAGATTAAAAGAACGCCAAGAAAAAGCTGATGAAAAAACCCTCACCTGGGAACAGTTTTTAAAAGAAGAACGCGCCAAAACAGAAACATTTATCCCAATAATTAGCAAACAAGCTGATATTATGCTTGATAATAATGGATCTATCGAGGATCTAGGGACACAGATAGAAAAAGTTGTAAAAAATCACAGCCTCGATATATAATCCCCGCATGATGGAAATACTAATAGTTTCTCGGCACGATATGGTGCGAGGCCCAGTAATGCGTCAAATTATGACTACTCAAGCGCAAGAACGAGGATTAGACATCCAAGTTCAATCAGCAGGCATTGAGGCATCTTCGTATGTTTTAAACAGTAGTCTTTTAGCTGATACTATGAAAGCTATGCAATCCTTGCGATACAACCCTCAACCACACACCCCTACACAAATTACTGAAAAAATGATTAACGGCGTAGACTTAGTTCTGTGTTTTAATGAGCGGTACCTTGAACAAATTAAGAGGTTAGCCAACCACTCTATTACTGATATTTGCTTAATTCATGAGTTTGCTGGAACCGATTTTGAGGTTGCAAACATCGATGGGATGTACCGGACCAATTGGATTTTAAATAAACTGTCCACGGCCTGCTTAGATAGACTGAGCATTATGCTGCAGCCGTTTTAGATTCTTCACTCTTGGGAGCCCTTCCAGAAGATGCCGAGGCTGCTGCCCGGCTTTTCTCTAATCCATAAAACTTGACTCTTTCCGGCACAAAAACCAACTTAATCTCCCCCACTGGTCCGTTTCGATGCTTGGCAATATCAATTGTGACATCCTTCAGATTATCTACGTCCTCCCGGTATAAAAACATGACGACGTCCGCGTCCTGCTCAATGGCTCCAGATTCCCTTAAATCTGCCAGTTGAGGTCTACGACTACCCCGGCTTTCCACAGCCCGGGAAAGTTGCGAGACAGCAATTACCGGAATTTTTAACTCTCTAGCCAAATTTTTTAATCCTTGAGATATCTCCGAGACCTCTTGAACCCGGTTCTCCAAATTCCGGCCATGGACCAACTGTAAATAATCTATAATTAACAGCTTTAAACCGTGCTCCATCTGTAGCCTTCTGGCCTTGGTTCTAATCTCAGATAAATTTAGGCCTGGAGTATCATCAATAAATAACGGAGCTTCCGCTAACTCTCCATAAGCATGTGACATCCTATCCAAATCAGTGTCCTCTAATTTGCCAGTTTTTAACTTCCAAGCATCAATATCAGCCTGAGCCACAATAATCCTATCTACTAACTCTTCCTGAGACATCTCTAAGGAAAAAAAACCTACCGGTAAATTTAATCTAACCGCTACATGTTGGGCCACACCTAACATGAATGATGTTTTTCCTTGACCGGGCCGGGCTGCAAAGACAATCAAATTTGAATCCTGAAAACCGGCCAATTTAGAATCAAGATCCCGAAACCCACAAGGCACCCCCCTTAACTTACCAGAGTTTTTTTGTAGTTCATCCAGTCGGTCAAAAGACTGTGATAATAAGTCCTTAAGAGGCATAAAGTCCCGCTTAACATTTTGCTGGGAGATGGCAAATACCCCTTGTTCCGCCTCATTTAATATTGATTCCAAGGGTTGAGACTCATCATAGGCCAAATCCACCAACCTGGTAGCTTGAGCGATCAGATTTCTTCTTAATGAATGCTCCCTGATAATCTTGGAGTAGTGCTCTAAATGGGCGCTGGTAGGAACTGTGTTGACTAAGGTGGTTAAATATGCTGGTCCCCCAACCATATCAATCGATTCTGTTTGTTTAAGCTTATCGGTGATGGTAACTAGGTCAATTGGCTCTCGCTTCTCAAACAAATCTAAGATCGCCTGAAAAATTCTACCGTGTTGTTCAGTTCTATAAAAATCTGTTGGTCTTAGGGATTCCGCTATCCTCACAATAGCATCTTTATCAATTAACAAAGCGCCCAACAAAGACTGTTCGGCTTCAATATTTTGGGGCGGTAGTTTGGGCGTTGATGCCTTTGGCATGTGACTTTAACTTTTACTTAGTACGACAACCTGTGTTTCGTCAGGTAATTTATCTTTGGTAATAGACAACTTAGGAACTGACTCTACCCCTTCCGCCCCCATCTGCTGTAAGAATGGGTTAACATCCCCTAACTCATACTTTAATCCTTCGATTTTATAATGCATCGGGATTATTACCCGAGGCTCTAACTGGGAGATTACCTTGGAGATGTCTTCAGTTCCAACTGTATAAACCCCACCCACTGGTACTAGTAGGATATCAGTTTGATCAATTCCCTCAACTTGATCCTCACTTAATTGATGTCCTAAATCTCCCAAATGAACTATATTAACCCCATCTATCATGATGTTATAAACAGTATTACTGCCTCTTTCTGACCCATTTTGATTATCGTGAAAGGTGGAAACCCCTATCACCGAGACCCCCTTAACCTCATACTCACCAGGACCAGCAACTACCAAGGGATCGCCCAAGACCGCTTGTGTATTATTATGGTCACTATGAGAGTGTGAGGACAACACCAAATCAGCGGTAAGATCTTTAGGAAGTTTTAACCCCGAAGCATCTGGATCAAAAGGGTCAGTGATAACTGTAGCTGATTTGCCTTTAATCTTAAAACATGACTGCCCATACCAAATAATCTCCATAGTTGAGGTATTGTAACAACTGTGGTTTTGATCAACAAGTAGAGAGTTGCCAATGAGGGTTTATTGTGACAAAATCTAAAAACCCGATGCTCAAACCCCTACCAGCTTTTATTTTTATTCTGTTTATCGTTATAGCTGGCATAATAGGTTCCGGATACCTAGCCTCAATTTATCATATCTTAAACTCTAACCCAATTGATTCTATTACCTTTTCCCAGGGTCCGTTAACCTCTGAGCCGGTTAGTTTCAACCTTAATTTATCCAGTCCAGAGAATAACTCACTACTATTTGATCCTGATATCTTAATCCAAGGAGCTACCTCACCTGGAGCAACTATTATAATTAGTTTAGATAGTGAAGATTTAGCACTAGAGGCATCCAGTAACGGCAATTTTTCGACTACTATAACTTTAAGTGAAGGAGTAAACGAGCTTCTGATTACCTCTTTTGATAAAGACGGCAACTCTAAAACGGAATCTCGAACAATTTATTACTCTAAGGAGAAAATATGAAAAAAGTGCTTAGATTAATTACATTTACTCTCTTAATTATTATCTTTCTATCCCCTATATCCTCTACCCCATACCCTATCTTTGCAGCTACTCCCACCTCCACTCCCAGCGCTGACCTAAAAACCAAACTCCAGACTCTTCAATCTGAGATCGCTTCCAGGGCTGCCAAAATTAAATCTGAGATTGGTAAAAAACTGCAGAATAAGGTTTATGTTGGATACATTAAATCCAAATCAGATACCTCTTTAACTTTGGCCACCAAGTCTGATACTCAAATTATAAATCTTAACCCTGATACCCAATACTCTGGAAAGTCTAAAACAACTTTAAAAACTCTAAATAATGATGATTACATCGCCTCACTTGGGGATATTGATGATACCGGAATGTTAACCGCCAGAAAAATTATTAAACTGCCCTCTTTAACTACTAAAAATCTGCAAACTACCTGGGGACTGGTGGTGGGAATATCTGATAATGAGGTAACTATTACCAACAAGGTAGGGAAAACCGTCACTATTCAGTTTGACAAAAAAACTGATTTTAAATTTGGGGATAAGAGGTCATCCATCGCTGATGTTAAGATGAATAAGGGAGTAGTTGCTGTTGGTACATCACCTAAAAATGGATTTATTACCGCCCGCCTAATTTATATTCAACCGTATAGCTCCTCTTATACCCCAAAGGTAGCCTCTCCTTCCGCTACACCTACTAGCCCGGTAAAGAAAAAGTGAGGTCTTTAAAAACCTCAGTCACCTCTTTTTCAGCCTCAATCAGATCCTTAATAGTATCAAAACCTTTCCAAAAATCCCGGCTTTTGTAGGCCAAAAATTTTTCTTTAGATAGATTGGGAAAAGTCTCAACTTCATGGTCTCCTATATCGGGTAGTTTTTCTAAAATATCTTTTGAGAAAACATACACCCCACCATTAACCCAGTGAGGAAGTAGTGGTTTCTCTACAAACCCCACAACCTGATCTAAATCATTAATCTCTACAATCCCATAAGGTGATCGTAGTTGCACTACTACCATGGTAACCAGGGCATCACTTATCTGATGGGCGTTGACCAAGCTGGGAATATCCAGTTTCCACAAGTTGTCACCATTGGTAACCAAGGTATCCTCCCACTCCCCTTTTAATAACCTCATGGCTTTTTTAATACCCCCACCTCTCCCTAAAGGCTGATCTTCTTCTGAGTAGTGAATATCTAAATTCCACTTCGAGCCATCCCCCCAATAGTTCATTAAATATTCTTTTTTATAAGAAACGGCAAAAACAATCTCCTTAACCCCAGCTTTTTTTAACTGAATTACCTGATATTCAACATCAGGTATCCCACCAACTGGAACCATTGGTTTGGGTTTATCGTCGGTATAAGGCCTTAGTCTTTCTCCCTTTCCACCTGCCAAAATTATAGCTTTTGTCACCATTTGTACCATATAATATGAACATGGATAAGATAAGATTGTCAACTCCAAAAGGGTTTAGGGACTTTTTACCTCCGGATTCACTGAAGAGGAAGTTTGTGCTGGATAAAATAATCTCAGTGTTTGAAAAGTTTGGCTTTGATCCTTTAGAAACTCCTACCTTAGAGTATGCTGAAACCCTCAGAGGAAAATACGGTGAGGAGGAAAAATTAATTTACCAATTTACCTCACTTGGTGGAGATGAATTAGCCCTAAAGTATGATCAAACCGTACCTCTGGCCAGAGTTATTGCTCAATATGGGCCAAACGGTTCTCAAAAAATTATTCTTCCCTTTAAAAGATACCAACTTCAATCAGCGTTTCGGGGAGAGAATACTCAAAAGGGCAGGTACCGGGAGTTTTTACAGTGTGATGTTGATATAGTTGGCTCGTTATCACAAGTAGCTGATACTGAGATTTTGGCGCTAGCTTATGAGGTTTACCAAAGCTTAGGACTTGAGGTTATATTAAAAGTAAATGACCGCTCACTACTACAAGATATCGAGCCAAAATATTTATCTTCTATCGATAAACTGAATAAGATTGGCAAAGATGGAGTTCTTAATGAGCTAGGTAATAAGGGACTCTCTACTGATGAGGCAACTAGATTACTCACTAAAATCAACTCCATAAAACCCTCAGAACACCTGCAAACAATCAGCAATTATTTTAATGAATTGGGCTATCCCAAAGAGATATTAGAGTTTGATCCAACTTTAGTTAGAGGTCTGAATTACTACACAGGATTAATTTTTGAGGTAGTACTAAAATCCAACCTCATATCTTCTTCCTTGGGTGGTGGTGGCCGGTATGACAACTTAATCGGGATGTTTGCCAATCTAGCAGTTCCGGCGGTTGGCTTTTCTGTGGGATTAGATCGCACCATTGAAGCCCTGGAAGAAGCAGGACAAATTAATGTACCCTCAACACAAGTTACGGTACTGGTAACGATTTTTTCTAAAGACTTGGCCCAAGAATCTGCCAATACGGCCTCCTTACTCCGCGCCAAAAATATCAACACTGATTTATGGTTGGATCTCGAGACCAAGCTAGATAAACAACTTAAATATGCTGATCAAAAAGGCATCCCATATGCAGTGATTATTGGTCCAGAGGAGGCTGAGAATAAACAATTCACTCTAAAGGATTTAATAAAACAAACTCAAGAGAAAGTTTCCCTAGAAGAGCTCGTTAATAAATTAGGTCCATGAAGTTTCATCCTGCCCATATCGCTAAATCCTCCTGGCCTTATCTAGCTTTACTGACCGCTCATTTAGTTTGGGGTGTAAACTTTGTAGCAGCTAAACTAACACTGACTGAGATACCAGCAATGAGTCTGGCCTTCTCCAGATTTTTTATAGCCTTATTGTTATTGCTTCCCTTTTTATGGGTAGAGAGGAAAAAAATTAAGGTCAAACTGGCTGATCTACCTTTATTATTTATCGCCGGATCGTTAACTATCACCCTCTCAATTACTTTATTTTATGCCGGAATCTCCCGTACTACCGCTACCGATGCCTCAGTTTTATCTCTAAACGTTCCAATTCTCTCTGTTCTGATCGGTTGGTGGTTTTTAAAGGAGAAGGTTTATATCATTAATTTGGTAGGTATTGTCTTTGCCTTGGTTGGGGCTATACTTGTTATTGGCCTACCTTCTATCCTAGTTAGCGGTAAACCCTTGTCCTCAGAAAGATTGGTAGGTGATTTATTAATTGTCTTGGGGGGGTTAAGTTGGGTGGCTGGAGCCATACTTACCAAAAAACTTCTTAAAGAATACTCCTCCTTAAGCTTAACAGCTATTTTATTTTTGGTTGGTACAGTTAGTTTTTCTTACCCAGCCTTAAGAGAGTACCTGGCAGACCCACAATGGATTTATAAGGTTACCTACATCGGTTTTACTGGCCTCGCTTACATAGTTGTGGCCTCATCAATTGCAGCTTTTTTTCTCTATGAATGGGGACTTCATAAAGCTGGAATTATTAAAGCTAATTTATTCCAATATATTGAGCCATTAATCGCTACCACCCTAGCTGTGTTTATCTTATCTGAAGACATCTCGTATTCATTTATCATCGGCTCTATTTTAATTGGTCTGGGGGTTTACTGGGGAACAATTGGTAAAAAATTTCACCACCATCACCGAGCCCACAGACACTAACTTGATTCATAAATCATAAATCCTGTATAATTGCCAATATGAAACAAGTTATTCACCCAACCTGGTATCCTGATGCCAAGATAAGCTGTGTCTGTGGAAATAATTTTAGCGCCGGCTCAACACTACCTGAGATTCGGGTTGAGATCTGTGCTCTTTGTCATCCATTTTACACCGGTACTCAAAAGTTGGTTGACACCCAAGGTCAGGTTGATAGATTTGTTAAAGCCCAAGAAAGAGCAGCCAAGATCAAAGTGGAAAGAGTTAAAATTGTTGAAGCCCGAGCTGCTAAGGTACAAAAAACCAACTCTGACAAGCCATCTCTAAAAGATCTGCTGCTACAGGCCAGAAAACAAGTCTCTTCCTAGATCCGCTTCATGGATAATGATTATTTAACACAGCAACTCGCTGAAATTGATGAAAAGATTGAAGAGGCTAATCAGCTTCTGGACGATCCTATTCTTGGTGGACTAGCCAAAGCAGATATTGAGGAGTTACAACAACAAAAAGCTGAGCTGCAAGATTCTGCCTCTACTCCTATGGCCTCTCAAGATGATTCGTCGGAAACAGAGGGTCTAGAAGTAAACCCAAATGTGGCGATTTTAGAGATTCGTTCTGCTGCTGGCGGTGATGAAGCTGGATTGTTTGCCTCAGATTTACTAAGAATGTACTTGCGATATGCTGAGAGTAAAAACTGGCAGGTGGAGATTATTGATAGCTCCGAAGGCGGTATTGGACAGATTAAGCAAGCTGTTATCAAGATAATGGGTAAGGATGCTTACTTTTCTTTAAGGTTTGAGTCAGGAGTCCACCGAGTTCAAAGAGTCCCTAAAACCGAGTCATCGGGAAGAATCCACACCTCCACTGCCACGGTGGCTGTTTTACCAGAGGTACCTCCATCTGAAGTTAATATCAACCCAACGGATATAGAATTTGAGGCTTTTAGATCTGGTGGAGCTGGAGGACAAAATGTTAATAAGGTCAATACTGCTGTTAGATTAAAACATCTTCCTACAGGAATTGTGGTGACCTGTCAAACAGAGAGATCACAGCTACAAAATAGAGAGAATGCTATGGCACTGCTTCGAGCCAGACTTTGGGAGATTGAACGAACCAACAGATCCAATTTAATTGGTGGAGAGAGGTTGTCCCAGGTTGGCACTGGGGATAGAACTGAGAAGATTAGAACCTATAACTTCCCTCAAAATAGGATTACCGATCACCGGATTGGTAAAAGCTGGCATAATTTAGAGGATATCTTAGACGGGAAGCTGGATCCAATACTAAAAGCTTTGCATGAATAATCAGCCAATCCAATACCAGCGAGGTTGGGTGGAGTTTTACAAGCTGCGGTTTAAGGTTACCCCCGATGTCTTAATCCCCAGACCAGAAACAGAGCTACTTGTTGATGCAGTTTTAGCTTCATTGCGAGGAGATTTATCGATGAAGAAATTCCCAGTTGTTCTAGATTTAGGAACTGGAGCCGGAGTGATTGCCATCTCGGTCGCGGTTAATAATCCAGACTGCAAAATTGTCGCCACTGATGTCTCAGACAAAGCTTTAAAAGTTGCTGAGGAAAATGCCAAACTACACAATGTTGACGATAGGATAGAATTTGTCACAAGCGATCTTCTCGTCGATGTTACACCCCAGGGGTGTGATATTTTAGTTACAAATCTTCCATATATTCCTACTGCCAGAATTCCTTATTTAGATTCATCTGTTAAAGATTATGAACCCCATGTATCTTTAGATGGAGGTGAGGATGGGTTTGAACTCTACAGACAATTATTCCAACAAATTAATGATTTAAACTGGAAACCCAAGTTAATTATAGGAGAGATCGATTATACCCATGGAGAATTAGCATTATCTCAAGCTCAGAAATATTTTCCAGAGGCAAATTGTGAGGTCAAACTAGACCTACACCACAAACAAAGAATATTGAAAATAGACAGGAATTAATCCACCCTCAATATTGGAAGGGGTGGCGGGTAAATAATCGAATAATACATTCTGTCATTACTTCTAGGTAAATCTCTTCGTAACCGTGCCAATTCTTCCTGTACCCTTATCGCTGCTGCATACCTACCATCTCTAATCTTATCCAGAGAAGGCCTAAGGCTTAAATCCCTATCTCGTTCTGCCATAACGACTATATTATTACTGATTAGGCAGTTCTTGTAAAGTAGCATTGACCGTTCTTTCTTTACCATCATTCCATAAAACTAAAGAAAGGGACTCTCCAATTTTTTTGGAGGAGATAGTTGAGGAGATTGTCCCCTCATCTGTAACACTCTTACCATCAATTTTTACAATCATATCCCCAACTTTTACCCCCGCTTTATCAGCCCCAGAATCTTTAATAATCTCTCTGACATATGCCCCTTGTGGCATCTCATTAAGTAAAGCCAGGTCCTTGGAGATAAACTGATATTGAACCCCCAAAAATGGCCTGGAAACAGAGCCCGTTTTAATAAATTCGTCCGTGATCTTTTTGACAGCATCAATGGGAATAGCAAAGCCAATATTTTGCGCCCCTTGAGTAGTCGCTACATTAACTCCAATCACCTGACCACTGGAGTTTAATAATGGCCCCCCTGAGTTACCAGGATTGATGGCTGCATCGGTTTGAATCAGATCATCTAAACTTTCATAGCTACCGGTATAAGGATCCCCAATTCCTACACTTCGACCCACTCCCGAAACTACTCCAGTGGTGACGCTATTGGTGAACTTACCCAAGGCATTACCGATAGCAATCACTGTTTGGCCAATTTTTAGTTTAGATGAGTCTCCCAAATCCAAAGGTTGCAAACTATTATCAGCATCAATTTGGACAATGGCTAAATCTAAAACCGGATCCCGGTAAATTTTTCTAATCTCAAACTTTTTATCATCTTTAGCAATCACTGAATAGATAGCATTTCTGTCCTCCACAACGTGTTTATTGGTGACTATAATCCCTTTCTCTGAGACGACAAATCCGGTACCGATGGTAGCACTTTGGCTACGAGGAACAGAGAATGGATCAAAAGGATTAAAGACCTTTCTAGTGCTTCCAATTGCTATAACTGAAGGTGATGATTTTTCCACCACATCAATCACCGCGCTTTCTTCATCTACTACCGCTTTAATTTTTTGACCGGGGGCAACTTCAAGGGCGGAGGGTATGTTAACCTGTAATGGTAAGAGCCCTTTGGCTGCTGCCTGATAGACCCCTACTCCTACTAAAGCACCGATAGTAACCGCCAATATGAATGTTGATGATTGTGGCAGCCCTTTCATTTATCTAACACTTCTAACGCCTTCTCCAGTTGTTCATCCAGCTTTGGATCAGCATCATTTTCAATCTTTACATCTGGAGTTAAGCCAATACTATGAATCCATCTCTCGTTTGGAGTCAACCACTTGGCTGTAGTGATATGAATTCCAGTGCCTTGAGGCAGATCCTCGGCAGACTGAATAGTCCCCTTACCAAATGATTGCTCTCCAATCAAGGTACCTCTTTTACGGTCCTGAATGGCCCCAGCTAAGATCTCAGAAGCAGAAGCTGACCCTTTGTTGATTAAGACAACCACCGGTAGTTTTAGCAGCTTTCCAGCCCTAATCACGGTTTGGACCTGTTTATTCCCCTGATAATCCTCCTGAATCACTATAGTCCCCGAGTCTAAAAACTCAGAAGCAATATAGACCGCGCCATCTAAAAATCCTCCCGGGTTATTTCTTACATCCACAATCACACCCTGTGGACCAATACTTAAAGCCTCCGACACGGCTGCATCCCACTCATCCTTAGTTTTCTCCCCAAATCCGCTAATTCTCATATAAGCTACTTTTTTGCCAGACTTGGTGGTTTTCTCATCTGCCGGCGACTCAGGGGTTACTCCCCCAGCTACCTTTTCCTCAACTGCCACAGTTTTGACTACAATAGTGTCCCGGGTAATACTAAGATCTTTTGGTTTGGTCTCATTTTCTGAAAAAACATTTAACTTAACCTGGGTTCCTTTGGGTCCTCTAATTAAACTAACCGCTTCAGGTAAAGAAAGAGTAGCTGTATCCCGGTCTCCAATTTTTAAAATTAAATCCCCTGCTTTAACTCCAGCTGCCTCTGCAGGAGTATCTTTCAAGGGAGCAATGACCACCAATCTTTTGTCTTTGTTGTATCCTAACTGCATCCCCACTCCATCAAAACTACCCTGAAGCTGCTCTTTGGTGGTTTTTTGAGCTTGGGGAGGTAAAAAGGTAGTATAAGGATCCCCAATGGCTGCCACCATTCCTTGAATAGCTCCATAATACATTTTTTGCGGATCAATGGCTGATTTATCAATATATTTTCTCGAGACTAAATCCCAGGTATCCCAAAACAGCTTAAAATCAATGGTAACTTCCTGATTAGAAGGGGCTTGGTTAGTTATCTTAAAATCAGGTTTATAGTTCTTAAAGGAGAGGTTATAATCCCGATGACCCAACTGCCAACCCAAAATAAAGGTGAGAATAACAATTAAGACAGTCCAACCGTTTAACTGGGCAATAAACTTACGGATCTTTTCCATCAACAAAAACTATCCTACTACACTCTTACTGTAAAAGGAAGAAGGCTTAAATGCCTAGCATATTTAATTTGTTTAGATAACACTCTTTGGTGTTTGGCACAAACTCCGGTTCTGGTACGAGGATTAATTCTACCCCTGTCAGACATAAATCTTCTTAAAGCTGAGGCGTCTGAATATTGCGGTAGGGATTTTTGAGTACAAAACTGGCAGAATCTTTTGAGCCTTGGCCCATCAACTACCTTGGTATCACTAGACGGTCTAGCCACTCTCTCATTTTTTTCCTCAACAACCTCCGCCTCAACTTGGGGAGCTAGTCTGACTCGTGATTGTAGTTTTTTAGTTATAGCCATGTGGGAAAGTATACCTCAAAGGAGGCTAAAAAGGAAGATCTTCATCCGGGGAAACATTCTCCTCACCAGTTGGCTTAGATTGAGAGGGCGGGGTATCTTCAACTGGAACTGGAATTGGGGAAACAGTAACAGCAGGAGTACTCGAAACGCTCGTCTCGGATACTCCAGCTTTGGGAGTAACAATAATCATATCGTCAAGTGATATCTCTGCTTCCCGTCTCTTTTGTCCCTCAGCCGGCTCCCACTCTCTATATTGCAGTCTGCCTGAGACAAAAACCCTAGTACCTTTTTTAAGTAGTTGATTACAAAGCTCGGCTAATTTATTCCAAGCAACAAGTTTGTGGAAATCAACGTCTTCCCGCCTCTCTCCATCAACCAAATATGTTCTATTAGTAGCCAGTCCAAATGTGCAAACAGCAGCACCGGAGGCGGTATAGCGAAGCTCAGGGTCACGGGTTAAATTACCCATCAACTCTACTTTATTCCAAGATCTGGTTGCCATGCCTTAAATCTCTCTTCCCTTCATGATAAATTTTATTATTTCCTGAGTAGGATATAGCGAATAATATCTTCTTCCAACCTCAGATTTTTGTCAAGAGTAGGGATAATCGCTGGATCAGCGCTAAATTCGTAATGGGCATAGAAACCCTTTGTGTGTTTTTCTATTGGGTAAGCCAGATCTCTGTTTCCCCACAAATCCTCTTTATTGATTTTACCGCTCTCGCCGGTAGCTTTTTTTAAAACACCGCTTAACAACTCTTTTCTTTTCCCCTCATCTAAATCTGACTTTAGTATCAAAGTTAAATAATAATCATTCATGCAGGGAATTGTACTGATTTTTAAGCAAAAATTCAATCTATGAGTTTGAATTGTCTATGGGTTTATGTTAGTATCGCTGGATGGAAAAGGACAGACCAGAATTATTGGCAGCCTATCAAGCTCTTGAGCGAGCTAGAAAAGCCACAAAGATTGAGGAGGATAGGGTTGAAGCTAAACTAATCCGTGAGGAGCAGGATCACCCGTTGATCCGAACGATCAGACAACTGTGGAGATATTTTAGTCCCCTGGAGGATGGATTGGATAACAATCTTTATCGTCATGAAGTCGCTGTCAGCGCCAGCTTCCACAACACATTGATTACCACGCCTGGGGAGTTCCAACTAGATACTATAGTTCCTTTAGATGAGGCGCTAACTACCCAGCCTGGTATTAGAGATCGACTCAGAGATTTTCATGCCAGAGGAACACATTTTAATTTAGTTTATTTAGTACCCGTAGCAGATACGCGTTTTCGTGTTTACAGATCAGCCAGAGTAATTAGTGCTGCTTTGGGATTAAATGAAGATCCAACTATCAAAATTACCGATTCAGAACAACCACCACTAATTACCTTTCCGACTCCCCCTACAATAAATATTCATGTAGATAGTCCAGCGATAGGAAATTCACCAGAAGCTAAGGCTATAATCCCATGGACGCCAATACTTTCTGGGACACCAAGATTACTGGAGGTGCCAACTCAAGCACGGGTATCATTGGCAGGATTAACAAGAGTACCGATGCCAACCAGAGAGCTGACAGTACCGCTTTCAGATGTAATCAGGATGGTAGATCCCAGAGATATCCTCACTTCAGACCTAGTTTAACTGCCTATTAAAAACTCCACCACGTCCCCATCTTTCATAATATATTCCCTGCCTTCTGTCCTCAACAAACCTTTTAATTTAGCTGAAGCAAAACTACCTACCTCAATTAATTTTTGATACTCAACAACTTGAGCCCTGATAAATCCTTTTTCAAAATCAGTGTGGATCACCCCAGCTGCTTGCGGAGCTTTAAACCCTTCTTTTATAGTCCAGGCTCTAACCTCCTTTTGACCAGCAGTTAAAAAGGAGATTAATCCTAATAATTGATAGGCCTTGACCACCAACCTCTCGAGTCCTGTCTGCTCTATCCCCATATTTTTTAAATACTCCACTCTTTCATCTTCTGATAAATCTACTAACTCTTCTTCCAGTTTGGCAGAGATGACTAATTCATGGACATCAATTCTCTCCTCTAATTTTTCTTGGTATTGATCCTCAGCAACGTTGTATACAAATAGTGTGGGTTTAGTAGTTAACAGGGGTAGTGTTTTAAACCACAAATCTAATCTCTCATCTCCAATCTGAAACTCCCCAACAACTTGTCCTTGATCCAGAGCTTCTTTGATTTTATTTAAAATTTCCAACTTTTTTGATTCAATTGGATCATGGGAAGCTTTGGCAGTTTTTTCCTGAGCAAAAATTAATTTTTCAATAACCTGGAGATCAGATAAGGAAAGCTCAGTTTGAATAGTTAACCTATCAGCATCAGGAGACTCACTACCTGCCCTAATCACATTCTCATCACCAAAATCTCTTAAAACATGGACAAGGGCATCAACCTCTCTGATGTGGGATAAAAATTGGTTCCCCAAACCCTCACCGGTTGAGGCACCTTTCACCAATCCAGCTATATCTACAAACTCCACCACAGCTGGAACTATTGGTGGTAAAAATCCCATCTTCTCTTCATCTTTTACTAACTGGGCTAATTCGTTTAAGCGGGGGTCAGGAACAGCTACTACTCCGATATTTGGTTCAATTGTGGCAAAAGGATAATTGACGCTAAGGGCCACTCTCTTTTTCAAAAGAGCATTAAAAAGTGTCGACTTCCCAACATTGGGCAAACCTACAATTCCGATTTGCGTACCATAACCGTGCATTTTGTGCCTCACTTTCTAAGGGAATATACCCTTTTATTAAAACTTTATTGGAATCTCCAACAATAACATTTTCCAGAACTTTCTGTAAAAGCATCCGTCTCTCATCCAATGTTAGAGATTTTACCACCTCTGAGACCTTATGGGTAAGATCTTTTACTTTATTTAG
>MFCS01000025.1:31798-102147 GCA_001776975.1 Candidatus Daviesbacteria bacterium RIFCSPHIGHO2_01_FULL_41_45
CTTTGCACTATACTCACTAGCCTTCTTTAGGTTCATCTCTATACCATCCCTCTTTTCTCTTATGGCTGCAATCTGGGATTTAAACTGATCCATGGTAATTAATCCTGATCCGTAAACCTTTAAGTACCTTTTCTCTTCTTCATTTATCTTTTTAAGTGTGGATTCTAGTTTTTCAGTATCTACTTTGGCATATTTTTTTGACGCAGTCTGTTTTTTAACCCACAGATCTGATTGCTCCTTTATTAACTTCGGACTTACAAGGAGGTAGCTTACTTTATCCCAAACCATATCATCTAAGTGAAAAGCATTGACTCCAGAAGCGTTACACTCCTTCGGCAAAGGGAATCTGTTAATCCTATCGCAACATCTGTAATACCTATGCTCACGCACCCCCTCACCTGTCCTGCGCCTCCCACAAATGCAGTAAACCAAACTAGTGAGTAAAAATGGCGCTTTCCTGTTCCTAGAGCTAAACTTGAAATTATTGATTAACTGATCCTGAACTTTATAAAATAAATCCTTCTCAATTAAAGCTGGGATCATCAGTGGAACCCAATCTTCTTTTGGGCGCATCCGCCTACTACTTTTTTTAATTCTTTTATATTTCTCAATACTTTTAGGGTGCTCTGGCACAATGGAGATACTCTTGTTGTAGTGACTTTTACCAATGTAAGACTCATTTCGAATTAACCTACTTACCGGACCATTTCCCCAAATATCTCTTTTTCTTTTCTTAGGATAGATCTTTAGCTCATGAAGTTTTTTAATAACAACCCTGATGGTCAAACCTTCATCACCTATCCAGTGGAATATTTTTCGCACAACAGCTGCCTCTTCCTCGTTAATCTCTAAACTTGGATCGCTATCTTTAGTTTTGGGGATGTAAGTATATCCATAAGGAGCCTGTAAGTTCATGTATTTACCCATTCTGGCCTTATAAAGCTTTCCTCTGCGCATCCGCTCCACAATTTTGACCCGCTCATATTCAGCAAATAACCCTTGAAAACCTTGAAGAATTTTATCCTCAGGTGTTTCTGCCTTGGCTTGGTGTAAAAAAATAACCTCGGCTCCCTTTTCTTGCAGCTCTTCCAAAACAATCTCCTGGTAGGCATATTTGCGCGCTAATCTATCTCTATCAACCCAGACTATCGCTTCCCACACTCCCTTCCCTGCATCATCTCTTAATCTATCTAACTCCGGCCTAGCCAAAATATCACCGCTCCATCCATCATCAAAGTACCGTTCAATAATAAGACAGTTGTTTTCCTTAGCCCAGTTTTCAAGCTCTGCAATCTGGGAATCGATTGTTTGCTCTTCCTTCTGGCGATCTGAACTAACTCTGGCTGCAATTGCAATTGGTCTCATTTTTTTAATATGAATTTTTTATAATCTTCAACTTCAACACGGTATTCTTTGCCGGTTAATACAGCCTTTAGCTTGCCGGATTTAATATATCTCCTAACGGTAACTATATTTACACCCAGCAATTCAGCTATTTGATCTGTAGTTAAAAATACTCCTGACATAATTGTTATGTGTTTAGCTTCAATATAACATACTTTATAATAAAATTAAAGGTCATTAATCAATTGTCCAGCCATCCTCAGTCTACCCATTAACCTCCATTCTTTTTGTTCCAATTTCCTATACCTCTTGGTTGGCTTCCCTTTCCAGAACTTAACCCTTAGTTTGTACTTTTTTTCTGCAATTTCATCCCTTTCAAACAACGGATCAAGCATTAATGAGAATTTACTTTTACTTTTGTTTTTTGAGGCATAACTAAGGTCGTAACAATGCCTACAAGCAAAATAATCCCCATTTTTATAAAGCATTCCAACCCTCCGGCCGCAGTAAACCTTATTTGCATACCAAGGGCAAATAAACCAATATCTGTAGCCACCAAAATAGCAAGGCGTGGTAGTTATGGGTATCTTGTAGTCAAAGTCCTTTTTATTTCCATCTTCATCCGTCTGAGTGTAATAAATTCTTAAATAGCTTTCACTCTCCGATACCATTACGTTTATACCCACAGACGATTCTGCTCCAGACCCACTATAAGTCCATTTAAGAGATCCAGCTGCCCAATATCCCTTTAAAAACCCCAGCTTCTTAAGCTTCCATATCGTTATCTTTTTTAATCCATCTGCCTCTGTTTTACTTGACCAGTAATATCTACCCATAAGTTTACAAAATTGCCGAAATTATTAGGACTTCCGCCCGTTTATATAAACATTCTTAGCCATAAGTTAACTGATAAACAGTATTAAAACAGCTACTATATTTAACTATGTTTTCCTTATAGTTAACTCCTACTTAATAGGAAACTAATCATGTTACATAATAGATTAATAGTTAACTATATATCCTCCTTTACCTCACCTATTGCCCTTTCCATACTGGCGGACTGGTAAGCATCAAGTATTTTCTGCTCTAGCTTTTTCCACCAATCCTTGTTTTCACTGAAAAATATGGGGTGATACCTCCCTTTGGAGAAATAGGACGGGGGTGTTACCCAGATTGGATCGCCGGCTTCATTCTTGAACTGGCTAGCTTGAACCCTAAAACCTTTAACTTTAAAATAACCACCGAAATCCACCGTTATCATGGCTCTCATGGCGTTCTTGCCGAGCTCTCCCTCGATTAATTTGACAATAATCTTAATCTCATCTAAAGTAACCATGGTTTGTTAAGTGGTTGCTGGGGCAATGCTCTTTATCCTCCCTTCCGTCGCAACATTACCCCAGCGTTATTCCGCCTTTCTGGAAAATACTCTGTCTTTTAAGGTTCGCAGTGAATCCGCATAGCTCTTGGCCAATACCTCTACCTCATTAGCCCAATAGGAGTTTGCTAATACCTCACAACCATCCGCTTCATCAAACACAAACCAAAACTCTCGCCCTCCCCCTTCTAGTCTCAATAGTTTCTTTCCTTTGGCATATAAGAAAGCAGCCTCATGTAAGTCCCTTGTTTTATACTCATTATTGGTGCCAATGGTATATCTAGTCATTTCTTACCCTTAATCCCCCTTCTTGCACCCCTAAACGCCCCTGTTCAGCGATTTTTGGAGTAGTTAGCTGAGTCAAAACTGATTCTATTTCTGTTTTAGCTTGGGAGATAGCATCTGCCAATGATTGAAGTGTTCGCCTTGAGTCCTTAGTTGCTAACTCTTTAATCCGGAGATCAAGGATTTCGATGAACACACAATCAAGCGTGGGATAATAAGAATAGGATCTGGGACTTGGAATATATAGCACCCAATTCATTGGATCAGCTTTAATCTCCATACCATTCTCAAATCTAACTAAAGTTTTGTACTTAGACTGCTTTAATGTTTTGTCCATATTTTTGCATCTCAATATCCATAACTTTTCTAAATAAATAGTCGTAAGCTGACTCTAGATTAGCTAGCCGGCTTTTATTAGTTGATATAAATGTATAGGCACACCTTAATTTTTTTGACCTCCTCACGACCCAAATTCTCCCACATAGCAATCACTTAGTCATATTGGATTCGTGATATGATTCAAGCTACAATTTTTCTGGATTTAATTGAATTGTGAGACAAATCTGGAGATTCGTGAGGAATTTGCTCATAATCTAGGTATAAGCAGAACCCATATGGGTCACATAGAACAAGGAAGGAAATCTCCTTCAATGCAGTTATTGGAGAAAATTGCTAGAAAGTTAAGGACAGATATTAAGGATCTTTTTCCCTAGTGGTTCATTTATTTATTCATCATCAAGATACATCATTTCTTGATACCCATTCTTTCATTTTTTCAAAATAGTCAGGATGATAGGCAACAATCTTTTCAAAGATTGTCTTTGATTGACTACTTACTGAAACTGTTTTTAAACGATCTATAACAATATTTAAATCGTTAGCAATAGTTACTCCCTCTGGATAATCAGAAAGCTCACCTAACCATTCAAGAAACTCTTTTTCACCTTGAAGCTCTGCAATTCTTAATAATATCTTTCCGTTGTAATGATAAGGCCACCAATGCATTTCAACAAGCTTATCCTGTGCAAAATGTTTCGTTAAATACTTCTTTTCGAGTTTTATACATTCTTTCCAAAGTGCTAGACACTCAGTAGGTTTTTTATCCAAATTTTCATCTATAAAATAGTAGACTCTATTGAATACTTCGTGATCGTATTTCTCGATTAAGATCGAAAGATATTTTAGAGATATATTGAAAGTTTTTTCGTAATCTATATTCCCCTCTTTGGGTAATTTCCAAAAATGCCATGCAAAACTAGTTTTAACATCTGTAGCTGATGTTCTAAGTAAATCTTCTAATAATTTTTTGAAATCTGCTTCGTTAAAGTTTTTTATTTCCTTATATCTCTTAGCTCCAAATATCCTTTCAGGATTTTTTGCATTCACTGCATTTGAACGAAATTCTGCAAAGAAGATGTACAAAGATGCAGCCTCATCAATGACTTTATCATCTTTTATGTTTTTAAATATATTAAGCACTTCCATCGCCTCCTCGGCAGTTATAGCTCTTATATTTGCAAATACATGCACTAATCCAACCATTACTTGCCTTAACTTCCAATTCTCTTTCTCTCTGAGCATTTTAAAAGCTATTTGTTCAATTTTCTCTGCATCTTTAATATCTAAAAACCTCGTTTGAGAATCAGATGGTAGGATAGTATGTCTTACTACTGACAGTTGCTGAAGAGGCACACATGAATATGCTCTAACATAATAATTAGGATCATCGACTAGAAATTCTACTAAACTTATAACATCAGGTACATATCCCCTCCCTTTGAGCACTGCAATGCTTTGTAGCAACCAACATACATACCCCCTAACTGTAGTTATCTGATTAACATCTTCTCCTTGCTCAACCAATTTATGATAATTTTGCTTGCCTTCAGGATCATCTTTAGCATTATGGTTTGATGGATCAGGATCTTTAATAAATATCTTTGCAATTCTGACCGCAGCTGCATAATCCCCTATACGGGCTAATTTCTCTCCAAACTGGACGATTGATATTCTTGATCCGACTGAAGGAAATCTTTTTAAGATTAATTCAATATTATCCTCACATTCTGTTAACCACTCGGTAAGCGTTCCTTCGTAAACGGTCTTTATCAAAGGGTCATCTTTCTCAAGATCATTCATCGTACTAGTTATAAGTACTTGCTCCTTTTCTGTAAGTTCTTCTTGATTCCAAATACTATTTAAAATAGAGATGCCTTTTTCAGGGTCTAGTTTTATCGCATCTTTTAAAATATTTGCTAATTTCCATACGCTCCACAAATCCATTTTGTTTTTGAAAGAATCGCTGTGTATAAAGTCTTCTAAAATTTCTATTCCTGCATTTTGCGTTTTCTCACTTTTTAACAAATCTGATACTGTGGAATTTAGATTGTGTTCTAAAGAACCACTATATTCATAATATTTAGGATTTTTGGACCACGCTTTCAGCGTATTTAAGGCATCTACAAACCCCTCATTTGCTAACTCGGTTACTATTTGCTTTACATAGCCACCAGCTGGCAACCCCTTATAAATAGGGTCATCTAACTGAATTTTAACTAAGTTCCACTTATTTTCAGCTGGTAAATCCGATGAAGCAATAGCTCGGTATACCAATTCCCGTTTTAGAGGAATTCCTCTCTTCATGTATATGAAGTTTTTCAATATATTGAACGCCTCTATCTTATTTGATCCATCTGTATACTCCTTAAATACAATATTAATGACTGCTCTATTCAAAAAGTCAGGCTTACTCTTGGAGACTTGCTTTTCCCTCTGGGATATAAGTTTGTCTGTAATAAATCTCCATGCTTCGTCTTTATTATTATAATAATACTCCTCAAGAGCTGGAGTAATAACGTTTGTAACCAAATGCTTATCTCTATCACTTCCCATATGCTCCCAGCCTTCAAACCCTAAGCCTTTTCCAAACTTTTTATAATATTTTGCATATTGTTCCGAAAACATCTTCGACAGGTATAATAATCGCTCTTCTATATTCTCACCTTCTAATGCATACACTTTTAATATTTCAAACAGCTCCCCTGGACTTTCGTGCCAGAATTCCCCCTCTTCAATACTTAGATTAAAGGCATCAAATATGAAATGGGCAATTTGCTTTTTTAGCACCTCATTATCAGTGTTTAGATAAAGCTCTTTTAAAACCTTCGAGATTTCTTCTTTTTCCCATTCATCACTATTGGATCTTTGTTTTATGTAAAAGAAGTCGCTAATTTTTCTGTCATACAACTGCTTCAATATTCCAAAAATCTGATTATCATATTTACGAGTTCTAGATAATACACTCTGACATATACGTGCTGAGTCAACTACCACAAACTCCTCTCTATATAAGTTCACAATATTCCTCAGTATGTCAGGCAATAGAGTGATCAAATAATCTTGATTTTCATCATTATCAATATTCTTCTTAAAAATATTGAAAACCTGTAGGGATAAACTTCCCTTTGCAGCTGCTCGCCATAATTTATCCCACTGTCTTAAATTTAGTTGAATTGCTTCATCAAGTCTTTTTATTGCAAGAAAATATAGGGTGGGCGAAGCTGTTAACGCCGAGAGTTCTTTGTTAATAATCCAGCTTTTACTGTTTGGGTCTTTTACGGAGTTTAAAACATTCTCTATTTTCACTAAATGACTGTCCACCTGACTGTAATATACCGAATCGTTTTTAATTTCATTTTTCCTCTGTTCTATCAAAGACAGAAACTCTTCTTTAGTAAACTTTCCACCTTTTTCTGACTGGTAATAAACATTCTTAAGCAAAATATTACTGAGCATGTCGTTAAAATAAGAATCAGGTATCCAGATTCCTAATATTTGAGCAAACAAAGACTCTATAACTAACTTATTTACCTCAGAGTCTATCTCCCAAAATTTAACCCTTTCCAAAAGCTGAATATGCTCTTTTGAAAAACTACTTTTCTTTAGTCTCTTAAGCGACTCGTCAAAATATTTGTAATATTCCAAGTCTGTTTTTAAATTTGAGCTTACTCTGGTACAAATAACTAATACTTCATCCTTCTCTTCTACCCTATTATTTTTTATAAGTCCATCCAGAATCTCTTTTAATAACCTATGCGTTACCTTAAGGGACTTCGACTCGCTTATAATCTTTTTATTTTCGAATACCAGATCAAAATCTTTTAATTTTTCCTGCTCAAAAGCTATATACTTAAAGCTACTATATCCAACATTTTGCAGAAAGAGAGAGATAGAGGCCAGTGCTTGGTAGTTTATTCCTTTAAAAGTAGCTCGGCCACCTGTTTTATTCATTAATATTTCCTCCTTCCGATGCCACTGCTGGGGATATTTGTGGCAATGGAGTTACAACAACAAGAAGATCAGCCTCTTCCCAAGTTTTACATCTTCTTTCAATTTCTCGTAGTGATTCTCCAAAATCTGCAGTTCCACTACGATTTATCATATTTCGGTGTGCAAAAAAATTAAGAATATTCATTTTAAGTATTGGAGCTATATCTATTCCAGTACCAGCATGCTTCTGACAAAGGTACAGCATTTGGTGAAAAAGCAATTCAGGTGGCAATTCGGTATCAGTAGAATTTACTCCTAATGTCTCTGCAAATTTTTGGATCTTCCTAATTATAATTGCATCCAAAGGGGATTCATCCTCTCCTTCACCATCAGGAATATCAGGATAGCTATCCCTAATCTTAATTTTCTTTAAAAAAGTAAACATTCCTCTTCCATTAGCGAATTCAGCTATTTCCAAATAATCAAAAAGCCAATCTGCTGCATTTTTAGCCTCACCTCCATAGTTAGCTTTACCATCAAGCTTTTCTAATTGATTCCAGCAATCTGCAATCTTACTTTTTAAGGGAGGACTTATAATCAATAGCATATCTAGGATCGCCAGATGTGGGACTGCTTCATAAAGCCTTAGTTCTTTAAAGGCTTCTTTAATTTGAGAAGAATGTTCAGTTGTCATATCCAGCTTAAAACTCTCGCCAGTTTTTATTCCATAAACTTTCTCAACCCGATCCTCACTCTCCTTAAGTATTAAACGTAAGTCCATAGACCTTTGTTGAGCAGTTTCTCCAAAAGGGTAATCAATATAAAGTTCAGCCAGATTTTTTGACAAAAAATGAGTTAGAAATAGCCACAATGCGTATTTATCCTGATACAAAAATCCTTGCCTAGTAGCTTTAATTGTAGACATCTAATGTCTGCATTTTACCTTCTCTGTAAGAATGCAGCAATTACTTAAACCCACGCAGTTTCATCATAGGAGCTCTGGTCTTCTCTATTTGACCAAATTGATTTCGCTCAAGAATTAGCCTAGCAATCCTAAGGGGCGGAAGTTTAATTTTGAGGCTAAAGGGAATAAATTGTGGGTGTTCGTCCTGTGAGTTCCTACTTTCAGAGCCATACTCGACATCCTTTGAATTTGATTTTCGTCATGTTTTGTGCTAGTATATATTCATCACAAGGGAGAAACGAACATATGACTACGTGTCATATGCAACGCCTCCCATTTTGATGCTTTCATCTCTCAAGTTTGTTCTTTTCAAACTCAATAAATACCTTATATTTCTGAAAAGGCTTTATAAGAGAAGATTCAGATTTTGAATTAGGGATAATTATTCTCAGTAGTTTTTTATTTTTCTCCAAATATTCATGCAAACAATAAAAATCTCCATCTCCAGATACAATAACCGCTTTATCATAGTTTGAAAACTCTATTGCAGCTGCATGTAGTACCAACTCAGCATCCACATTCCCTTTAGGCTTACCTGCATGATCTTTAACTGTTGGTTTGAATATTAATTCATAACCTGCTGATCTTAGATTTTTATAAAGACTCTCATTTTGCTTTATATATCCTATAAAAATAAGGGCTTTCTCAACACGAAATTTATCTGATAAGTATCTTCTGAACTTCTTAAAATCTAGCTTCCAACCTTGATAAATCAGCTTCCCGTTTTTAGTCAGGTCCTTTCCTGTACCTAAGTTCAAGTTTTGACTATCAATAAAAGCATAGACTTTCATTGGCTGATTATGCCACAAAAAACCTCACCGAGCCAGAGGCATCGACGAGGTGTTTATACTGGAAACCACTCGCAAGGGCGGTTTTTTGATAGCCTTTAATTTACAAAGTAGTCACTGGACGAGATTGTACAATATAAAACTTATCTTTCTAAGTTAAACCATGTGTGGGGTTCTATTGTGCAGAGCGTATTCAATCAATAGTAGTTGACTTTTTGAGATAGAAGGGAGATTTTCAAATGCGAAAAAGCCAAATTCAATTACTTCTGCAGACTTCTTAAATTCTCCTCCAATATGCTGACCTACTACGGCTATCTCTAAGCGCGATGCTTCTCTATCAGTTCTAATTTTGAGTTGCTCTTCAGTACTCACCACAAGTCCTGACTCTTCCATTATCTCCCGTTCAAGTGCTTCAAAAGGATGTTCTTTTGACTTAATGTATCCACCAGGCAAACTCCAAACTGTTTGTCGGTAAGTATGTTTAAAGAGTAAAATCTCCTTATTTTCATTAAAAATAATACCTGTTACTCCAATTAGAAACTGATCTTGAAAAATACGCATAAGCGTTAGCTGAATACCCTTAGGAAAGGACAGAGCACGCCAGGCCTTAGCAAGAAGGGTTTTCACAAGGATTTATCATCTAAAGGAGCGTTTGTCTCTGCCTTAAGTTTAGTATTTTCAAGCTCTAATTGATGGTTTGACCTAAGTAGTGCGGCATTCTCTTCTCCAGAGTCCTTAATTTTAATATCTTTACCCCGCATAGCAAAACCAGTTGCAATATTGTTTACAAAACTAATAATCCAGGAAAGGAATAATCCAACGAGAAGCGAACCAACTACTACAATATAGGTAGGTACACCTGATATTTGGTAGTTTAAGAAATGAAGTGAGATAACAGCTGTATTTTGAATAGCAAAGTAAGCAATTATAAGTCCAAATAAAACAGTAACGATTAATGTTGCCATATATTATTCCTTCCCATTCATATGATACTCCGAAATATCTGCAAAGACTACTAATCGTTTAGCATAGCTTTTTTTAACTCCGTCCCAGATCCCATCATAGGTGATAAGATTGAATAAGAGGCAGCAGTTCCCAGACTGGGAGATGTTGCAGCATATGTTTTTGATATTGGTATAAAGATAAACTGTATTAAAATAATAAGGAGAAATGCTACAAACTTCATTTTATTAAGGGTTTTCATAAAATATATCTCCGCTACCTAACCAGGAGTTACAATAACCTACTAATTAATAGGACAAGTAACGAACCAGCCACTGCAACCACAAAAGAGATTAAATTAAATCCTGTCACCCCAACTCCAAAAAATATTTGTCCCAAGTAACCACCTACTACTGCTCCAATGATTCCCAGAATAATTGAACCTAAAATCCCACCTTGAGAACTCGGTGCAATAAAATTTGCGATACTTCCAGCAATTAGCCCAAAAATAACCCAATAAATAATAGTCATATTTTTTTCACTTATTCTGAATTTCAACTTTCTTGATTACTGTTTCTATTGGTAAATATTTGATTAAAGCTTTTTCTACAAGTTCAGTTAGAGTTAACTCCTCAACAACAGCTTGAACTTTAGATTGCTTAGCAATAGAGGGGTTAATAAAAAGGGTTATTCTCTGTTTTGTATTAGTTGACATATTTCATATATTACAACTATTGGTAGTTCCTGTCAAATAGCAAGCTAAGTATTTTAACCCTTTATTGGATCAGGGATTAAACAACCTGGAACTGTTAATAGCTCATCATATAGACTTGTGTTTCCAGTATATTCTTCCCAATCTCTAAACAAATTCTTCAATTTTATAAAAGTTTCTTCTTTAATAGAATCGTCAAGATAAGCAAACGGACAAATATGTTGGGGAGGATTACCTCCTTTTAGAATTCCTATTTCCACAGTCCCAAATCCAGCTGGCGCTCCTTTGTCAAAATCGCTAACCTCCGCAATGATTTGCCCTGCTGTTACCCTATCACCTACTTTAACCTTAGGATTTATGACATGTTCTGTTTCATAAACCCATTTTTGCATTTTGCCATCTGCTGTAACTTGAATGGAGTAATCCCCACTCCAAACAGTTGGCATGGCAGCTACTATCCCATCTACAATTGATCTGACTGGAGTACCTAATGGAACAATAAAAGTAGGCTGTGGATTATATTTTGCTGGATTATCATTACCTTTGGGAATATAAAAACCATATCCCATGAAAAGCCTTCCAACTTGCAGTTTCTCTTTAGTAAATTTAAAGTCAGAAAACTCTACCCCAATACTTTTAAGCTTAAGGGGTGGTTCATTTTCATTTTGAACTTGTACAGCTGGTGCAGAATATACCTGAGCAGAAGGACCATTTTGAACAACAGGTGCAGATTTTAATAGAAAAAAGGTTACAAGGCCTAAAATTAAAGTCAAACCAATGATTTTTATTAGCATCAATAATAATTTAGCACTTATATTACGTTAAAACCATGACAAAGTATATTTTAGTAAAATAACTTCCTCCTTGAGTGTCTACAAGGTGTTTCCTTGGAGCCTCAACACTACAAAATTATTAAATCCTATTCCAACGAGTGCATAACAACACCTACGAAAATGCTTTATACACTAAAGAGTATAAGTAATGAAATTTTATCCCTCTATATTCTTAAACTAAGGAAACTTTCAAGCTTCGCCTATAAATCATCTTTCTAATTTCCTCAACAATCACTATTGATGAAGCAACTGGTATTATTATCAGCCAATCAGATAAATCAAGGGCTGTGGTGCGTAATATTTTTTGCATGAATGGTGTGTAAATAGCAAGCAGTTGCAGGACAATAACAGTTAAGGTAGCCCCAATCAAAAACTTATTTGAGAACGGATTTAACTGAAAAATAGACTTGCTTTCATGCCGACAGTTCCAAGCATTAAACCACTGGAAAGCTGCTAGGACAGTTAAAGAAACTGTCCACGCTTTAACCATATCAACCTGATAGTACCCTTTAAAAAGAAACAATGTTCCGACCATCATAGGTATTGCCATTAAAAACATCCTTTGTATGACTAGGCCATCAATGAGGTATTTCTTAGGACGTTCGAACGTACCTTTAAGCAAACTTTCTTCTTTTGGTTCCATAGCTAAGGACACATCAAGAAATCCATCAGTAACAAAATTCAACCAAAGTATTTGTGCTGCTAAAATCGGTAGGGGTAAACCTAAAAACAATGCTCCTGTTATAGTGAGTACCTCTCCAAAACTGGTTGAGAACAGATAAAGGATAACTTTTTTAATAGTTTTATAGATACTCCGTCCCTCTTCAATAGCTGCAATAATGCTAGCAAAATTGTCATCAAGTAAAACTATATCTGAAGCCTCTTTTGCCACCTCAGTACCAATCTTACCCATGGAAACCCCTAAATCCGCTGCTACCAGTGACGGAGCATCGTTTACCCCATCTCCAGTCATAGCTATAACTTCCCCCCGTTTTTTGTACCCTCTGACAATCTTTAATTTATGCTCTGGTGTAACCCTGGCAAAAACAGATACTTTATCAAGCATATCTGCAAATTCATCATCAGACAGAGAGTCTATATCTTCTCCCGTAAGAATGGTATCTCCTTCATGGTAAATACCAGCTTCTCTGGCTATAGCTTCTGCTGTGATCTTATGGTCGCCAGTTATCATTACCACTTTAATTCCAGCGGAGATAGCTTTTTGCATGGCCTCATGAACTTCCGGGCGTAGGGTATCTTTTAATCCAAAGAAACCTACAAAGGTAAGTTCTTCCACATCCTTAAGTTTAATATCACCACTGACATTACCTTTCAAAGCAAAGGCCAGAACCCTTAGCCCTTCCTGAGACATTTTGACTAACATTGCCTCAAGCTCTTTTTTCTTTTCTTGGGATAAAGGATGAGGCTTACCTTCATGCCATATTTTAGTTGTTAATTCTAAAATCTCCTCAGGAGCACCAAGAACAGTTAAATCAATAGTTCCATGGATCTTATGTGAGACAGCATGATATTTATTTTTATAATCAAACGGTATCTCAGAAAGTCTGGGAGACTCTTTTTCTAAAATATCTTTGTGAAATCCCACCTTTCGAGCAAAAACAGAGAGTGATGATTCTGTTGGATCGCCAGTCGCCTCCCACTCCCTGCTATCTTTATCAAAAACAACACTATTATTAGTAACAAAGGCTGCCAACTTTCCTGCTAAAAGTAACTCTGGATGATTGAGAGGGTCAATTTTATCATCATTTAAAGTTACCCCTCCTTCTGGTTTATATCCCTCACCCTCTATTTTGAATGTTTTGCCATCAACATAGACTTCTTGCAGTAATATCTCATTTTTAGTAAGAGTGCCTGTTTTATCAACAGCAATTACTCTAGCTTGTCCTAATGCTTCAACTGCCTGAAGTTTTTTAACCAAAGCATTACGCTTACTCATCCTCCAAACGCCTGTGGCTAGAACTAGCGTCATCACAATAGGCAGTCCTTCTGGAATGATAGATACTGCAAGGGACACAACAGTGGTAAACATCTCCCTTATTGAATGGCCCAATAAAATTCCCAAGACAAATATAGAAGTACAAATAGTAGCTACAGTGATAATAATTAGTCTGGTTAGATAGCGGATATTGGCTTTAAGAGGTATTTCTGTATTGATAACAGCAATTTCTTTAGAGATTTTACCAAGTACTGTTCCTAACCCTGTGGCAACTACAACAGCTCTTCCGTTGCCAGCCACAATATTTGTTCCCTTAAAAACCATATTTCTCTGGTCAGCAGTTGGTAAATTTATGGTGGACAATACCTCATCAAATTTATAAACTGGCTGGGATTCACCAGTCATGGCAGCTTCATTAACTGTCAGGTTATTTGATTCAATTATTCTGGCATCTGCTGGAACCTTTTCTCCTTCCTGTAAAATTATTACATCCCCAGGTACAACCTCATAATCAGGGATTACAAGATCTTTTCCATCACGAATAACCTTTGTATTAGTTTCTGCAAATTTTTTAAGTGCAAGCAGTGTGTTTTGTGCTTTACCTTCCTGGATTGTGCCAACTATGGCGTTAAAGAAAAGTACAAACAAAATAATGGAACCATCAATAAACTCCTTCATTAAAAACACAATTAAACTGGCAACAAAGAGGATATAAATAAGCGGGCTTTGGAACTGCCGAAGAAAGATAATTAACAAACTGTCTACTTTTGCATCTGGTAACTTATTTAACCCATACTTTTCAAGACGTTTTTTTGCTTCATCGGATGATAATCCATCTGCACTTGAGTCAAGAGTCTCAAAAACTTCTTTTGTCGTTTTTGAATAACCAGCATCTTCCAACATTAATTTATTGTATCAGAATCTTTGAAAGAGTTACTCTTGTGGGGGTAGGTGCTCTTCACCGTTATTGCCAACTGGAACCTCACCTGGTTTGAGCCAACGAACATAAGTACAACCCGTAGCTGCCTTATTTTGAGCATCCCAACCAGCGGTTGAACACTTCTCCATCTTTTTTCCGCTTGAGGTGGTAAACAAAACTAATTTGTCTCCACATTGAGGACAAGTTATATCTAATGGTTCACTACTACCGTTGATCCATTCCACAAAATCACAACCGGTAGCTTGTTTGGCAGCAGCATCCCACCCACCCGTACTACATTTTTTCATCTTTTTGCCAAATCTAGTCACCTGCATAACTAAAGCTGCCCCACATTTAGGACACTTCTCGTCTAACGCTTGTGGTTCCACCTGAAGCCATTTAACATAATCACAACCCTCAGACTGTCTGGTTTCTTTATTCCAAGACCCGGTACTACACCGCTGGAGTTTCCGCCCTGTTGGAGTTTCACTTATTGGAGATAAAGGTGCACCACACTTGGGACATGCTTCTTGATCAGACATTTATTCAGATTACTATATTTACAGAACTCTTGCAACCCCATTGTTGCTAAATTATAGGTTATGTGTTATGATTCTTTTTAGTGGATTCAGAATCCTGAGCTGTTCGTTAATTTCTCCGTTGAGTTATTTTCATTCTAGCTCCTTAAGTTTTATTCGGAGCAATCCTAATTTTAATTCTTATTGTTTCTTGTTTCACTAAATTATTCTTCTTGGTCTCGCTTTTTTGTGGGACAAGAAGACTTAAGTAATATGTACAAATATAATCGCAGTCGTAGCTACGGATCTTCCCGACCAACTTCAGGTGGCCATTTTCAAGGCCAAAGAAGGAATAACTTCCGCATCAGGTCGCTACCTAACGATCCCAGCTTATTTATCCGAAAATCTATTCAGGGTCTAACTGCCTATGAACAGACTATCCAACACAGTTTTGCTGATTTTAACTTAACTCCAAGGCTTAAATCTAACATTACTAACAAGGGCTACACCACCCCCACCCCCATCCAAGACCAAGCTATCAACCCCATACTTGAAGGAAGAGACTTAATCGGCCTAGCCTCTACTGGAAGTGGTAAAACTGCAGCATTTTTAATTCCCTTAATTAACAATCTTTATCTCAATCAGCACCAAAAAACCTTGATTATCGTTCCTACCAGAGAACTAGCCTTACAAATCCGGGATGAATTTAAGTGTTTTGCAGAAGGCATGAATCTTTACTCCTGCATTATTATTGGGGGGGCTAATATTAACCGACAGGTTCAAGAGATCAGAAGATCACCCCAGGTGGTAATCGCCACCCCTGGCAGACTTAAAGATTTAATTCAGCGTCACATTATTAATTTAAAAGATTACAGCAGTATTGTATTAGATGAGGTTGATTTAATGGTGGATATTGGCTTTATTAATGATATTAGATTTTTCATCTCTTTAATGCCCTCCTCCCGCCAATCATTATTTTTCTCAGCCACCATACCCTCAAAGGTTCAGGGAGTTTTACAATCATTTGTGCAAGACCCAATTACTATATCGGTCAAAAATCAGGACACCTCGGAAAACGTTGATCAAGACGTTGTTCGGGTCACAAATCCGGCAGAAAAGGTTAGTAAACTACACGACCTGTTAGTACAAGAAGAGTTCAAAAAAGTGTTGATTTTTGGTCGGACTAAACACGGTGTTGAAAAATTGTACCAGGAGTTAACTTTTAGAGGATTTAAGATCGGTGCTATTCATGGTAATAAATCACAAGGTCAACGTCAAAGGGCTTTGGACAGCTTTAAAAATGATGAGATTCAAATTCTTTTGGCTACAGATGTAGCCTCGAGGGGGTTAGATATTGATAATGTCACTCATGTTATAAATTACGAGCTTCCAGAAACTTACGAAGACTATATCCATCGCATTGGCAGAACCGGACGGGCCGGTAAGATGGGTACAGCTTTGACATTTATCAGTTAACTTTTACGAAAGGAGGAAAATCATGACAAAATTATTCGTTGGCGGACTTCCGTACTCCATTGATAGTCAAAAATTACAAGAGTTATTTGCCCAATTTGGACAAGTTATCTCAGCTAATGTAATTGTTGATAAATTTACTAACCAAAGCAAAGGTTTTGGTTTTGTAGAGATGGCTGATCAAGCGGCAGCTCAGGAAGCAATTAAAAGCTTAGATGGCTCGTCTTTAGAAGGCAGACGTCTGGGAGTTTCTATTGCTAAACCTAGAGAAGATAGGCCAAGAAACGACAACTATCGAGACCGAAGATAATTAATTAATTTTCGGTACTTTCAAAACTATCCAGGATTGGTTAATATCTATTATTATGGATATACCAATTCTGGGTTTTGGAACTTGGCAACTAAAGGGCCAGGATTGTGTTGATTCAGCCTTACACGCCCTAAGGGTGGGCTACCGACATATTGATACTGCTGATAGCTATGGTAACCACCTTGAGGTAGCGCAGGCAATTAAATCCTCTGGAGTCAAACGGGAAGATCTGTTTATTACTACCAAGGTTCCTCGTTCTCTTTTAGGGTACGACGATGTCCTATTGAGTTGTGATAGATATTTAGTTGAACTGGACATTCCGTATATTGACCTACTATTAATCCATTGGCCCAATAAAGATATCCCAATTGAAAAAACCTTAGAGGCTTTTGAGCGGTTAAAGCAACAGGAAAAGATAAAAGAGGTTGGTGTATCCAATTTTACTATCCATCATCTGGAAGATATTAAAAGCAAGAGCTTCAAGGTGGTAAATAATCAGATTGAGCTCCATCCCACTTTTAATCAGTTAGCTATTCAACAATACTGTGATCAAAATAATATTAAATTGACGGCTTATTCTCCGGTTGGCAGAGGAGTTGATTTAGAGCTAGATACCATAAGAGAGTTGGCGATGAAGCACGGTCGAACCCCCTCCCAGATTATCTTAAGATGGATCATGCAAAGAGGAATTATAGCCATCCCTAAATCCTCAAACCCCAAACATATCGAAGAGAATTTTAATACAGCTGATTTTGAGTTAACTGATGAAGAGGTAAAACTACTAAACAATATCCCCCAGGAAGAACGAATTGTAAACCCACCCACCTCCGAATTTCATTACTAAAGCGTAGTTATGACTAGAGGTAGCACAAAGAACATTTGTGCTACCCAAGAAATAATTACACTTACCCCTTACCTAAGGAGTTAGCCGCAACATATACTGCTGAGGCTCCAACAGCAACATAAACCAATGTTGTCAACATTGATCCATCACCAAGTATCATGGTCACCACATTTGTATTGGCAACTCCTACTAGTCCCCAATTCAAACCTCCAACTATTAAAAGCCAATTTGCTAATGTACCTAAACTTTTCATCTGTCTCATCACCCCCTTTTGTTCATCATGACAAAGTATATTACAAATGTAAATATCACGATTTAGATGTTAATATAATATGGTGAGTCTATCCACTGATCCTGCCATTAAATCACAACTAGCTGAAGAAGGATTAAAGTATTTTTCTGATCAAAATGCAGGTTATTTCCGGCATAAAGTAGAAAATAAATTTATCTATTATGACCTGAGGGGCAGTAAAATCTCTACTCCAAAAATTCTTAAAAGAATAGGTGGCCTGGCGATACCTCCAGCCTGGAGAAATGTTTGGGTATCACCTCTAGAGAACTCCCACCTTCAAGCCACAGGAGTTGATGATAGAGATAGAAAACAGTATATCTATCATAAATCATGGACCAAAATCTGTCAGCAAAATAAATTCTCTAAAATGGTTGATTTTGGACTATCTTTACCCAACCTCAGATCCAAAATTAAGTATGATTTGAGTGTTCCCAAATTAGATAAACGCAAGATTTTAGCAACCGTTGTCTGGCTTTTAGAAAACACCTTTATTAGGGTTGGCAACGACGAATATTCCAAAGAAAACCATTCTTTTGGATTAACCACCCTCAGAAATAAACATGCCAATGTTGATGGTTCCAAGATTATCTTTAGATTTATCGGTAAAAGCGGAGTAGCCCACTTAATTAAGGTTGGCCATCCCACCATCGCCAAAACTATCAGACGCTGTATTGAGCTTCCGGGTTATGAGTTGTTTCAATATATTGAAGAAGACGGCAGTAAACACACCGTTACATCTGAAGATGTAAATCATTTTTTAAAAGATGTCACTAAAGAAGATTTTACGGCCAAAGATTTTAGAACTTGGGGGGCTAGTGATATTTGCGCAGTTCACTTTTATGAAATAGGTCTCCCAGAAGATAAGCGGGGACTTCTGAAAAATATCCATGCTGCTGTAAAAAAAGTATCAACTCATTTAAACAATACCGCCAAGATTTGCAGAAATTATTACATTCACCCTACAGTGATTGAGACATATCAAACAAATATCTTAGTGCCACATTTTAGTAAATTTAAAGCCTCAAAATATACTAAGAGTGGACTAAGTTGGCATGAGTATGCTTTAATTAGACTCTTGGAGAGACATGCTGTCTAAAAATATATCACTTTTTTATTTAGCCTGGATTATCTCAGTTGTTGCCACTGTTGGTAGCTTAGTGTTTAGCGAGATCCTTAAATTTCCTCCTTGTGTTTTGTGCTGGTACCAAAGAATTATACTTTATCCACTGGTATTAATTATCGCTGTCGGTATATTAAGGAAAGACAAGAATCTTCCCTATTATGTATTACCATTATCAATCACTGGTATGGCTGTAGCTTCCTACCACAATCTATTGTATTACTCAATAATTCCAGAGAATATTGCTCCTTGTACTCTGGGCATTTCTTGTATCAGTAAGTTTATCGAGTGGTTTGGTTTTGTTAGCATTCCGCTCTTATCGCTACTGTCATTTGCGGTCATTACCTTAATAATGATATTATCCAGAAAGTCAAAATGAGTACCGACGCTAAAATTCTTTCAGTCATAGGAATTGTCACCACATTAGTATTAGCAGGAGGGGTATTTTTATTAAACAGGTCAATCACTACCCCCACAGCTACTATTACAACGGATAGCCCTAATTTGATCCGAAATGATAGCTATCAAACAGCCACTGGCTCAGCCAAGGTTAATTTAGTTGAGTTTGGAGACTACCAATGCCCAGCCTGTGCCAGTGCCCATCAGGTAGTAAAGTCTGTTATGACTCTTGATGTTAATTTTGTTTTTCGCCACTTCCCACTACCCTTGCATAAAAATGCGGTTATCGCCTCCTTGGCTGCTGAAGCAGCTGGAGTCCAGGGAAAGTACTGGGAGATGCACAACTTCTTATATGAGGATCAAGCCAATTGGTCAGAGTCAAGCAACCCCAAAGAGGTTTTCTTGGGTTATGCCGGCAAGATCCAATTAGATATTGATAAGTTTAGCCAGGATATTGAAAGTCCACAGCTTAAATCCAAGATAGAAAGAGATCGACTTGATGGAATCAGTTTGGGAATCAACGCCACCCCAACCTTTTTTATCAACGGCGAGAAACTAGCGGGGATGCCTAACTTTACTCAGTTTAAAAACATGATTCAGGAAAAGTCCCGCTAAAATATGGAACCATCTAGGAAACCTGGCAGAATTCTTGCTTTTAAATACGCTTTTCGGGGTATCGTTTCGGCATTTATTGAAGAGCCGAACTTAAAATTTCATTTTTTTGTAGCTTTTGTAATTATACTGGCAGGGTGGTTTTTTCAGATTAATAAACTAGAGTGGACCGCAATTATTACCATAATCGGGTTAGTCTTGACTGCAGAGCTCACCAATACCTCAATTGAGGCAGTAGTTGATTCCTTTACTAATAAGGAACATCCTGGAGCCAAATTAGCCAAAGATATCTCCGCTGGTGCTGTTTTAATTGTCTCAATAACCGCTACAACTGTTGGGATAATTATATTTTTACCCTATATTTTAGGATTACTCACTTAATATTTTTTCAAATTTAGCTGGGGATTTGAAGGGGCCAACTAGTTGCAGATTATACCGCTCAGATCTAAACAACTCTTTGGCTATCTCTTGGATCTCCTCCAAACTTACCGCTTCTATCTGTTGTAAATATTCATCAAATGTCTCTATCTTTCTATCCAAAACAAACTCTACTCCAAAATGGGTAGCTAAAAAATTGGTGGACTCAGACCTAAGGGCCAAGTGCCCCCGCTCCATCTCTTTGGCTTTTTGTAATTCCTCACTAGTTACCCCCTCTTTGGCTACTTTTTCTAACTCCTCTTTAATCACTCTAATTCCCTCCTCAATTTTTTCTAACTTTAATCCGGCATAAACAATAAATACCCCACTATCAACATATGGGGCATATGCTGCCTTCACTCGGTAAGCTAAACCTCGCCTTTCTCTAATCTGTATAAATAATCTACTAGACATACCTTCCCCTAATATTGTAGACAACAAACTGGCTGCGTATCTTTTTTTATTGTTTCTATCATAAGCCTCAACCCCAAAAACCAAACTAACCTGCTCGGTTTTTTTATAATGGATGCTGACTTTTGGTTTAGATTGTTTAACCTGTTTGTATGGTAAAAATTTAGAACGTCTGGCTTTGGGTAAATCTAGAAAATACTTTCGGGCAATATCTTCTATGTTTTTGGGGAGTTTACCAACATAAATTAAAGCCATGTTTTCCGGTGAGTAGAGGGAGTTTATATACTCCAAAAAGTCTTCCCTTTTCATACTTTTTATTGCTTTTTCTGTACCAATAACCTCCCAACCTAATGGTTGATCCCCAAACTGTAACATCTCATAAAGATCCAGAGAGTACCTGGCCGGATCATCCCTATACATTCTCATCTCCTCTAAAATCACCCCTTTTTCTCTCTCTATTTCTTCAGCTACCATCAGTGGTTCTTTCAACATTGAGGACAAAATATCTGAGGCAGTTTCCAGGTGCTTTGCTGATGACTTAATCCAATAATAGGTAATCTCTTTGTCAGTAGCAGCGTTATTAATTGCTCCAATTGAATCAACTATCTTACTGATCTCCTCTGCTGTCGGATATTTTTTACTCCCTTTAAAAAACATGTGTTCCAAGAAATGAGAGATTCCATTTACCCTACGGGTTTCATATCTGGATCCAGCACCAACAGAGATAAAAGTAGTTACCGAATCTAAATGTGGGAGGTCAACGGTGATCAAAGTCAGACCGTTCTTGAGTGTTTTAGTTTTATGATTAACCATACAAACTTTAGAAGTCTAACAGATCGGAGAAGATAAGTTAAGGTATTTCTTTTTTCGGAAAATATTTTTTTCCCATTAGTTTTTCTGGAAGGAGATCTTTTTCAGTATACATCTCATATCCTTTTCCATAACTTAAATCTTGCATCAATTTTGTGGGAGCATTTCTGACCATTAAAGGAATCGGTAAATTCCCATATCTTTTAACATCTTCTACAGCAGAAAAATATCCATCATACGCTGACCTGTCTTTTTTGGCTGAGGCTAAATAAGCTACACCGTGCGCTAAGTTAATCTGACATTCGGGATAACCAATGGTTTCACAAGCCCGAAAAACTTCATTGGCAACAACTAAGGCCGTCGGCTGAATCATACCAATATCCTCTGAGGCAAAGATCACCATCCTTCTGGCAATAAATAAAGGATCCTCCCCGGCCTCCACCATCCGGGCTAAATAATATAAAGCTGCATCTATATTTGAAGCCCGCATCGATTTAATAAAAGCACTGATGGTATCGTAATGCTCCTCACCTGCCTTATCATAAATTAAAGCCTTTTTCTGCAGTGCCTCTGCAACCACCTCCTGAGTGATGAGAGTTGCAGACGATGCAGCAATCTCTAGGGTATTCAAAACCTTTCTGGCATCCCCATTTGCTCCTTCTGTTAAAAATTCAAGGGCCTTTTTGTCTATTTTAATTTTCTGATTTCCCAATCCTCTTTTTTTGTCCTTGATTGCTCTACTAATAATCCCCAGCAGATGATCTCTCTCAAGTTGCTTCATGACAAAAACTCTTGTCCTGGAGAGCAACGGGCCGATAATCTCAAATGAGGGATTCTCAGTAGTAGCCCCAATTAAAACTATGGTACCGTTTTCAACATAAGGCAAAAAAGCATCTTGTTGGGCTTTATTGAACCTATGAATCTCATCTATAAAAATAATCGGTGCTTTAAAATTTGCAAATACGGTTGGATCATTTTTGGTGGATTTAATATCCTCAAACAATTTTTTTAATTCTATAATTGAGGTAGTTACAGCCGAAAACTCCTTAAATTCAGTTCCAGCCTCTATAGCTATCACTCTAGCTAGGGTAGTTTTGCCAACCCCTGGAGGACCCCATAAAATCATCGAGAATAATTGTTTGGATTTTATGGCTTGGTGCAACAATCTTCCCGGAGCTATGATGTGTTCTTGTCCAATAATTTCCGATAAAGTTGTTGGCCTCATCCGGTCAGCAAGTGGAGAGTTCATGATCAGTTAATTTTGTTGACCTTTGATCCATCAAGTGTATCTAAAACCTCAAAGCCTAAATCTTTAATTTGTTTCCTAAGTTGATCTGATTTATGGTAATCACTATTCTTTCTAGCCTCTTCCCGTTGGCTAACTAACTCCATAACATTTTCTGGAACATCAATTTTTTTAGCAACAAACTCTGCTAACCCTAGTCCCAAAACCTGGTCCATCTTGAGCAGCGACCCTGCTTTAGCTGAGGTTGGATAATCAGACTTTACTAATTCCCATAGTATAGCCAGAGCCTGCGCTGTATTTAGATCATTATCTAAGGCTTCTGTGAATCTCTGCTCGTGCTCTGCACAACCAACTACCGGCTGATCCCAATTTCTGATAGTCTCCCTTAAGTTATTCAAAGCGTTTTGAGCAGCAGTTAAACTCTCCCAGGTAAAATTTAATTTATCTCGGTAATGAGCTGTTAAAAATAGATACCTTAAGGCTAAAGGATCAATCCCTTTATTCTCAATATCAACCAGGGTATAAAAATTACCCAGAGATTTACTCATCTTAGCCCCATCAACTAACAGATGTTCACCGTGCACCCAATACCTAACAAAGGATTTCCCACTTACTCCCTCACTTTGAGCTATCTCGTTTTCATGATGAGGAAATAATAAATCTACCCCACCAGCATGGATATCAATTGTATCCCCCAAAAATTGTTGAGACATCACTGAACACTCGATATGCCAACCTGGCCTACCCTTACCCCAAGGTGAATCCCAACCCACCTCACTACCTTTAACCATTTTCCACAAAGCAAAATCCTGAACGTCATCTTTACTATACTCATCAGACAAAATTCTGGTGCCACTTTTGATCTGCGATTTATCTACTCCCGATAATTTTCCGTAATTTGCAAATTTTGAAACATCAAAATATACTGATCCGTCCGCTTCCTGATATGCCAGACCTTTTCCTAGCAAAACTTCAATAAACTTAATCATCTCACTAACATGTTCTGTAGCTTTTGGATAATTATTGGCGGGCAAAATATTTAATTTTGAGATATCATCAAAAAAAACTTTACTGAATTTTTCGCTTAACTCAGAAGGTGAAATCCCCATCTCGGCGGATCTTTTTATAATCTTGTCGTCTACATCCGTTAAATTTTCTATAAACTGGACTTGAAAATTATTAAATTCTAAAACCCTTTTTAAAAGATCATACAAAACAAAACTTCTTAAGTTTCCAATATGGACATGGTCATATACAGTTGGTCCACAACCATAAAATGTTACATTGGCAGGATTTAAAGGCTTAAACTCCTCAATGGTTTTAGTCAGAGAGTTAAAAATCCGCAAATTCACATCTCTAGTATACGATAATTATTCTGATAGACAAGTGCGCCAAAAAATTTGAAGTAATCCAATTAGTCTGGTAGTATTCAGGCTATGAGTACTCACGAATCAAGAGCTTCACTTTCAACTTTCACAACCACTCTCCATTGGATGCAAAAACCCAATGATCCAGAGATGCTTCAACTTTATCTTCGACCGATCCAAAAACAACCCTTATCATTGACTGTTATGGTTCGCCCACTAGATTCCGATCGAATAATCATTAACTTTCCTAGTGCTGGTGAGGATTGCGATGGACCTGGTGGTCGTTATAAACGGCTTGCAGATTTGATGTATCAGCAAAAATTAGGTGCGGTTGTTAGATCGAACAACCCTGGATCTGAACTTTTCTTACCCTCAACCTATCTTTCTCGGCTCATAGATTACACTATTCGTCGTGCCAGACTCATCTCAGGTACTACCAACCCCGATCTATTATTGATAGGCTATTCATCTGGTGCCAGTGCAGTTGCCGCCTTAGCTGCTTCTTATCAAAAAGTATCACGAATTTTACTTATTGCACCTTCAGGAGATATGCCCCAAACATCAGTTCAAAAAAGCCTGAGTCAGTTTACTGGTGAAGTTTATACCATAATCGGAGAAGATGATGAAGTTGTAGGTGCTCGCGCAGGTTACATATATCACGACCTAGCCACAGCAGCCTCTCGTAAACAGCTAGTTATCGTCTCCGATTGTGGCCATTCATTCCAAGGTGAGCAAAACGAACGGGTTCTTCAACAAGCACCATTCCACGCATTTAACAGATCTGAACTAGTTCGTTGGGGCTACTAGGTAATGGTCTCGTCTTTCATTAAAACTACCGCTACCATAATGCTCAATTCCACCAAAAACCGATTTAACTGCCGCCGAAGATCCAGTGTACTCAAGCTCAAGAGCCATATAATCTATCCCTGAAACAAAATCAACATATCCTTCGATTACTCTACGGAAAGTGGTTAGCGAGATCACAACCGGAGTAATTACAAAACAGGTCCTTCTTAGTCCAGAACCTAATTCATACTGCAATAAATACGAGAGGTGGTTTTTACCTAGAATCGCTGGAATATTTGGCGCTATCCATTTATCTGCACCCGAAAAATAATTTGAGCAGCCAACCATTGCCCTATAACCTTTAAAATTATCGGATACTGCTTGCTCCTTCTTTTTATCAGTCAACATCACAAGCTCTCCACAATTATCAATAGCAAACGCGCCCCTTCTCTCATTTTCGGGAACTGGTCTAAAGGGTACGACCGTATCTGCTCCTTCCAAATAAAATCCATTATTGGGTAATCCTTCCGGCAATCCCTTTTCGTTGTGGGTTGGCCCAGTAAAATAGGCAAAAGCGTCCCGGTCTAAACTCATAGAATGCACTGTATCTAGACACTTTTTATCTCTCGGAGTAACCACCATCCTTACTCTACTTGACATAGGATAATCATAAATTCGAAAAGGGATTGTATGAGGGGTTCCTCCGGGTATAACATTAGGAATTTTTAAACCATAATCTGCGACCGTTAAATCTGGAACGCCTGCATAATCACAAATAACAGTTGGTCCCACTAAGACCCCACTTTTCTCCCTTAATGATTCAACTAGTCCCGCTAGCTGTCTACCACCGCTTACTAGGGTCTCTATTCTCAAGTCCCCATCTATAAGATGTCGAACCCCTTTTTGCACTATTGTTTCTGGCATATATTTATACTCTAAATTAAAGAATCGACTCTCTGTCGATGCTATTGGTTAATAATATCAAATTTGAAAACTTAAATCAAACTATGGGACTGTTTGTTATCGGGATTGATAATTATTGTGCGTGGTGCTTTATCGAAGCCAATGTTTTTTGAAAACTATGTTCTATGTTGCTTCTCAAAGCTCTTCCATTTAGAACACTTGCAGAGTTTTCTCTAAACCCCCGATACATCCTGGATGCCTCTGCAATAAGGATTCTTCCTTTATATGGAAATCCAGAGTGATGTAAATAAGCCAAAACGTACCCACGTCACGAGCTGCTGCTGTTTCAAACCCATCAAATCTAGCTTGTCTCTCTTGACCATACCCATAGCCAGTGTGAAACCTCTTCCATCTAAAATCATCATCGGCTAATATTGTAGAAGTTTCAAGATCAAAAAAAATCGGTCTAATAGATTCTTCCTCGCTAAACTGATCTCCAATATTTCCTAAATGTAAGTCTCCATGAACAACACCACAATCGTGCATCTCAGCAATTGCGTTAAGATAAAAATTGAGGAGTTCGTCTGGCGGAAAAACTCGAAGATCAGTAATTTTATAATCAATACGCTTTAAACTTAATGGCTGGACTGATCTCATAAGCGCTGTTAGTAAAAAAGAGTCTGTATTCCCGAGTGTAATCAAAGCAAGCGGAGGTGGAACATTAACACCTCGAGATATGGCTGTTTCTGTATTACGAAACTCCCGATCAGCTAAAACACCCCCCTCGTTACCAGAAAAGTGTTTCGCTAAAACATCAATTGGAACTACAGTCCTACCTGAATCAACGCGGACAGATGTTGGCATGGCTTTATGAGCTGTGGTACCTATACCTGATAGCCAACTTCTAGCATGAGTTTCTAGCAAGGGTCTTTCCCAATTACTCAACATAACTTTTTCTAATAGAGAAACTGGTGCTACCTGTGGATATTTAAGCTGAAACTCTCTACTAATTCTTATTCTTACATTTCCAAATTCAGAAAACATAGAGAAATTATATCCTATAATAGTAAGAAACGCAAATAAGAACTACCCTCCCACGCCTTTTCTGCTCTCGGTAGTGTTTCTTACTGCCAGAGCAGATGGAGTCTGTTTTTTCTTCTCCTCCACCTTGTACTGCTTAACCTGCTCCTCTTGTTGCTTAACCTGCGACTCCTCGATCTTTTTTTGTTGGTTTTGCATCCTTATTTTTTGAGCATCATCTGTCAACTTTTTATTCCAATCAATAACTCTTAAAGCCCACTGTCTTCTCTTCTCCTCATCAACCTTTTTTTGAGCTTGGATTTTAGGATCAACCAAAGGTTGTTGTGGACCATGAATAACAGTACTGACCCCTGTTTCTAAGGCCTTGCCAATTTCATCAGTTACTGGTTTAATGATAGTTTCACCAATATCAGTAGCAAGTTGGATAGTTGCCCCTTTAACTCCATCAGCCATATCTTGAGTATAACATCAATACGCTTTTCTTCCCTCTAAGGCACGATTGAGGGTTGTCTCGTCAGCATACTCAATATCTCCTCCCACCGGTAAACCTCTGGCAATCCTGGTAACCTTTACCCCCAACGGTGAGATTAAACGATCAATATACATCGCTGTAGCCTCTCCTTCCATGGTTGGGTTAGTGGCCAAAATAATCTCCTTAATACTTCCATCTTTCAATCGGGGTAGTAGCTCTCTAATTTTTAACTCCTCCGGCCCAATATTTTCTAAAGGTGAGATCGATCCATGTAAGACATGGTACAACCCCTTGTATGAAGCTCTTTCTAGAGCTAATACATCTAGTGGGTCCTCTACCACTGCCAGGGTTGTTTTATCCCGATTTGGGTCAGTATCCAGCTCACAAGGATCCACCTCGGCAATGTTAAAACATACTGAACAGATAACGGTTTTTTCTTTCAAGTCTACGGCTGCTTGAGCGAGAGCCTTGGTTTCCTCAATCGGGGCATGAAGCAGATGATAGGTTAATCTTTGGGCAGTTTTGGGACCAATTCCAGGTAATCTTTCAAAAGCTTCTATCAGACTCTGAACTACTTTGGGGACTGATGCCATAATCTCAGGAATTGTAGCACTTTAATTACATTCCCGGGAGACCCATACCACCCATTAAGGGCTTCATCTCTTCTGCTGCTACTTTTTGGGATTGTTTAAGTGCCTCATTTACCGCTTCAGCAACTTTATCCAAATTATTGTCCCCACTTATGGAGACTACTTTCTGATCAGCGGTCATGACTACAGTCACACCTTTGTGCTCCACAGTAATCTTAATCCCGGCCAATAGTTTTTGAACCTCCATGGCTTGATCCCTCATCTTTTTGAGGTCTCCCAACTGTTTTAAATTATCCATGATACCCATAATTATTTATATTCTCCTAGAGAAAGATTCTACCACATTCTCCATTAAAGAGATAACCGTCATCGGTCCCACCCCTCCAAATTTTCCTGTATATTTAGAGGCTTTGGCAAAACAGCTCACATCAAAATCCCCTAACCCCACATCAATTAACACCGCTCCCTCTTTAATCATCTCGGCCTTAATTAAATTTTCCCTTCCCACACAGGAGATAACAATACCACACAGTGTTAAGTCATGGTCAAGATCTCCTTGTCCTCTATCAATCCTTAGGGGTTTAACTCCTAAATTAGATTGCTCCAAAAATCTTAGTAAGGGTTTGCCCACCTCTCCTTCTGATCCTACCACTCCAATTCTTTGCTCTTGCCACCCTTTAACCTCAGCATTTAATATCGAGACTACGCTCTTAACTGTTGCCGGCAAAAAAACCCTTTGTCCCTCCTCAGTCAACCCATCTACATCCTTATCAGTATTTATTAACCTCAACAGATCACTTCGAAAAACAGTTAAATCCAGCGGTAAGGGTAGCTGAACCATAATTCCATCCACTACCTCAGATTGATTATATTGATTAACTTTATCCTGCAGATCGTTGTAAAGAGTTTTGGTATTATAATTTTCTACCCTAAACTCAATACCTACCTCCTCAGCCTTGCTTTTTTTCATCTGAGTGTACCTCACAGAAGGCCCATTCTCAGTGTTACAGAAACTGACTATTCTGGGCGCCCTACTAGATCTAAAACTTCGCAGATGACTCACTAACGCCAGTTGGTGTTTTTCAGCCAAAGCCCTACAATCTATTCTTCGTTCCATAATGTTTATATAAACCCGGGATAGGGTATTTTTTAGTAAAATCTTCTACCTCAGCTTTAATTTTTTGAAGATTTTTATTTTTGACTAATAGCTTCTTAATATCTTTTATGAAATCTTTTCTCTTTTCCTGTTCTGTTGGCAAATCCAAGCCTTTAATCTCTTGTAAAACTCTTTTAATCCATGCTGCCACCTTTATCATGTCAGCCTCTTTCATCCCTCTGGAGGTTAAAGCTGGTGTCCCAAGCCTTATCCCAGAAGGGTAAAAAGGCGAGGCCTTATCTCCTGGAATAGTATTTTTATTAACCGTAATCCCAGCATACTCTAAAGCTACCTGAGCCTGATAACCCAAACCAAATCCCAACTCAGACAGATCCTTGAGCACTAAATGATTCTCACTAATTGTCCCTAACTCTTTGGCTAAAACTGCAGCATTTTTCACAACTTGTAGTGCGTATTTTTTAAACGATGGCTTAAAGGCTTCTTCTAAACTAACCGCAATGGCAGCTGTTTGGTGATTGTGGGGACCACCCTGTAACCCCGGGATTATTGCCCTTTCAATTTTTGATTTTAAATCAGGGTCTTTTTGCAACCCTTTTTCTGTCACCAAGATCATGGCTCCCCTGGGACCTCTTAATGTTTTATGGGTAGTTGTGGTGATAATATGGACATGATTAACTGGTGTTGGATGTACTCCTCCCACAATTAAGCCTGAGATATGAGAGATATCCGCTATTAGATAAGCCCCCACCGCATCAGCAATCGCAGCATACTTTTCATAATCCAATTTGTAAGGATAGGCTGTGGTGCCGGCCCAGATAAGTTTTGGTTGGTGTTGCTTAGCTAACCTTTCCAGACTATCATAATCAATCTTGCCATCTTTCCCAACGTTATAGTTAACTGCTTTATAAAAAATCGAGGAAAAGGATAGATTAGCCCCATGTGTTAAATGACCCCCAGATGTCAAAGCTAACCCCATCACTACATCACCTGGATTACAAACAGCCATTGTGGCTGCCATGTTGGCTGGAGAACCTGAGTATGGCTGAACAAAGGCTGCTTTGGTACCAAATAGCGTGTTCGCTAACTCGCTTGCGTAGACCTCTATCTCATCAATAACCTCATTTCCGCCATAATATCTACGGCCGGGAAATCCTTCAGAATATTTATTAGTTAAAATAGATCCCAGAGCTTTCAAGACATCTTCCGAAACATAATTTTCAGAAGGGATCATCTCCAAGCCAGTAATTTGGCGGTGTGCCTCTTTTTTAATTAATGCAAAAACTTTGGACACAATGGCTTATACCTTAAAGGCTTTTTAAGTAATTTGCAATATGGAATCAGTTTGGAGCATCAGCAGAGAAAATCTCCGAAGCAAGCCTGACCAACTCATCATCGGCTGCCACCTCAATATTGGCAACATCCTCGCGTTTTACAGACCTTTTTGCCAAAATAGTTGAGATGCGGATCGGACGAGATAAAATATCAGATAAGATTGACTCCAACATATCCCGGGATTTTGGAACCTCTAGCATTCGTTGGTGAAAAGCATAGGGAACCTCTATTACTACTAGCTTCTCTTCACAGCGGGCTATTTTCACAGATCTTAACAAGGCCTCCAATGAATAATTAAAAGATCTGGCAGTCTCTAAAATATAGGTCCATCTCTCCTCAATTTTTTGCAGATCTAAAGAGTCGTTAATTTCGATATTACTCGTTTCACTTACAATAATAGCCGGCGCAACACTTAGAACCTCTTCTTTTAACTCTTGAACATGCTCAGATGGTAAGACCTGCTGATTCACATCTTTAGTTTCTAAACAACTTTTAACTACCGCTACCTCCAAAGGCAAATAAGCAATAGGCACAAATTTTCCTTTTTCCAAACTTTCTTGAAGATTGTCCAAAGTTTTTATTAAATCCGCTGTTGTAAATTCCTTAGACAAATTTACTAATATTTCAAACTTCTGCACTCCAACATCTATTTTTACCAATTCTTCTCCCAAGTCATTTTGAATTAAAATTAACTGGCGCAATAGTTCCAAAAGTGAGAGATTTAAATCTTTGGCAACCACCCCCAATGATTGTTGCTCGTGTAAGGCTCTCAAGGAATCTGTAGTATTTTTCTTGGCGATGCTACCAATAAGCTGGGCGATAGCATCAAAGGACGAACCAAGTAGCATCTTTTCTAAAGTCTCCCGGTCTATCTTACCCATCGAAGACAGCTGGTCTAAAAGCTTCTCTCCATCTCTAAAACTACCTTGGGCAGCTTGCGCCACCAATAATAGTTCCTCATCAGCAATTTTTATCTTCTCACTGCTAACTATATTCTTTAAGTCCTGTAATATATCCTCAACCTTCGCCAACTTAAATTCTAACTTCTGAACCCGGGACAATATCGTTTGGGGAATTTTTTGCGGGTCGGTAGTCGCTAATATAAATAGAACATGAGAGGGTGGTTCCTCTAAAGTTTTTAACAAGGCGTTAAAAGCATCGTTGGTTAACATGTGTACCTCATCAATAATATAGATCTTCTTTTTAGCTTTTGCAGGAGCTAATTTAATATTTTCTCTTAAAGATCTGATGTCCTCAATCCCACGGTTAGAGGCAGCATCAATTTCAATTAAATCTAAATTGGAGCCATCAGTGATGGATGTACAGAGTTCACATTTATTACAGGGAGCATTTTTTTCATCCAAACAGTTCACCATCTTAGCTAGGATTCTGGCTGTTGAGGTCTTACCAGTACCCCGGGGACCGCAAAAAAGATAGGCATGAGCTAATTTTCCAGAGGCATGAGCTGCTAATAAAGTTTGTTTAACTAGCTCTTGACCAATTAACTCATCTAAAGATTGAGGACGATACTTTCGATAAAAAACCATAAGTTTAGGGTTTAGTAGCTAGATTATAGCGTTTACCAATAAAATACAATGAATCAAACTGTACCCCTAACTATGATGAATTCCTAACAAATGTTTACAGCCATGCTCTACTAAAAAAGATATCTCTTCATCTACTGATTTACCATCCGTTGCTGCATCTTTCAAGGCTTGTGGATAAGAGATCAGCACCGAACCAAGTCTTAACCAGTTGTCTGGATATGAAATAAAACCAACTGAGCGTTGCTGAGTTATATTTTGAGGGGTAGGATCTTCCAAAGCAAAAGTGAGAATATCAGTAGTTGCATCAATCCCGCGGTAAGTTCTATTTAACTGATGCATCTTTCTATCCCCAACTATTGATACTTCAACCTCTACTTTTCCATGGGTTCCATAATTACTAAGAGTTGAAACTACCGCTGATTGAATCACTGTCTTACTAACTTTATATCTGGAATCACCATTTATAATAATGTTAACCATGGAGTTTTTCCCTTACCAAAGAGCTGACCCGACCTCCATCGACCCGAGCTCCAGCCTTAGTCATCACCAATCCAATAACCTTTCCCATATCAGCCATATTAGAAGCATTGGTTTGGGTGATCGCCTCCTGAATTAAAGCATCCAGCTCCATATCTGATAAAGGTTCCGGTAGATATGTTTTTAAAATGTCAGCCTCCTTCTCCTCTTTTTTGGCCATCTCTTCTCTATCTCCATTTCTAAAAGCTACGACCGATTCCGCTCTTTTTTTGACCTCTTTTTGGATAATTGATTGGATTTCTACTTCAACTAACTCACTACCTTTGTGAATTTGGGCATTATAAATCTCAGACAATAACAACCTCAAAGTTGAGACTTTAAGATCATCTTTATCAAGAATAGATTGTTTTAGATCCTGCTGAAGCTTATCAAACATTGTAACGCTTTGCTCGCATAATCTTTCTCATTCTTTCTTTTTTGACTTCCTGCCTTTTTTCAGAAGCTGATTTGTGAAACTCCCTATCCCGATACTCTTGCACTACATTCTCCAAAGCAGAACGCTTTTGAAATTTCCTAATCACCGAATCATTGGTATCGTTTGGGCCACGTTTAACTATAATACTCATAAAAAATAAAAACACCTCCTTTTTAAGGTAGGGCAATTATAATCCCAATAGGGTGAGTATTACAAGATCTTTGAGCCTAACGAGAGATTGACTTAGACTACTATTAAGCAGGCTTTAGCAGTTTTTTTAGTAAATCTAGGGTTTTAATCTGCCTAAGGTTATGTTTCAAGTGAAGTCTTGGTTCTTGGGACTCAAATTGTGATTTTAACCTAGCGTCCTGAATTTTATCAATCTCAGCTTGGACCTCCTCGTCAGAGATGACTACGTTTTCTAGTCTAGCAACCTCTGCTAAACCCAACTCCATCCGCACATTTTTCTCTGCTTGGGGTCTCCATTTATTTTTAATCCCTTCCGAAGTTTCATTTTGTGATCTTAAATAATCATCCATTAACATCCCCATATCTGATACCCGTCTTTGTAGTGACACCATCATTCTGTTTAACTCATCCTCAACCAAAACATCCGGAATATCAACCTGGGTAATTTTTTCCACCTCTTGTAATAATGCCTCTTCATAATCCAACTCATTATTATATTTGGCTTCAGCCTCTAGGTCAGTTTTGATCTTTAATGTCAAATCCTCTAAACTTTGAGCTCCCATGGATTTAGCGAAAGCATCATCTGGGATATCCGAAATTACCGGTTGAGGGGTGCTGGCTTGAGGCTGATTAAAAGATACTGAACCACTAGTGACACCGTTTTGGGAGCTCTGAGCAACTGGATTTTTAACCTTCCATCGTTTGAATAAATCCTCAATGACCTTATCTTTATCCGTATCTCCAATCACTTTTAGCTCCGGCCTTTGCACCTTGAGTCCTTTGTAATCCCCTGAGATCTTTACCTCGGGACGGTTGGTTACCTGTGCTGTAAAGATTAGAGATTGTCCTTTAAAAAATGAGGTTAGTTGGTACTTGGGGTAATTAATGGGAACCACAGTACTACCCTGTAAAGACTCAACCAGCATTTGAGGCATTACTACTTTTAAAAACTCATCTTGTAGTTTATTACCGATACTATTCTCCACCATGTTGAGTGGAGCCTGGCCTTTTCTAAAACCCGGAATCTCAACCTCTTGAGATAATCTAGTTAAAGTTTCATCCCATTTGGCAGATATATCTTCCCAGGGAACAGTGATCGCCACCTCAACAACTGATTTTGGTAAATTGGTTATATTTTTAGTAATCATATTTTCCGAATGTAAAGATTAGCAGAATTCAGCTGTAAAATCAACGGATCTGCTCCAACAACTCAGTTACACTCATAAAATTGGTATTTTTATCTGCTCTTTTTTTAACCTCAATCTGATCATGGGTTCTTTTAGAGACAACTAGCCTGTAAGGAACGCCTATTAAATCGGCATCGGAAAACTTCTCACCAGCTGAGAGTCCGACTCTATCATCATATAGTACCTCCACACCGTCTGCGCTCAGTAATTGATAAACTTTTTCTGCCTGTGCTTTAATCTCTTCGTTCTCCAGATCCAACCCAATTAAGTGAGTTTTAAATGGGGCCACACTCTCCGGCCAGATAATCCCTCTCTCATCATGGAATTTTTCTACCAAAACTCCCAAAAGCCTGGAAACCCCGATTCCATAGCTGGCAAACCAGAGAGGTTTTTTATTTCCTGTTTCATCAGTAAAATTAACATTCATATTAGCAGCATACTTTGTACCCAGAGTAAAGATATGTCCTACCTCCACTGTCTTAACTTCTTTTAAAAGACCACTGCACTCAGGACAGTTGTTACTCTTTATTACCTCTACATTGGCAGCAAAATCACACTTTTCACAAAATAACACCATATCCTCCCCCGCGTCACATTCAACCTGAAATTCCTGAGTAAAATGCTCCGTGAACACCCCTCCAGACGCATTGACCACCCTAGTTTCCAAATCCATCCGGGTAAATATCTTTAAATAGGCCTCTCTCACTTGGGCAAAATATACCTCCAGATCCTCCAAGGATACGTGAGCCGAATATAGATCCTTCATCAAAAACTCTCGGCCTCTTAAGATACCGGATTTAGCTCGCAGCTCGTTTCTGAATTTAGTAGAGAACTGATAAATTTTGATTGGTAGGTCTTTATAAGACAAATTATACTTTCCTAACAAATCCATCACTATCTCTTCATGAGTAAACGATAAACAGTACTCCCGTTCGGAGCGATCTTTTAAGCGGTACATAATTTCAGCTACCGCTGGGTCATCCCATCTCCCCGATCTCGACCAGATTTCTTTGGGATGTAGTAAAGGAAGTTGAGCCTCCCAAGCGCCTGTGCTGTTTAATTCCTGACGGATAATCTGGTTTATCTTTGATACCACACGCAAACCCAAAGGGAGCAAGGTCCAAGATCCGGCCATTAATTGATCAATAAATCCACCCCTAGCTAATAACTGGTGGTTTATGGATTCAGCTCCACTCGGAGCCATTTTTAATGTCTTGGGGAAAATTGTTGAGTATCTCATCAGGTAATCTTACATTTTTAGAAGGATTTTATCTAGGGAGGACAGCTACCACAAGATTGTAAACAAATATAAGCTAGGGCCACTCCAGCGCTATCATAACAGATGGCATTAGTTTGATTTTGATAACCCGCCTGTTCTGCCTCTGACATACATTGAGCCGAGTTTGTTCCTTGTGGACACCCGGGGTAGGTAAAGGCTGGCGTAGGTGTTATTGAAGGACGAGGCGTAGGAGTGGCCAGCTCATCACCCACCAAACTAAACCCTGAGCCATCAGTGGTTGGGGTAGGTGTCGCAAGTCTGGGAGTTGGGGTAAAAATTCTAATTACTCTCGGGGTTGGGGTGGCTGATAGTTGAGGCATCGGGGTTGGAGTATTAGCTGGAGTACTACTCCGCAGAAGGTTGGCAAGTGGTTGCAGTACTCCAATGGCAGTATCTATATTATCAATTGCTTCTTCCACCGGACCTGATGAAGGCTGAGTTCCAGCAGGAATTACAACTACGGGAGCCTGTGGGGCTGTACTTGGTCTGGGAGTTGGGGTAATAGTCGAGCGGGGAATGGGACGTGGTGTAGCTGTAATAACTATAATGACCACCTCTGTTCCCTGTCTTTGAGGAACCTGAATTAAAACTGGTGGGGGGGTGGGTGTTGCAGGGACGGTTTCTGTCCTGGTAGAACTTGGTTGTTGGGATACTTGTGATTGAATATCTACCAGCTTTTTTCGTCTATCTTTTAACTCCTCCAACATCTTATTGGCTAACTCTTTTTTTTGCTGTTGGTTCTGTAAATTTATAATCTCAGATGTGGCGATATCAGTTTGGGATATTAACTCTCGAAGAGTCTCAACTGCCCTGGTATTATCACCTTTGGTAAATAATGCTGCTGACTCTTTAAACCTCCTTTGGGAAAAATCTACTCTAAAATAGGCTCTGGTAGACGGATGAACCGAAAAAACAGCAATAATCACGTCTTCTAACTTCCTTTTGATTGGATAGGTTGCATCTCCTGGAACAGCATTTTGCGAAGCTAACACTAATCCCGTTGGAATCAACAGAACAAACATCGCCACCAAAAGCAATAGACTGAGCAGCTTCGCCATAATTTCAGAGACTACCACTACACTATACCAGGAATTTGTAGATATCGGATAAAGCGACCAGTACCATCAAGGTTAATAGAATCACCATGCCAACAGTATGCACCCACTTCTCAAGGTTAGCATTAATTTTTCTTCTGGTAATCAACTCTACTAACATAAATAATATTCTGCCCCCATCCAAAGCCGGGAAAGGCAAAGAATTAAAGATAGTTAAAGTTAGAGAGATCACTCCCACAAACCACAGGTAAGGTATGGTCGCTTGCCAACCATTGGAGACAAAATTGTGAGCTACTGCCCCTATTTGAATGGGTCCAGCCACTGAAGCTGAGACTTGTTTGTAGTTTCCCTGCCCAACATCAGAAACTAATCTTCCTAAACCTTGAAAGGTTAAGCGGGTTATATCAAACGAGTAAGTAATACCTGAGAAAAATTTCTCCAGGGGAGTTTGGTATATCTTAAATGGGACCGGGGAAAAAGCCACCCCAATCCTACCTTCACCGTTTTCCATCAACTTTGGGATTACCTCTACCACTCTGGTGGTTTTACCGTCAACATCCGAGAGCGTTAAGCTCACCTGATTATTTGCCTGAGAACGGATTAATCTAACAGCGGTATCGACATTTTCTATCTGCACCGAATCAACCTTGGTAATCTTCTCTCCCACTCTTATACCCGCTTCTTTAGCAGGAAAATTATCACTCAACTCTGCCACCACCACAGCTGATTCCAGGGTTGGGTAAATTATTCTCCAGTTCTGATTAATTAAAACTATGTAAAATAACATCCAGGATAAAACCAGATTAACTACCACTCCTGCCCCAACTATTAAGATTCTTTGTCCTACTGGTTTGGTCGCAAACGATCTAGGGTCGCTACGGACAATCTTGTCTGCTTCGTCCTCACCCAAAAGCCTGACAAACCCTCCGATCGGCAAAGCATTAACTGATACTCTCGTTTCACCAAACATCCTGGACCAAATTTTGGGAGGAATTCCAAATCCAAACTCTAATACCTTTACCCCAAACTTACGAGCCACTAAAAAATGTCCCAACTCATGGGAAACAACCAAAACTAGTAAGGTAATAGCAAAAACCACAATACTTACTAACATTAAATTTGCATTAACTCAGCTTCTTTTTGTTTTCCCAACTCATCAATAATACCGATGCTTCTATCAATCAACTCCTGAAGAATCTTCGCTCTTCGATCAAACTCGTCCTCCCCAAAGACGTTACTTTCCATCTCCTGACCCCAACCCTCCCTAATATCCTGCCTAATCTGTCTCACCTCAATCCGCACTCCCTCCATTTTTTGATGTGATAACTTGATATACTCGACCCTTCTTTCTTCTGTTAGCTGGGGAATGGGTAGTCTGATTAATGTTCCATCATTAGAGGGATTTAGACCTAAATTAGCCTCCTGAATACTTTTTATAACATCCTGCAAGATTGAGACATCCCAAATTTGGACAGTTAATAAATTTGGTTGGGGAGCGCTAATCGTTCCTACCTCCAGTAACTTCATTGTGCCACCATAAGCTGAGACTGGAACATTCTCAATCAAAGATGGGTTGGCTCTACCAGCTCTGATGGATGATAACTCCACTTTTAAGTGTTCTAGGGCTGATTGGATTCGCTGGTGTGCTTCAATAAGGACTGGATCCATAACCTCATTATCTACGAACTATTCGTTATTTACAATTATTGTCCCAAGACTATCCGTTCAAATCTGCCTATTTGGATATTCTCACCCAGTTTAGCTACCACCGATTTAACCAAAATATCAATTGTTAACGAACTATCTCTAATGTATTCCTGAGTTAATAATTCCTCTACTGTTGAAGGGTTCATAGAAGCTACCTGTAGCACCAACTCATGGGCTAAATTTTTAAAATCATCCGTTTTGGCCACAAAATCTGTCTCACACAAAAGTTCTAGTAAAACCCCAACCTTACCATTATGTGAGTAAACCTCAACTACCCCATTTTTAACCTCTCTGTCTGATTTCGAGTTTGCTTTATCCAGGCCTTTTTTCTTTAAAACTTCTTTAGCTTGCGCCACATCTCCATCTGCTTCTTCTAACGCAGACCTGACATCGGCAATTCCTGCCCCAGTTTCTTCTCTAATTTTTTTGATGTCTTCAATATTTACACTCATGAATATTTAGACTACTTTACGCTCTGACTCCGCCAAAACTTTTTTCTCAACTTCTTCTTCAGCCACTGCTACTTCTGTAGCAATTACCGCACCTACTGTCTCCTCCGGTTTTGACTCTGAATCAGCTGGCTTAACTGTTCCCACAACGATACCCCCATCTTGTAATCCTTTGCCATAGCTGTCAGCCACAGCGTCTATTAAAATCTTTAATGATTTAGTAGCGTCATCATTACCCGGAATTGGGTGAGAAATGATTAAAGGATTAGAGTTAGAGTCAGAGATGGCCACCACCGGAATTCCCACCCTAGTTGCTTCATTTACTGCAGTTTTCTCCCCCACTGAATCTACAACAAAGATGGCTGCTGGGATTCCTTCCATACTGGCCACCCCACCCCATTGAAGTTCAAACCTTACCAATTTACGAGTTATTAGCAGTTGTTCCTTTTTAGTATACCGGGTTAGCTCACCTTTGGCTTTTTCCTCTTTTAAGGCATTTAGTTTGTTGATATTTTTCTTGATCTCATCAAAATTAGTTAACAACCCCCCCATCCATTTAAAGGTTACATAGGGGGCCTTAACTCTGGTGGCAGCTTCTTCAATCAATGGTTGAGCCTGCTTTTTACTTCCTACAAACAACAAGACCTTGCCATTTTTACCTAAATCATAAACAAACTCACAGGCCTCTTTTAATTTAGCCTCTGATTGTTCCAGGTTAATTATATGAACCCCATCGCGCTCACCAAAGATAAACCTCATCATCCGAGGGTCAGATCTTCTGGTTTGGTGCCCAAAATGAACACCGGCCTCCAATAGCTCTTGCATGGTGGGAACTTTAATGGTACTTGGCATAGGTTTTCCTTCAACACCTCCAACGTATGAATATTCAGGAAAACAAAACGCTGGATGTTAGATAAGGGTCATTCTATCAAACTCAAGCCTATAAAATCAAGACATTGCATCAATCAACTAAAAAGGCTTAAGGTAGGAGCAATAAACTTTAAATTTATGCCTGAGATTTGTTTAACTGGTCAAATTGCCGATCTTTTCAGACTTCAACAAGAAGAAAACAAGCGCGATTTTATTCCCATAAACGATTTCACTAGTCAGCACTCTGTTTTTAACGGTTTTTTGGCCTCCAGACTTTTTGGATCTATTTTAGCTGATTTGAAAACATCCTCATGCAGGACAGCGTTGTCTAATCCAAGTGTCTGGGAATATTTTTTTAAAGAACTGCGCGGACGAGTCTTCCAGGACTTAGCATTTTATAAACTAAGCAAGCAACAACCTGTGAATCAGACGGTGTTATCACCCAAGCATACCCTTACCATTTTTCATACTCTATACCCTGATATACCCAAAAAGAAACACCGATTAGGATTAGACACCCTCCGATCAGTCCCTCCACATGACGCACTAATTATCCGCGATATGGCAGGTATACCTATTACAATTGGGGCCTGTGAAATGACACTTCATGATGATCTTGGGAATTATAGGCGCAAATACTCCTGGTATAAAAGACATAAAAGTCGGTCACCAGATCTAAGGTACGCTAAGTGTTTATTTATTGTTCCCCAGGGCACTAAATCTACCCCGAAAGAAAAACCGACCTTACAGATTATATCTGTAGACTTTGATCGCATGAGGTTTAATTCGTTAATGGGAGAAGTTCTGCAAATCTCTGGAGACGCATCTTTAGTCAAAGCTCATCTATTACATACATTAAGAAACAGAGTGTTACCTGGCTAACTGCCTCTTTCCAAAGTCATATATTTATAACTGTAATCTCCTGATTGATGATTCTCTTCTTCTATTACCTTATTAAACCCAGAATAATCCGGGAAATAAACATCACCATCTAAGTCTCCTTTTATGAGTGTTAAATAAATCCGCTCTACTTTATTCATTACCTGTTGGTAGATCTCACCTCCACCGATAATAAATATCTCCTGGGCTCCAGGATTACCTTGAGCTTGTTGTAGAGCCTGCTCTACAGAGTTCACTACAATACACCCCTCTGCTTTATATGTTGCATCCCTGGTGATAATAATATTTGTCCTGTTTGGTAAAGGTCTGCCAATAGATTGATGAGTTTTCCTACCCATAATAATCGGGTGTCCAGTGGTAATATTTTTAAATCTTTTTAAATCCTCTGGGATGTACCAAGGTAACCCTCCTTTTTTCCCAATCACCATATTTTCAGAAGCAGCAACAATAATACTAATCATTGATTCATTGTGGCAACACCGGGTGTTGATTAGCTTCTAACATCGGGTTAATTACCTATTCCCACCTCCAATGTAGGATGTTAACTTTTGGAAATCATAATTTCTGGAGTGGCATACATAAATTCTCATTGTTAAATTGTTTTAGGTTTTCCTTCAAATAATCCACCCGAGACAGAAAGCTCGGCTTTTAAAACTGGGTGGGGATCATAATTTAATAGTTGAACATGCTCTGGCTGAAAATCCTCAAGTGTGGTGAGCGCCGGATTTAGTTGGATGGTTGGCAACTGTTTTGGGATTCTGATTAGCTGTTCTTTAGCTTGATCCAAATGATTTTCATAGATATGAACATCCCCAAAAGTATGGACAAAATCACCTACTTCGTAACCAGTAACCCTTGCCAAAATTATAGTTAACAGTGCATAAGAAGCAATATTAAACGGTACCCCCAAAAAGATGTCGGCACTTCTCTGGTAAAGATGGAGTGACAGCTTTCCATCAATTTGATTAATTTGGAACATATTATGGCAGATCGGAAAACGGCAGGCATCCTCATAAGATGCCATAGTATAAAGGTACTCTGGATTCCAGGAATTAACGATACAATTGTGGGCATTTGGATCCTCAACAATCTCATTGATCGCCCATTTTAACTGGTCAATAGTTCTCCCCTCCGTTCTGGTTGGCCACTTCCTCCAAAGCTCTCCATAAATCCTCGGCAACTCTCCCCATTTTTTAGAAAATTTTGCATCACTGGTAATTTTTTCAATAAACTCATCTTTACTTAAAACCGGTAAAATATTATCCTCACAGAATTTTTTATAAATTTTGTAGGGGTAATCGTCCCATATGTGAACCCCGTTATCCAGTAAATATTTAATATTGCTGTCACCTTTTATAAACCAACACAGTTCATGCAAAACCCCTTTCCAAAACACCTTCTTAGTAGTTAAGAGTGGAAAGCCTTTTGAAAGGTCAAACCTTATCTGACGACCAAATAAAGAATAGGAGGCATCCCCAGTCCCTCGGTCAACTTTTCTAAACCCCGTTTCTAGGATCTCTTTTAATAAATTCAAATATTGATGCTCCGGATGTTCAGTCTCGCTATGTAAATCTACACCATTACCTGCTTTTGTCTTTAACATACTACATTACTACTCCCAAACTGGGAGCAATCTCCTCTCTAAATAAAACGTGACTCCAAGCCTCTGGTTGAATCTGTCCACCTCTGGATAGGGCTAAGTACTCAGCAGGAGTAGTATACAGATATCTAACATTCTCTCCTCCCTCTGTCCTAACCAACAACTCACTTTTGGGTAATATCAGGTCAATCCTACAAGCCAAACCTATGTGAACCTTGCTAATCTCATCAGTCTCATCCTTAATCAGTCCAGTAGGGGTAATTTTCATAACTTTTTTCATCGCTCTTAAATCTAACTTTCCATCAGTACCCATGAACTGTAACGGCTGTCCACCCACCCTTACCTCAGCCTCTTCATCCATCTCCCTATAAAAAGAATCTCCCAGTTTTAGATCACTTGGTTCAATATGTCCTCCAAGTCCTAAAGAAATCTTTCCAGCTAGCCTAGTCTCAGTATACTGCCCACCACCACCTCGCTGATACATTAAAAAACTATTATCTGGACGAATAACATATCCTACCAAAATCAGTTGTTGCCACGATAAATCATTTTCTACGTTTTGTTCGCCATATCTTGGACGATACTCACCAACTCTATGTGCTAAATTCAGAAAACTTCGTAGAGTGCCCCGTTCATCCAATCGTTGATATAAAGATTGTCCATCACAATCTGCAGGAATAAATCCTGCTTCAACTAAGCTAGATCTCGGTATAGCGAAACACTCTTTAGCCATCTTAAACTTGTTGCTCCTTTTTGTGGGATGAGACCCTACCGCCTTGGTGCTGTCCGCGATAGGAGACAGTTTTGCCTGAAATTTGTAAAAATACCACATTACAAATCCTAGCTCCTAATTGAAGTTTGACCGGAAAAGGTCCTAAATTTGTTAACCCCATGGTTAACCCGCCCTGATAACCCGGATCGGTTTTAGTGTTTAATAACAATAGTCCAGCCCTAAAAAGACTACTCCTGACATAAACTATCGGCATTAAATCTTGTGGGGTATTTAAACTCTCCCAGGTTTGCACTAAATAATAATCCCCTGGCTTAACTGTCAACGTCTTTTGATTATCCGAGTCTGGATCAAATCTATATATCTCTTTGGTAGTAACCCCTTTTCTTTTTCCTAACCCCACCTTCCCATCAGCTTCTATAAAAGCTCCACCTTTGATAATTTTGTGGACTGATCCCAACCGTAAATCTACCCCCACTCCTTCCGGGTTCTCTAATTCCCTAGCTCCTAGATTCTCCAGCAATTTATCTTTTTTAATTCTTTTTAATACTTGATCTAACCCCAAAACAGCCATCTAAATTTTCACCTTTCTAACCCCTGGTTCATCTGCCACAATCGGAGTATTACTCCCCCCATATCTACTGGTTGGGCGTTCCATATAACTTCTGTCCACTGAAGCTCCTAGCTTTTCAAATGAGAAAGCACAGATCGGTGCACCCTCATAAATGACAATTTTTTTACCTCTTAAAAATGTACCAAACTCTAAAACTGGCGCCCCATCCCAACCTGGATCAAATCTAGCAGCTGTTGAATGAACCACCACCCCTATTCTGGCCAAAGACGATTTACCATTAAGATGGCCTACTATATTGTCCGGTAAAGTTAACCTCTCTTTGGTAGTAGCTATCACAAAATCATTCTCGGTGAGAATAAAGGGTTGTCCCGGTTTTAAAACTACTGTTTTCATCATCTCCTCTATATCAGCTTTACTGGCATGCTTAGTATCAATAGTGTCCAACCCTTCCCGGTTAAAAACCTTTAAAACATTCCCTAAATGAAAATCTATGGTTACCTCATCTACCTCCAACTCCCAATTTTCTGGAAGGGGATCAATTTTAATCACTCCCTTTTTAATCAACTCCCGGATGGCCCAATCAGGTAAAGTTCCTGTTAAGTTACCTGCTGAAAGCGAAGTCTTATTCGACTCTTTTTGAGAAACTGTTTGTTTTAGAAACTGCAATATATCGGAGTTGCTGGGTCCAGACATATTCAAGCCATTGATGTTAGCCTTTTTTATTCTTGGCATAATCGAGTCTAACTAAGTTATACAAACTACTCAATATTTTCAAGTAGGCAAATGTACCTTACTGGCAGCTTGGATGAAACCTAAAAATAACGGGTGGGGATTTAAAGGACGGCTTTTTAACTCTGGATGAAATTGGGTTCCCACAAAAAAAGGGTGTTTTTTAAGCTCTATTATCTCCACTAATTTTCCATCAGGTGAGGTTCCCGAGATCGCCAAACCGTTTTTTAAAAACTCCTTCAGAAAATCATTGTTAAACTCAAAGCGGTGTCTGTGACGTTCTGAGATCTTTGGTCTTCCATAAAGTTTTCGCACCAAAGTCCCAGTTTTTAACTTACACTCCCAAGCCCCAAGTCTCATCGTCCCACCATAGTCTTTTTTTAGCAACTTTTTCTGCTGATCCGTCATCACATGAACCACCGGATATTTAGTATCAGGATCAATCTCGGTACTATTGGCTCCTAGATATCCCAAGACATTTCTGGCGTATTCAATTACCGCCATCTGTAATCCATAACAAAGACCAAAATAAGGCAGGTTATTCTCCCGGCAATATTTAACAGTTAAAATCTTTCCTTCTATATCCCGGGCTCCAAATCCGCCTGGAACAATAATTCCCTGGTAACCCTGTAAAAGCTCTGGATTTTTTTCCACCTTCCCGGAATCTAACCAAACCACCTCTGGCTTATACCCTAAGGTAAACGAGGCATGTTTTATCGCCTCAATCACCGAGATATAGGAATCGGTTAATACCCCACTCCCTGAGGTAAAATATTTTCCCACTATGCCAATTTTCACTACCTTGTCTGCTTTTTCTGCCTTTTTAACAAAATCCCTCCAGAGTTTTAAGTTATTCTTTTTTCTCTTCAGCTTTAATTTTTTGAGAATTCTATCTGTTAGATTCCCTTCCTCAAAGTTCAACGGGATATTATAGATATTATCTACATCAGGCGCTGCAATAATATCCTCCGCCTCGATGCCAGTATTAAAAGACAATCTTTTAATTCTAGGCGCATCAATTGCCACCTCGGCCCGAGCTAGTAAAATATCCGGTTGAATACCTACTGAATTTAGCTCTTTGACACTCATCTGAACGGGCTTACTCTTCATCTCACCCAAAGTCCTAGGGATTGGTAGGTAGCTGATGTGGATATGAATCACATCGTCATGCTTCTTGAGTTTCAGCAGGCGGTTGGCTTCAAGAAACAAAACATTTTGGTACTCACCGGTAGTTCCTCCAATCTCCACTAAAACGATATCCGCGTTTTTATTCCTCCCAGCTTGATGAATCCGGTCAATAATTTCTTGGGTCACATTATGGATATCAACATAATCTCCGTCATACTCTAAATTTCTCTCTTTTTGGATAACCGATAAATAAATACTGCCTTGGGTGGCAATATTACTTGAATCAAGACTTTCATTCATAAATCTCTCGTAATGACCTAAATCCTGATCTGTTTCTTTACCATCATCTAAAACAAAAGTTTCCCCGTGCGCCAGCGGATTCATTGTCCCAGCATCAACATTTAAATAAGGATCCATTTTGATCACTGAGACCTTAAAGCCTGCTGATTTTAACAGTAGTCCAATGGAGGCAGCAGCTATCCCTTTACCAATGCCTGATATCACACCACCAGAGACAAAAATATATTTCATAATTTGTTAACTAAAATTAATTTGACCTGCAAACACATCATCTGCTTGACGCTCCAAATCTAAAACCCTCTGCCAATAACCAACTCCTGATTGTGCAGACCTGACCCCAAATACCTGCTTCAGGTACCTACCCGGAATCAATACTTCTCTGGCTCTAATTACACCAAAAGTTGCCGGAATAGCGCAATCTTCCACGATACTAGATGGCAAGTTAAGTATTTCAACTGACAGCATGATTATTGCGAACAGAATAACCTAGAATGTGGACAAGTTGTCAATACCTCAGTTGGATATTACCAGGTCGGGCTTTGGTTTATCCCAAGAAGCAAAATCACATTTTGGATAGTTACTACAACCATAAAACGGCCTGCCTTTTTTAGTCCGCTTAACAATCACCTCACCATCACACTTAGAGCACTTAACGCCCACCCTTTCTTCAAAAGCTTTAGTAAATTTACAATCTGGAAAACCTGAACAGGCCAAAAATTTACCAAATTTACCAAATTTAACTATTAACTGTTTATTGCATTCAGGACAAAGTTCATCAACCGTCACTATCTCCAATTTTACCCGACTAGCTGTTTCCAGAGTTTCGTTAACTTGTTTAACAAACGGTTTATAAAACTCCTCCATCATTGGCTGCCACTTTCTCTCTCCCTTGGCAACCTCATCCAACTTTTCCTCCATCTCAGCAGTAAATGAATAGTCAACGATATCTGGAAAGTGTTCCCCTAAAAAGTCAGCTACACTCATCCCTAGATCAGTTGGCACAAACTTCCGATCTACCCGCTCAACGTAATACCTTTCCTGAATAGTTGACAAAGTTGGAGCATAAGTAGAGGGTCGGCCAATCCCTAGCTCCTCTAATTTTTTTATCAACGAGGCCTCAGTATATCTAGCCGGAGGTTCAGTAAAATGCTGAGAGGGAATAAGTTCTATTAGTTTTAGCTGTTGATTGGCATCCAAATTGGGCAGCGTCTTCTCCTCTTGTTGATCCTCATCCTGATCATTTTGACCATAAACTTTCAACCATCCATCAAACTTGACTACACTACCCGTGGCCCGCAGGAGATATTCTATACTCTCTGACTTGGCAGAAACATTAACAGTAGTCACCTCTAATACCGCCTCACTCATCTGTGACGAGACCATCCGCTTCCAAATTAAATCATAGAGTCTAAGGTGGTCTCTGGTCATACCCTCCATGATCTGTGATTCTAAACTTTTGATTGTGGCATCAGTCGGACGTATCGCCTCGTGAGCTTCCTGAGCCGATTTAGACTTAGTTTTAAATACCCGTGCCCCTGTAGGTAGGTATTTATCTCCATACTCAGCTTTAATTACCTGCCTGGCAACAGAGATAGCTATTGGTGCCAAATTAACAGAATCAGTTCTCATATAAGTAATCAGTCCATTCTCGTACAAATTTTGAGCTAACATCATAGTTTTCTTAGAGGTAAATCCTAATTTATTAGAGGCAGTTTGTTGGAGAGTTGAGGTGGTAAAAGGGGGAGACGGATATCTTTTGACCTCTTTTTTGCTTATCTCAGCAATATTATATAAGGCCTTCTCTAAAACCCTAACATGACCCTCAGCCTCAGATTTATTTTTAATCTCCAACCGCTTCCCTTTTAGTTGCACTAGATCCGCTGTAAATCTGGCTTCTTTATTTTGACTGGCTGTTTCTAACTGCGCTTCCACACTCCAATACTCCTGGGAATTGAAAGAACCAATCCCTTTCTCTCGCTCCACAATGAGCTTTAAAGCTACTGATTGAACCCTACCAGCAGACAATCCAGATTTGACCTTCTTCCATAAAATAGGTGAGAGATTATAACCAACTAATCTATCTAAGACTCTCCTTGCCTGTTGTGCATCAACTAGCCTCAGATCAATCCTGCGAGGATTTTGAAAAGCCTCTTTGATGGCCTCTTCTGTAATCTCATGAAAAACCACCCTCTTAATCTCCTGTTCTATCTTTTTAGCTTGGAGATTTTTTCTTTTTCCCTCGCTGTTGTGTAATAACTCAGACAAATGCCAAGATATAGCCTCTCCCTCACGATCAGGATCTGTTGCTAACCAGATCGTTTTAGCAGAAGCCATCACTTTTTTTAGTTGGTTAATCCGTTTTGATTTATCTCTAGGAATGATGTAGTGTGGTTCAAAGTTGTGATCTACATCCACCCCAATATCAGACTTGGGCAAGTCTCTGACGTGACCCATCGAGGCCTCAACTTGATACTGGCTACCCAAATATTTAGCCAGAGTCCTACCTTTTGTAGGTGATTCAACAACAACTAAATTCTTCATAATATAATCCTCAATTTCCCCTTTATTCACGCTAGAGTAGTGTAACAGTGATGTCAAGAAGATTATCTAACTCTGACCACGTTTCCTGAAGGATCTAGTTCTACTATATGTTTCGAGAATCCATCCACATATCTTTGGCATAAATTATGAGATAAATCATCTACATCCTCTCGGGGCGAATGAACCACATCAACCACCCAATCTGGCATTAAGTCATTTGTTAAACAAGGGCCTTGAGATAAATCTGTGCCGTTTGATAAAGCCTTCTTATATAAAGCCCTAGCTTTAGCTGTTGCTTGATCAGCTGTTGAGACTGAAGCATCTTTTTTAATAACCCTAGTCTCATTTAACTTCATCACCCCAACCCCCACTACTAAGACAAAAATTAATGACATAACAAACAACTTAGTTCTTTGATCCATATATCTAGTATACATTTTAACCTAACCTGAGGTACACCCCTGCTCCCATATTTTTAACCAATCCATAGATCTCCATCTTTATTAAGGCTGCAGATACAGCCGAAACTGGTAGATTAACCTGCCGACAGATCTCATCAACATGCCTATTATCCAAAGCCAATACCTCTAAAACTCTTCTTTCAACATCGCTCAGCTCTAAATTAGGTTTATTTTTAAAGTTTAAGGTTTGAATTTGGTCTAACCCCAACTCCTCTATAATCTCTTCTGGAGAGGTAACCAACCGGGCACCTTGTTTAATTAAAGCAGCCGTTCCAAATGACTGATCTGAGGTAATCGGACCAGGAATAGCAAAGACCTCTCGACCTTGATCAATCGCTTCTCTAGCAGTAATCAGCGAACCACTATCCTCAGCTGCCTCTGTTACCAAAACTGCTTTTGATAAACCAGAGATAATTCTGTTTCTGGCTGGGAAATTACCTGGTAAAGACGGCTCATCTGGTAAAAACTCAGAGGTCACCGCCCCAAACCCTCCGTCAACAATCTCCTTAACCAATCTCTCGTTTTCTGGAGGGAATATTTTGTTTAACCCGCCACCCAACACAGCAATTGTTTTTCCCTTCACCTCCAAAGCAGCACGGTGAGCGATCGTATCCACACCTCTGGCAAGCCCGGAAACAATAGTTAATCTGTTAGATGCTAGATGGGTCGTAAACTTTTGGGTAACCAAGCTTCCATATCCAGTGACCTTTCTTGTTCCCACCACAGCTACACATAAAGTATTAAATATCGACCTATCACCCTTAAAATATAACACCACTGGAGGATTATGAATCTCCTTTAAAGGAGCTGGATAATCAGCATCAAAAATAGTTACAAAATTAATTCCTGACTTATTTAACTCCTCTACCAGACTTTCGGGCTTTAAAGTAGCCTTTAATCTCTGCCAATCCTCTATGACTGATCGAGCAACATTGATCCCTTCCCACTCTGATCTTCTTGCTTCCCAAGCAACTTTTGAGTCAGAAAAATACTCGAGTAATAATTTTAACCTAATAGGTCCCAGCCCTTTGACATGATGTAGGGCTAAAAGGTACTCAATATTATCCATTATTCACCAAGTCTCCTTGACTCAATATCAAGCGGTGCCACATCCAAGCTTTTGATCTGAGACTTGTCAGAATTGAAATACCAGGTATAAATATGTTTCACTACCGGCGAGGCAACAGTTGATCCCTCTCCCCCTGCTTCCACCAAAGCTGTCACCGATAATTGTGGGTCGTCGACAGGCGCATAAGATGTATACCAGGCATGAGTTCTGTCTCTCGGGTCACCAAATTCCGCTGTACCCGTCTTGCCAGCAGTGGGAATTGAAAAATTAAAGAACGGCCAGGCAGTACCACCTTGTTTAGTCACCCTCTCAAGGCCTTGTTTTACAAGCAATAGATGCTCTTTGGGAAATAGATCTGCGGAGAGAAGTTGCGGTACAATGCGTTTAATAAAGCTTCCATCAGAGCGACTAATAGCAGTCACTAAGTAAGGTTTATACAACTTCCCATTTGCTGCTATATAGGAGGTTTGGGCAAGGACCTGCAGTGGAGTTGCCAGCAAAAATCCTTGCCCGATCGCCATATGTAAACTATCGCCCGGGAACCATACTTCATCTAGCACTTGTCGTTTCCATTCATCTGAGGGGATTAATCCTTCAACTTCACCAGGTAGATCAATTCCCAACTTTTTCCCCATGCCCATTTTTCTAGCTGCATCAGCCAACGCTTTTTCACCCACTAGCTCCCCAACCTTATAAAAAAAGGTGTCATTAGATCGCTCCAACGCTCTGACTATATCGACCATCCCTTCTTTTCTACCATGTTGGGTAAAATACCAATTAGCGAAGGTGTAGGGTCCTAAATTAATCACTCCGGTATCTTCAATAACAGTTGAGGCTGTAATCCGACCGCTTCCCAAAGCAGCCAGAGATGAAGCTATCTTAAAGGTAGATCCAGGCGGATAAGTTCCAGCTATGGCGCGATTTAAAAGTGGTGAAAATTGTGAGGTGAAATAAGCACTAACCAATTGACTCTTAGTAGGATCGGTAAAGCTGTTTCCATCAAAGGTAGGCAAAGACACCATCGCCAAAATTTCACCTGTTTTGGGATTTTCGGCAATAACACTTCCGCAACAAGATCCTACTTTGGTCACCGCCTCTTTCAAACGGTTGTAAGCTTGATTCTGTAAATCGGCATCAATTGACAGATGAAGATTATGACCGGGTATTGGTTCAATCCTCCTTAAGGATCTCAATTTTTTACCAGTCGAATCTACCTCAATAATCTCAGCCCCATCTGTACCTTTTAGATAGCGCTCATACACTTGTTCAACTCCGGCTCGCCCGAGCTTATCACCAATCTTATAATCCTTAAACTCATCACTTTTCAACTCAGACTCAGTAATCTCACTAACATAACCAAGAATGTGAGATGTAACCTCACTCATCGGATATGACCTAATAGTATCTGTTTCCAGTTTGTCATAGCCCTGATGACCGGTCGCTTCTAATCTTAAGGCCTCATCATGGCCAACAAATCTTCCCTCTAATCTATACCCAGGATTTGACTCAGCTAAAACTTTACCATTTCGGTCATAAATTACTCCCCGAGGGGCATGAATTATCCGGCTATGAATCCTGTTTGAATCTGCCAAACCCCGAAAAGTGGCTCCTTCTATAATCTGCAGGTGAAATAACCGAAGAAACAAGCCAAACAGGGAAATTAAGATGATACAGGCTGTGATCAAAACCCTCCAGGATGATATGGAATCCTTTATGAAACTGGGGCGAAAATTTGGTAAAAAACCATCCTGCCAACCAGAATCCAAGCCTTTAAAATCCTTAAAGTGGCCAAACTTTTTGGCACTCTTAACAACTTCATCTGAGAATGCGTAACCAAGTTTTTTTCTGGGCATTATATTTTCAGCTTAATAACTGACCTACCAATAAACCTCTCCTCCCAAAATCCGATGATAAGATAGAGCGGAACCACCATAATCATCTGGACTGGCACATACCACAGATTTAAGCTAATCCCCAATAAAAATTTAGAGAGTAGATAATAAATCATCACAGTAATAAATGTTACCGGGATGCTGACTGACCAATGGGAGGCAAAAGCAGCCAGACGGATACTGTGCACCACTTTCACAACTAAAAGATAGACAATACTCATGATCCCCAAAGGTTGTCCTGATAAGAAAGCTACCAATAACCCCATTAAAAACGCTAAGTAATAGTTTGACCGAGAATTCATTAAAAAACTGCGGACTATAATGACAATTAAAATTAAATCAAACGGCAACAACGCAGATTGGATAAAGGTTAGCAACAATAACAATACTATCGGTACAATCACACACCCTCCATTACAAACACAACGTCCAGATTCTTGGTGTCAAATACCCCTTCAACTTTGGCCTGTTTAAAAACCTCATTCTCTCGGGTAAATACTTGACTCACTTTTCCAATGATTAGCCCTCTGGGAAGCTCTCCTTCTAAACCTTCTGAGTAAACTAAATCTCCAATATTTATCGGTTCCTGGTGCAATATTTTATCCATTAGCATCTCTGAACCGAATTGACCTATCAGTATTCCCTGAGACCTACCTGCCTCCCCTTGAGAGAAAACTGATAGCTTGGAATCAGGATCAGAGGGCAGTAGAACCTGTGAGGTATTGCCACTCACTACCCTAACCACTCCTACGTACTGATCCTTATATAAAACTGCCTGGCCAGGCTGTAAATTTTTATCAGTGCCGTGATCAAGAATTAGGTATCTCCCCACCCCAATTACTCTTGTGGGAATTAATGAATAAGCCCGAGGTAACAAAGTTGACTCCTGATTGCTTAAGGCTGTTAATTCATTTAACTCCCGTTGTATCCTAGCTTTATCCAAAACCAATCCTGCTAGCTGTTCTTTTAAAGCCACATTTTGTTGAGCAGCAAAACGGGCCTCGGTAAGAAAACTGAATTGACGCCCCACCACCTTAGTTGATTCATAAATTCCATATTGGATCGGGGTAGTTACTGTTTGGACAACTATTTTGGGAAAGTTTAACCAACCAACCTTATCTAAAACCAATACTGATGAGGAGATTAAAACCAGGGTAATAAATAGCCTAAAATCCAGTAGTAAGGTTTTCATGAGTGGGTATCACTCTGGCTAATATACCACAAAAGTTTTTTGATGTATTGACAGAGAAAATAGTTATCACTATAGTCTTTTTAAGTATGTACCCTGAATTTTCTCGATTACAAAGGGAGGTTGCTGACAGCTTTTTAACCACTACTGTTCAGGGAAAAGCCAGTAGAGTTGTATTGAGGCCGGATGGAACCCATTATATTGACTCCCAAACCCGTCCTGTTCATATGATTGATTTCCCCAAACGACCCAGAGAATTTGCCCTAAAGATTCATGAAACAAGACCCACCGACCCTCCTTCTCCGTACTTTGTGAATTTTAGAAATCTACCACCAGAGATGCTGGTACAATTTGGCAGGCTATTAGAAGAGTCCCCCATCTCCTTCCATGTACCCGATGTCTGTACCGGAATCCCTAAAGCTGGGGTGGATATAGCCAAAGCTTACTCCCTAGCAAGTGGAGTACCCTATCTGGATATATATTCTAAAGAGGAGCATACCGATGGAACTAGGAGAATTATTGGTAGAGAAGGGACCCCAGATGGCAATCAGAAAAAACTTCTGATTATTGATGATCTGATTACCAGGGCAGGAACAAAATTAGAAGCGATCCAGGTAGCCAGAGAACAGGGATTTAATGTGACTGGAGTAGCTGTAATCTTAGATCGGGAGCAGGGAGGGCAGGAGGAGCTGACAAGCTTTGGAGTTTGGTTATCTACAGTTTTCTCGATTAGATCATTATTGGAGTACTACTGTGATACTAGGCAGATCAGTCAGTATAGATTTGACAAGATTAGAAGATACCTCGCTGCCCAGGAATAATTTTACCTCAATCCACCGGTAACTCTGACTTTAGTTAATAAATCCAAGTTTTGTAAAACCTTGCCACAACCCCTGACTACTGTAGTTAATGGATCATCTGCCACCAGGATTGGCATCTTGGTCTCCTCCGCCAACCTTTTATCAAATCCTTTCAGTAATGCCCCACCTCCGGTGATCATCACCCCTCTTTCCATAATATCTGAGGTTAACTCAGGCGGAGTCTCCTCTAAAACCCCGGAGATAGCTGAGATGATCTGGTTTATTGTCCCCATTAAGGCCTCCCTAATCTCCACACTAGAAACCTTAATTGATTTTGGCAAACCGGTCTGTAAATCCCGACCCCTGATCACCGCTTCTTTTTCCTCTTTTAATGGTGACGCTGAACCAATCTCTATTTTAATATCCTCAGCAGTTTTTTCCCCGATAATTAATCCATACCTCATCCTCATATAATTGATAATGTCCTCATCTAACTCATCCCCAGCTACTCTTAAAGATCTATTAATCACCATCCCTCCCATGGAGATCACCGCTATCTCGGTTGTTCCCCCGCCAATATCCACAATCATTGTTCCTTCTGGTTCCTCAATTGGTAGCCCAGCTCCAATGGCTGCTGCCATCGGCTCCTCAATCAAATAACAAACCCGGGCTCCAGCAGTTAAAGCTGCATCCTGCACCGCTCTTCTTTCTACCTCAGTGACTCCGGAGGGAATCCCAATCACAACTCTAGGTTTAGGAATCTTAGGAATAGACAATCCTTTTTTGGGATTTTGGTGTACCCTCTGGATAAAATACCGCAACATCGCCTCAGTTGAGTCAAAGTCTGAGATCACACCGTCCCTTAAAGGTCTTATTGCCTCAATAGCCATTGGGGTACGACCCAACATCCGCTTGGCTTCAGTACCAATCGCTAAAATTTGCCGGCTTTTTTTATGTAGCGCTACCACCGATGGCTCTCTTACCACTATTCCCTTACCGTCAACCAATACCAAGGTATTAACAGTCCCTAAATCAATGCCAATATCAAATGAAACGAGCTTCCAGAAGAAGTCAAACATGTGAAATTGAGTTTAACATTTGTGGTTGGCAACAACAAGCAGGTCTGGTAGGATAATTACCACATGCTTCACAAAATCTTAATCTCGCTATTCCAATTCCTACTATTTTTTACCCCTTTGTTTTGGCTGCCTTTAACCTCTGAACTATTTGAGTTTAACAAGATGATGTTGGTTTACCTTTTGACTACCCTGATTACCACAGTTTGGATGCTGAAAATATTGCATCAAAAACAGCTAATATTTAAAAGAACACCCCTCGACATTCCCATCTTGCTCTTTTTAATGTCTCAAATCCTCTCCACTATTTTTTCTATTGATCAACATCTCTCTATCTGGGGTTATTACTCAAGACAAAATGGTGGACTTTTATCAATTGTTGCCTACCTGCTACTTTTTTATGCTTTTGTCTCAAACCTCAGCCGAGATGATGTTCACAAACTATTAAAGACCGCTATTTTAGGTGGAGTTGCAGTTTCAATTTGGGCCATCCCAGAACACTTTGGAGCCTCCCCTTCTTGTTTACTGCTTACTGGTTCACTGGATACTAACTGCTGGATTCAAGACGTTCAAGCCCGGGTGTTTGCTACTCTAGGCCAACCTAATTGGTTAGCCTCATATTTAGCCATATTGATCTACCCAAGTATCTATTTCCTGCTGACCGCTGTTTCTAAAAAATCCTTGCTTCTTAATTTCACATACGTCATATTGCTCTATCTGGCTTTTACATTCACTTACTCAAGAGGGGCAACACTAGGGCTTATAGCAGGACTAGGGGTATTTTTATCATTCTGGTTTATTCAGAATCTACGCAACAATTTTAAGCTCACTTCAACTCCCGTTATTACCCTACTCTTAGTACTTATTCTCCTTCTGATGATTAACTTAATTTTTGGTTCAGCTCTCACCTCTTTTACATTATTTACTAAAAACTCTGCTCCAACCCGAGAATCTATTAGCGAATCTTTCAATAAACCCAGTGTTGGCACCCAACTAGAAAACGGTGGCACCGAATCGGGAGTAATCAGATTAATTGTCTGGAAGGGAGCTGTCGATATCTTTAAGTACTACCCATTAACGGGCTCTGGAGTAGAGACTTTTGCCTATGCTTATTATCAGTTTAGACCTATTGAACACAATTTAGTCTCAGAGTGGGATTATCTTTACAACAAGGCACATAATGAGTACTTAAATTACCTGTCAACCACTGGAGCTCTTGGTTTAATTAGCTATCTATCACTTATATTGATATTTATTATGTGGTCTGTCAGACAGATTACTAAACGTCCATATACTTCTTACACACTACTTCAGATCTCGTTACTTTCGTCATATGTTAGTTACCTAGTCTCTAACTTTTTTGGTTTCTCGGTAGTAAATACCGCCCTGTTGTTTTTTCTGATACCATCACTTGTTTTTACCATAACTCCCAAATCTCTAACACCTGTCCCTGTTAATTTTTTCCATAATACAAAAAAAATTATAGCCAGCATGGTAGTGTTACTGTTGATTTCCGTGATCATTTTATATAACTTATTCGGGTGGTGGGTAGCCGATCATCTATATGCTAAAAGTTCCAAACAGATCGATTCAGGCGATATCGGATTAGCCTACAACAACCTCGTTACCGCAGTTTACTTAAATCCCTTTGAACCACTATATTTATCTGAGCTATCATTCGCTGCTGCCAATTCGGCCGTAGCCCTCGAAGCAGAGGAGTCCACTGCCTCTTCACAAATGAAAGATATCTCAGCTTCTATCACTGCCAGGTTGTTAATAACACATCCCCACAACACCACATTGTTTAGAAATGCTACCCGCACTTATTACACCCTATCGTTAATCGATCCTACTTTTATCCAAAAGACTCTCCAGGTAATTGACCAGGGAATTGACCTGGCTCCAACTGACCCCAAGTTGCTCTACAATAAAGCTCTAGTTTTAGGTTCCATGCAGAGGTTTGATGAAGCTAAAGAATTACTAATCAAAGCTTTACAGCTTAAGCCAAACTATAAAGAGGCACAAGATTTATTGGAAGAATATTTAAGGACAAAACTATAGAACCATGAAAAAGATATCTTTAATCATTAATGAAACTAAATTTAAAGACAGACCTAAAAACTTATCCCAGGAGTTTCAAGTTTATGGAATATATCTGGCTGAGACTCTGGCAGACACCAAGCATTATTCACTTTATATCAAGCTAGCTAAACACTACGAAAGAAGCCTTTTGGAGCAAGCCTTAAACTTTGTTAAAGATGCCAATAAGGTTAAATCCCGAGGACGATTATTTATGTGGAAACTAAAGAATCTGAAAGATTCGCAAGGAACTACCCAAGACACTATAAAAAAAACAGATTAATTATGGAGTTTCAGATCCAGAGGCCATTAAGTATGCCCCAGCACACGCTCCCATTATTAAAGCTGCTCCAGCTATGGTGGCAGCCTTTGCTACCAACCTGGTTGGAAGATATACCAGAGCTGGGTGGGATAGCCCCTGTCTAGCCCATGCTAGTTGTGGGTGATGTTGTTCAACTGTAGAAAATAACCCTCTTAAAGTAATGTCTGTACTGCCATAAGGATAGTGGTTCTTTCTGGCTACTTGTATAAAGCGGGTTTTTAATTCAAAAGCCCTACTTGCATCAAGTAATATAAACCCTGTGTCTGCTACTTTACCCAAGAACCCTGCCCCATCTTCCAAATCACGGTCTATCATAATGAACGGAATATAGAATATTTTTGATACATTGTCAAATAGAGAGCCTTGCCCGTTTACCTAGCTTTGGGTAAAATACCAGATATGGAGATTGTTAAAGCACCCGATGCCAGATTAAGGGTAAAAACAAAACAGGTTAAAAAAATTACCCCGGAACTTTTAAAAACCATTAAAGAGATGGTGCTATTAACCAAGTCCTTTGCTGATCCAGAAGGAGTGGGCTTGGCAGCAACTCAAATAGGAAACGGGGGACAATATTTTGTTAGTAAAACTAAGTCCGGGTCTTTTAGATCCGTCATTAATCCTGCAATTTTGAACTTCTCCAAAAAGACTAAAGTATTTTTTGAAGGTTGTTTGTCTATTCCAGATTACTACGGTGAGGTAAAACGTCCCATCGGAGTTACTGTTTTGTATCTTGATGAGAAAGGTCAAAAAATTAAAAAGAAATTAACCGGACTGGAAGCGTGGATATTTCAACATGAATATGATCACCTGCAGGGCAAATTGTTTGTGGATTATGTTTTAGCACAAAAATCCCGGTTGTACAAAGTAGTAGGTAAGGATAAAACCGGAGCCGAGGTTTTTGAAGAGGTGTCTCTGGAGATATGAGAATCATATTTTTTGGCACTCCAGATTATGTCGTCCCGATCGTGAACGCCCTTCATAAACATTTCTCTATAGTGGCAGTTGTTACTCAACCCCCTCGACCTGTGGGTAGAAAGCAGGTCGTTACTCCATCCCCTGTCTCAGAGTGGGCAGAAAAGAATCAGATCCCGATTTTCGACAAGAAACCCGAACAGATTATTGATGAATTAAAGAAATTAAAAGCTGACGTAGGGATCTTAGAATCTTATGGGGAAATTTTATCCTCAGAGTTAATTACATTATTTCCTCATGGGATAATTAATATTCACCCTTCATTATTACCTAAATATCGAGGGTCCTCTCCAAATCAGGCAGTATTACTAAACGGAGACAGTGCCACAGGTATCACAGCGATTAAACTTGACTCTGAGATGGACCATGGTCCTATACTCTTCCAAGTAGAAAAGTCAGTTTATCAGAACGATACTTTTAAAGCACTCCGAGAAAGACTCTTCGCTGACTCTGCAATCACACTCCTCGAAATATTACCCCAATATATTGCTGGAGAGATTAAACTTAGACCCCAAGATGACAAAAAGTCCACTTATACCTGGAAAACAGATCAGACAAAAGCTAAGGCCTACTTTGATATTAATAACCCCCCATCAGTTGAGGTATTAGATCGGATGAGCCGAGCTTTTTATCCCTGGCCTAATGCTTGGACAAAGTGGAACGGTAAGATTGTTAAATTGTTACCTGAAAAAAAAGTTCAGATCGAGGGTAAAAAACCAGTTTCCTTAGAAGAATTTTTGAGAGGCTATCCGGATTTTCCGATCAAGGCACTTTAAGCAGAAACTACGACAAAAATTTTCTTTACCACTCTTAGGCATTTAGTACAATATTTCTGACCTTTAAAAGTATGCAGATTTGGCCTTTGTATTTTAGAGTGAATGGGCGCCCTAAGTTTCCAAGTACCTCCTCCTCCAGACGAACCTTTTTTGTGGCGCGAGTACGCCAACCTTTTCATCCCTTTGTTGCAAACTGTACAAACTAACATAAGTTTGGAAATTATACCGTATTGTGCTTAAAATTTCTACTAGTTTAAGGCGCAATATTGCAAATTGCCTCTGTAAGCATCTCTTCGCAAAACCGCGGTTGGCAGATAATCAAATAATAAAACGGCAGCAGCAAAATCAATAAACGGATCGCCTCTAACTACCTGACGATTTAAATTAACAATCCTACCTCTTAAAAAATCATACCTATCACCTCTAGTTCTTGATTCATATTCCCTAATTCCACTATATCTACCTAGTTCATTTAATCTAGTATGAGCATAGACTAGGTAGGTCGGCAAGTGCGGGCTAAGTAGAAAATCCCTCCAGGAATGAGCCTCTTCATCTCTACCTTTTTCAATTAAAATACTAAAATCAACTCCTCTGGCAAACGATTGAGTGACGTTGTCCGGACTACCTCCAGGCATATCAGCAACCACTAAATTATTAAACACCCTGGCTTTATTTAAATCTGTCACACCTCTCGCTATTAATTGATCATTCCATCTTAGATTTGGGTTTCTGATAACTGGTTGTGGGCGAACTATTGATTCAATTGTTGGTGAAACTAAGTCTAAATCAACTACACATACCTCTATATCATTCGGGTTAAATATTCCATCGCTGGCACAGTGGTAAATTAAATCTTTGGCAGATGATACGAGTGAGGCTGCAGTTGTACTCTTGCCGGAATGGGGTGACCCACCAACAACCATCACAAATCTCTGACCTTTAAGTAGCTTACTTTTACCCCGATCTAATGCAAAGATAGCTTTTTCATAACTATTACCTCCATCATCAAGAGTTTTAATTCTGGGGACTGTAAAATCAGTTGGGATATGTTCCAATCTGGGGTACCTAACTGGTTTCCGTAAATTATCTCTGCTCTGACTATTATTTAATTCAACAGGAAATTGCATGATAGATCTTAAAAAATTATCGGAGGGAAGTGAATATAGGCTACCTAGAACTTGGCTTGCATCTACATATCCAGCAGATGGAATGCCAAAATTAGCTAAAAGTTGTCTAGCTAATAATTTTGAGAGATACCCATGCTCTGGCTTGAGATTTGGTAGGGAACGGATTCTCCACCACTCATCTTCCCTCAACCTACGGAACGGCTCCAAGGCCAAGGTTATCTGTCTTAAAGATGCTCTATCTTGTCTAGACAAGGGGCTTTCTTTAATTATCCCTTCCAATACTCCCGGATTAAGATAATCTATCTCTATATTACCCTCTCCAGTTTTAAATAACGGAATGGCCTCAGCTAATAATCCCCTGCTAACTCTTTTATCAGCTCGAATAACTAGCTCAGCCTGTGGGGCAATTACTCCTAATTTTTCCAAAACAAATCCGGCGATAACAGCAGAAGGGCTAAGCTCATCTAAAATTAAAACTTTATTAAAAGGGCCGGGAAACTTTCTTTCTTCCATAATTCCGGGCAGAACGGTGCTTATTATAGGGCATTAGTTACACTAAATCAAACTCAGACTCAATCTCCAGGAGCTGTTGTTTACGTAATACCAGATCAGAGTTGCTATCAATTATCTTTTTTGCCTCCATTAAGTGTAGTTTTGCTTTTTCTGGATTGTCACTTTTTAACATCTTGGCTAGCCTTAAGTGAGCTCCCGAGAGCCATACGTCTTTGTTATATCTTGATAACTCAACTGATTCTTCTAAATCCCTTAAGGCTTCCTCAGCCTGTCCTATCGCTGATTTATCACCTGTCAGATACTCTGCAGCAAATTGGTGTCCTACAAAATCAGCTATCACTGCCGGCCGATTGTGTCTTTCTGGTGGTGAGGACTTTATATACTCAACAGCCATTTTAAAAGCCTTAGCTGCTTCTTTATATTCTCCAGCTTCACTATAGTACTTTCCTAAATTATGATACGGGATTGCCAAAGACTCGCTCACTCCACTCATTTTGGCCACCTCAACTGAACTCAAAACAGCGTGTTTTGCCAAAACCAAAAATTCTGGCTTTTTGGTAGCTTGATAAAGATGCTTAAAAGTAGCAAACCGAGATGATTGAATCTCAGCCAACCCCAATAAATCACCGTCCTCACTATAAGCAATAGTAGCCTGGTCACAATATTCTAAAGCCTGCTGAAACTGTCCAGACTCTTTAGCCACCTCAGCTTTAGAGTGTAGCTCACGACCTTTTTTAGACGTTACCATAATTGGATTATACATCATTAGAAAAGCATACTAAAATTTGTGTTAGAATAATCTTTATGACTCCTGAGACATTTGCCGGTGCTATCTTAGTTTTATTGTTTTCTATCATTTTACATGAGGTAATGCACGGGCTGGCAGCTTTATACTTTGGGGATAAAACTGCCCAAAAAATGGGTAGACTCACCTTAAATCCTCTACCTCATATTGATCCCATTGGCTCTATTTTACTACCAGGTATCCTCTTGGCTACTTCAGCCCTAACCGGGGCGGGTGGATTTTTGTTTGGCTGGGCCAAACCGGTACCTGTTAATCCTTTAAACTTTAACAACATCAGAGTTGGCGAAGCGGTAGTAGCTATCGCTGGAGTAGCTGCTAATTTAGCTTTAGCTGTTTTAGCTGCTATATTCTTCCACCTGTTTGGATCCAGTCTGTTTTTCCCACACTTAGCAAACATCTTAAGCTTTGCCGTCTCCATCAATCTTGTCTTGGCTTTTTTTAACCTTTTACCAATCCCACCCCTTGACGGGTCAAAGCTTTTAGCTACCATCTTACCTGTGCATCTAGAAATGAAGTATCGGTCGTTGGAAAAATATGGATTTTTAATCCTCTTATTTATACTGTTTACACCTTTGGGTAATATTGTTTGGGGAATACTAAGGATCTTCATCAACTTCTTCCACAAACTACTTGGAGTTTAAATTCTGAGGCTAAATTAACATGTTTTGCCCCTTAAGACAACCCCTTTTTAGCTTGACTAAGAAGATGCCTTTTGCTATTCTGGTCTAAGTCTGCTTGGCACGTTTAAATTTGAGGGTTTATTTTCCTCCATCGTTGATCTACAACGGGAGCTAAAAAGGGGTTCCGTCGTCGCTAAAGCTACGATGGACCAGGCACCCACTTGTTTTCTTAGGGGAAAAGACCTCAAATCACGTCTGAGCAGACAGAAATAATTTAGATTCCGTACTGTCCACCTCGCAAGGGGTGGATTTTTTTGGTAAAATACCCATATAGTCGAGATAGCTCAGTGCGAACGCTAGTGAGCGCGAGATATCGAGGCTGTACATCATGCCGAGATAGCTCAGTTGGCTAGAGCGCCACTTTTGTAAAGTGGATGTCCGGGGTTCGAATCCCCGTCTCGGCTCTCAGAGCGTTGCATACCTATTGTGGGTGGAACCAAGCATAAAGTTTGATAGAATTCACTAACTACGCCGAAGTGGCTCAGTGGTAGAGCACGTTCTTGGTAAGAACGGGGTCACGGGTCCGATTCCCGTCTTCGGCTCCATGTTGCTCTTTGTGTCCTTTGGAATTGTAAAATCTGTGAACCTACAGTATAATTCTACCCATGGCTAAAAAATCAAACCGACAATTAATAACTTTTGAGTGTTCTGTTTGTAAGAATAGAAACTATTTATCAGAAAAAAATACCAATACTACTAAAGACAAAGTATCTTTGAGTAAGTATTGTAAGAGCTGTCAAAAACATACCTCTCACAGCGAGGGAAAAGTCAAATAAAATGTCTGAGATCCCAGATCCTTTAACTGGTCCTTCTACAGAACAGGTAAATCCTTCAACCGATAATCCCCGAGAATTTATGGATAAATTTTATGAGAGTAATATTTATCTTAAAGCTAAACAAGACTTTTTTATAGACAAAACCTTACCTGACGATGTAACTGATAAAGAAAAACAGGAGGCATTTGAACAAAGTGAAGATGCCAAGTTTGCTATGGTAGATTTTGCCAGAAAAGCATTAACATTCAAATATAATCCCGACTTATTTCCAGCTCCTTCAGCACACGCACTTAGTACATACATTGAGAGTGTGAAAGATATGATGAAGATGTCCAGATCTGGTGTCAGCAGTACTGAAATAGAAAGCTTGGATTCACTAAGATCTATTTATCACAATACAGCCGCTCAGACTCTGGTTGAGGACAAAGTTGTACGGTCTATCAAACTAGGCAGATCTCTTGCTAGATTGGTATTAGTTGATAAGGGTCTGGATACATTCGAGAATGCCACTAAAAAAGATATTGATCAAATCAAACGCAAGTTTGGAGCAGTATAGTTTCTATTCTAGCTTCTTTAATAATTTACTCATTTTAAAGTATAATTTCTATGCTTAGGCCTGTCGTTCAATGGTAGGACAGCGGTCTCCAAAACCACTAACGAGGGTTCGATTCCTTCCAGGCCTGCAGGTTTCAGGTTCTCCAATTTATTGGAGGTTCTGAAAACTGCTGGGAATGAATATTAAGCGAAACCTCCCTGAGGGTTTACATAATTTCGAACTTGTGAGAAATTACAGGATCGTTTGCCGAAGGCAAAGGTAGCCCTCTTCCTTCCAGGCCTGCAATCTTATATACATATGCTCTTCTTGCTTGACTCAGAGGATCCAATAGTCTAGAATCTAAATTGAGGCAGAGGGCTTGACCCTGACCCCATTATTGCACCTGCATAAAGTGGAAGATGCCTCACCAAAGTACCATCAGAGAGTAAAAATATTTCTGTCCTTCAAAGTTCTTTGAGCGGACCACGACTTTTATTTTTCTGCCTCCAATATATCCACTAAAAGCAAAGTAATGTCCAATTTTATCTTTTCTGTGTTCTTGAAAAGTTTGAGCAGTTTCCAACATCTTTCTGGCTAACGGTAAAATAGCAAACCTTTCCATTTGCTCAACCTTGGTTCGTTTATGAGGCGGATTTATTAAGTGATCCCAGCCTGATCTAGTTACTAATATTTTCTGCTTAAAAGCTGGTGTTGGTTTTTCATGGCCCGACCAATAACTAAAATAATACATCTTAGCTTTTCTTCTCGCTCTATCAAACTTACTAACTCTTTTACCTTTGGGCATATCTGGATTATATCTAAATTTCGAGAAATCGAATAGACTTCTGGTAAACTAAGTTAGGGAATTTGATATTTTCAGTCCATTTAGAAGTTCGGAAATCATCAACTAGTCCCTGCAAAATAGTCCGATAGTTAACAAAACAAATCATTATGGTATAATTCTTCTCATGGAAGTGGAATACCAGTACCCACAAGTCCAATCTCAAACTAGTCATGCTTCTAAGGACGCAGTTCAACTGGCTGCTTTTAGAGAGTTAGTGCATGGCCTTCAAATGATGTCCTCTAATTTAAAGCCGTTACTTTATAATTTTGCCTGGGCAGCAGGACAAATTGCAGGAGACCCAGATGCTCCAGCAAAAATAAGAGGAATGATGGAATTTGCAGCTGCTTACCATCAGTTTGGTCTAGAAACCGCAATGGATGCAATCGGAGACAATAATGGTGTTCGTGTAGATATTATGTCCGGACAAGATGGTAGAGATATAAGTTACAGACCAGGTATATTAGTTGGACTAGTTGGGGTTGAGCATTCTTTAGCAACAAGGAGAGTAGATTTTGATGGAGTAGCAATGATAGAAGATAACAGAGGAAGGGATAGGTTTATAGCAGTTACAATAAGTCCAAACGGATCTACTCAACTACATCGTGAGCAATATGATTTTCACAAACCTGATCTAATTTCCGATAAGCCAATAGAAGAAATTTTTCCTCCTACAACTAGATGTAAACCACTTTAAAAATTACAACCTCGATACATCCACTGTAAATTAATTGGTATGGACAAATTTTATATCTTTAGTAAAATGGCACTAATGGAAGCCGAGGCTATAAGAAGAATGGTTGATATTGTCTAACGAGCCGAACAGGATGGAATCCAACCAGAAAGATATATTCAGAAGATTATCCAAACAGCAATTAGATTGAGTAATCCTTTTGTAAGTCTAGGTGATAAATTTGTAGTTTTGGGCTTTGATGGTTTTAATAGAACCATCTTCCCTTGTGGCTCGTTTAATTCCGCCGATGAGGCTCGTTCTTTTGCTATATCAAAAACTCAAGAGGAACCCCAATACTCTGATGACCAAGTCCTGTCAACAACCTTCTATGCTTTCACAATCGAAGGAACCCACATTCCATTGGAATGAGAGGACTCAAAAACAACCGGGATACTAGCTAATATAACTTGGGGTTTTTGAAGGGGATTAAAGCCAAGATCATGGCTTGTTCGTAATAAGTTGTCCTGGTAATAGTATCATTTGTTAATATACCTACCGCACCATTTGCTTGTTTCGAATTAGTTCTACCAAAAACAATATCATCTGCCTCCCCTAATTCTTTACCTTGTTTAATTAATTCAGTCACTTTTTTAGGCAGGTAAAACGATGCCGTCCGACCTTTCCCTATTTTACCATTTTTAGCTTTAACCACTATCCAAGCAAAGGCTTCCATCTCACGACCTACTTCCTGCAAACCACCCTCTATCCCTACCCAGTAGTCAGAGGTGGGTTTTAATTTAGAAACGTTTTCTACTCTATTGATGGCTCCCTTTAATGTCTCCTCCTCACTTAGTGGTTGATCTGAAACATTTGACGGGGTAGATTCTCCTTCGATTTTAATCAACATTTCTGGGAACATCTTTGCAAATCCAATCTCAACAGCATTTATCTTCACTGGATTAGTTGACGCCACAAATACCTTTTTCATTTAATAATTACTTCTTAAAAGCCTCAATAATATCTTTTTTAACTTCACCGGTACTTTTTCCTTGAAACTCAAATCCACAAGCATTAAAATGTCCCCCTCCAATACCCCCAATTTTAGACAGCTCCTCTGGTAGGTTTATTAAATTATTTTTGCTCCCCCGGCAAGAAACACTGACTCTGCCATGATTTTTTTCCCGAAGCACAATTCCTCGGTCATAACCCTCAATCGAGGTAGAGATTTCGCTATTAAAAATATTTTTTATCATTTTTTGTTGATCTTCATTAAATCCTGATTTTTTAATCTGCTCAAAAGACAGGTCTAAAAAAATAGTTTTTACCTCATCTGAAAATTCTAAATTTTGAATAATCCAGGAAAGTAAAAATAAATAATCTTTAGATTTTGAGGAAAACATTTTGTGAATAAGAGTTTTATTATCTGCTCCAAGTTGGATTAATTTTGCAGCCAACATCAATGTTTTATCAGTAAAGGCCCACTGAAAATTTCCAGTGTCTCCCATTATTGCGACATAAGCCAGGGTGGCTGTTTTATCATCTAAAAAACTTGGGTTAACAACCTGATCAAGTAAAACCTCCATTGTTGATGAGGCTTGAGGATCATGAATAATTAATTTACCCAACTCCTCTGTCCTACTTGAATGATGGTCTATATGAATCCTCTTGGGATAAATCTCTAAGTTAGGTGGATTCTCTTTTGTTTCATCAGTATCATAATATTGAGTTAAACTAGATCCATCTAAAAATATTAGCGTATCAGCATTTCTTTTTGATAAAATTTCTCTGCTATCTTGTTCTATTATCTCATCAAAATATGGTAAAAAATTATTAGCCTGTTTTTCCTGCTCGGTTAGTTTTCTGGGGAACATTAACATAACTTCTTTATTTAAACTTTCCAGATATTTTTTCAAAACTAGTCCGCTACCAAGACAATCAAGATCCAATGGGTCAGAGGAGATTACCAGTATTTTCTGGTCTCCTTGGATATACTCCAGAAATTTATTATTCATATTAGGTTATAATTGTAACAGAAGGAGGTGAGAAAATTAAATGTGCTTAAATTGTGGGTGTAATATGATGAGTGATGATATGGGTAACCCTAAAAACCTCACCTTAAAAACGTTAGCGGAGGCAGCTGTGGCTGGAAATGATGGTAGCGCTCAGGATTTATTAAGTAAAACTAAGGAGGCTTTAAATAACCTATCGACTGAGGATCTACAAAAAGAGATTGACTTGCAAACTAGTTAGGACCTAAATTTTTGTCTGAACTCGTCAGCTGTAAGCCAGATGGGTTCAGGCAAATTTTGATACTTGGGATTTTTAACTGCCCTAATATCCCCGCCTGTTTCTACTAAATAATAAGCTAGTCCTTGTTGTTTTTCTATTGGTTCGTAATCTGTTGGAGTATGACCTGTTCTCCAATTATCAAAAGAGATTAGAGGCACACTGCCAACATTACTCCAAGAGTGACCCCAATTCGGATTAATTTCAATCTCATCTCCAGGTTTAGCTGTGATTAAGTAAACCTCCTCAACCTCATCAAGCTGCAACTCTCCAGCAATCACTCTTTTTTTTTGCATCTGTAAAATACCCTCACCTGCAACCAGATGATAAACTTCCACTGGTACCCCATTTGGGTGATAGTGACCAAAAGTTTTGGGGAACTCCTGACCTAACTTTCCTGGAGCAATAACAGTACAATTCTCCCATCCATCAGCTGGCGGACTATTACTGACCTCCTTAAATACCCAATAGACAGGATCAACCCCCTCAAGTTCTGGATCTTTTAAAACTAACTTCATCCCCGATAGCTCTCTCACCGATCCAAGTTTCATTACACCATTAGTTTACCACTTAACATAACTGCCACAATAGTGTAGATTAATGGTTATCGATGACTCAGCCTTTTACCCTAGTAATCTTTGGAGTAACTTCCAACCTAGCTCAAAAATATCTCCTCCCAGCTTTATATGACCTGGAAGATAAAGGCTTATTGCCAGATGGCTCACATATTATTGGTATTGCCAGGTCTCCCCAAAAAGAAGGTTGGATCCAAGAACACCTGCACCAAATCCTTCACAAAGAGAATCTTCATCACAAACATGAGATTAAAGACCAAATTAAAGAGTTATTATTTACAAGACTACATTATCTTGATGGACACCTAGACAACCCCGATTTTTATCAAAAATTAAAAATTAAACTGGATGGGTTAAACTCCCAAAACATCATCTTCTATCTAGCAACTTACCCGGATTTATACCAGCCTATTTTTGAAAATCTGAAACTTTCTGGGTTAAGTAATTTAGCAGATGGGTTTGTCCGCTTGATGATTGAAAAACCTTTTGGAAGTAATCTTAAAACTGCTAAGCAATTAAATAAGACTCTCCATCAATATTTTAAAGAAGAACAAATTTATAGACTAGATCATTATTTAGGCAAAGAGGCTTTAAGAGATATTCTTAGCTTCCGCTTCGGATCCTCTTCAGTTGAATCAATCATCAACAAAGATCATATTGATCACATCCAGGTCAGCGCCACTGAGAATTTTGGGGTAGGTGAGCGGGGTGCATTTTATGATAAAGTAGGAGCCTTAAAAGACGTTGGTCAAAACCACTTATTACAAATGTTAACCGCTGCCACTATGGAAAAGCCGATAACCTTCACTAACGAAGAGGTTACTAAAGAACGGGTTAAAATTTTAAAAAAATTGCTTCCCCAAAAGGAAAATATAATTTTTGGACAATATGAGGATTACACTGCAGAAAAAAATATCTCTCCTGATTCTTTAACCGAAACTTTTTTTGCGCTAAAAACTTTTATTAATAATGACCGTTACCAAAATGTACCCATTTATTTACGGGCGGGTAAGAAATTAGCTCAGACCTTAACTGAGGTGACGATCGTTTTTAAAGATAAAAAGAACCAGCCTCTCAGATACCACGTTCATTCTCAAAGAGATAATTTTTTAGTCCAAGATCCATACGAAGCGTTGATATTGGATGCCATCCGTGGTGACCAAACCTACTTTAATGATGTACAAGAGGTTGAGGCTCAATGGGCTTTCACAGACCCCCTCTCTGCCGAGTCCGAGAAAGGCATACCTGTAATTTACCAACCAGGTTCTTGGGGTCCCCAAGAAGCGGATGAATTAATAGAACAAGACGGTAGACACTGGATTAATTTCTAAGATTTCTTAACCGAATGTCCACCAAACTTACCCCGCATTGCTGAGACAGCCCGGTTTCTAATGTTATCTGGGTCATGTACTGAGTGTACCCGCACCTGAAACGACTTATCAATCACCGGAGCATCGACATTTAATTCCTTAGCGGTTTTGATAGTCCACTCACCCTCACCGGTATGCCCAATAGTAGAGGAGTACTCTTGTAATTTTGGATCCTCTGCCACTGCTTCTTGCAACCAACCCACTAAGCGGGACTCCACCACCGAGCGTTTATTATAAAGCTCCATCACTTGAGATAAATTAAAATCAAAATTAGAGCTGTCTAGGATCATCGCGCCCTCCGCTATAGCCTCCATCATCCCATATTCAATACCATTATGAACCATCTTGGCAAAATGACCGGCTCCAACTTCTCCTAAGTGAGCATACGCCCCAGGAGCTGCTGCTAACTTACACAGTTCTTCTACCTTCTCAAAGTCTTCTTTTTCTCCTCCAATCATCAAACAGGCTCCGTTTCTTGCCCCGCTAGGCCCCCCTGATGTGCCAATATCCATAAAATGAATACTCTTAGAACTCAACCTTTTATTTCTATCAAGCGTATCCTTGTAAAACGAGTTCCCGCCATCAATTATTAAGTCCCCTGGTGCAAGTAATGTTTCCAGTTGGTCAATATATTCATCAACCGTCTCTCCAGCAGTTAGCATCAGCCAAACTATTCTGGGGGCCGGCAATTTTCCAACCAGATCCTCCAAACTTTCTGCCTTAACTCCCCCAGCCTGAACTACCTCATCCATCCGCGCGTCCTGTGTCCTGTTCCAAGCCACAACCTCTACACCTTGCTCCAATAACCTCAAGACCATATTACGGCCCATCTTTCCCAAACCGATATATCCTACCCTCATATCTTGACTATACTCAATGAGTTGCTTTTGGTAAAGTATCAGTATGTTACTGGTAGTAGATATTGGGGGAACCCACACTCGGGTAGGGGTATCAATCGATGGACAAACGCTTGGTGATATTAAAATCTTCAATACACCTCAGGATTATCAGCAGGCCATTAAACAGATCAGTGATACAGCTTTATCTCTATCTCAAAATCAAACAATAGACCAGGCTGTAGTAGGGGTGGCTGGAACTCTGAATGTTGAGAGAAACTCATTAACTTTGGCTCCTCACATCTTAGATTTTGTCAACCAACCGCTTAAAAAGGATCTGGCAGTTATGTTAAGTACCAAGGTCTACCTAGAAAACGATGCTGCCTTAGCTGCTTTAGGTGAAGCTCATTTTGGAGCCGGTAAAAATTATGGAGTAGTAGGATTTTTAACTATCGGGACAGGGGTGGGTGGAGCCAGGGTAGTTGCGGGTAAACTTGATCCTGAATTTTTA
>MFCS01000026.1 GCA_001776975.1 Candidatus Daviesbacteria bacterium RIFCSPHIGHO2_01_FULL_41_45
ACTAAAAAATGAGGGGTCAGGTAATAATAATTCTCCTTTTGGTAATGGTGGTGGCTTTGGCGTTGGGTCTATCGGTGATTGGACATACCATCTCTGATATCTCCACCTCTACTAGGGTTGAGGACTCAGCCCGGGCTTATTTGGCAGCTGAGGCGGGTATTGAGAAAGCCATCTCCTCGACTGAGAATAGTGGTCCGTTGCCTATTCCTTTGACTAATAACTCCTCAGCTACAGTTAATTGGACCAGAACCCTTCCTCCAACCGGCATAGCTTTGGAGTTCCCTCCAATTGGCAAGGAATCCTTTGCCCATTTTTGGTTAGCCAACCCAGATAATTTGGCATCCTACTATGGAAGTGCCTCCCAGGGAAAGGCGGATGATTTTGAGCTATATTTTGGGGTAGCCAAAGATTACACCAGTGATATTTATAATCAGCCGGCAGTTGAGGTTCACGTGATAACGGTCAGGGGTAGTACTTATGAGAGTAAGAAATTTTATTATGATTCGTTTAATGGAAGTGCTCCGGGACGGGACAATAACGGTTTTAATGGTTGTAGTAGCCGGGAATCCAATGGGGTAAAAATTCCCACCAATAGTTACAGCGGTACCCGTTCTTTTTATTGTAAGGCTATAGTACCATACCGCAGTGCAGCCGATAAAAACAATATAGACCCGGTACTAGTCCGGGTTAGGATTCTTTATAGTAATCTTAGCCACCCGGTAGCCATTAAACCCACCTCTGGTTCCCTACCCCCTCAAGCCAGTGTTTATAACTCTACCGGTATAGCTGGGAATACCCAAAGAGATCTCCAGGTCTTTCAACAAAAATCAGTAGTTCCATATATGTTTGATTATGTTCTCTTTTCCTCTGGACAGGTCACAAAATAATGGTAAGATAAAATTATGGATCTGGATTCGGATAGTGCATCAGAATTATAGGAATAAAGTGATGATCTTGACTAAATACTATAAGTTAAGTATAATATGTTCTAGATATGTCTAATGAAATAGACCAACGAAGTCCAGATACACCACGTTTCGGTAAACGATCTTTTTTTAAAGGCTTTGGAAAATCTTTGGTTATCCCTGGAGTTATTCTCACAACTACCAATGCTGAACAAATTGGATCTGCGCTCGTTGCTGGTGGGAAACTTCTTGCTAATCAAATGGTAACTTCCGCAGAAGCGGCAGAACCGATTCGAAAAGCTCAGTCATTTGAAGTTATAGGAGCCAGTGCCCCGCTTTCTCAAAACCAGCTTAACAATAGTATTATAGAGTGGAATTCTGTGTCAAAAGAAATGAGACCGGATACCTACTATGGCAGTGGGTTTATCTGGAAAGGCTTTTACGATAGGTTTACTGCTGATAACGGTATGTCTTATGAATCTTTCTTAACAAGACACCTAACTGAAGTTAATAGGATGTTAACCGAAACAAATCCCCCCACTCGCGTTGGTTATAACCTGAGACGTCTTGTAATATTGCAAGACGGTGTTGAGTCTCCCGCATCCTACCATTCCGGCTATCTTCAAAATGGCATAAAAGATTCCGATGGGACTATTCGGATGATACAAGACTCTCAGCTAGCTATTGAAAACGGCTCCTATTTTTTTAGAAGAGATGCATATTACAATTCTCAAAAAGATATTAGTTACACTTTTATTCGAGAATTAATAGTTCTGCCAAGTCTTCATCTTACTGATATATGGGTTATGAATTATCCCGGTATTTTTAACCTATCCAGTCCGACATCGGTAATAACAGATTTACCCACACAATGGCAAGGATATGAAACAGTAAGATCGGATATCGCACAGGGAGACATTATGACCGAAGGTTCAATGCCAGATACGGGATGGCGATTTGCCCTATATACTGCATCTCAGCTGGCTCGTCGACCTGATCCTCATGCTTTTGCCGCTACTCTGAAAGACTACCTTGGAATGCCATATGAGTTCCCTTCTACTGCAAAAATGAACCTTACTACTACAACAGGAGATGGTATTAATGGCCCCTTTCAGGTTTATAGAAGTCAAGGCACAGGCAGATCATATGATGATAAAATTATTCCAGATGCCCCAATCTATGTAGGTGGCTTAAATAACTTTGACCCCTCTAAGTGGTTTCAAAGGAATTCAGATGGGGTTGTAGCGCGTACAGATGCTACTTTTCTTATTAAAACAACACAGAATGGAGTACAGTATCTAAGATGGGGCGACGTAAGAGACTTTAATCTAGCTGCTTGGCAAAATAAAGGATCTTTGAAGTTAAAAATGGCAACTGCTAATGATAATCCAAGGACATTTGATTGGACGATTCAGTATGGGGACACTCCTCGGCCAGGTATTAAAAGGGTCTACGTACCAAGTATCACTCAAGGTTTCCTCTCTTAATTAACCAAACTTGTCATAATCTGTGATTTCCCATGGAAACTTAATTTTTATTTAGCTCTTGTAGTTTTCTAATTTTCTCAACCTCTTCCTTGGTAAAAGTTTGATTACTCCCATACTGTAAGGACTGCTGGTATACTAAGATAGCTTCCTCAAACCTGCCTTGTTGTTTTAATGCCTCCCCTAAATGGTGATGGCCAATAATATATCCTGGCATTAGTTTAATTGAGTATCTTGCCGAACTTTCTGCTTCTTTCAATTTTTTACCCTCCATTGCTAAATATCCTAAAGTTATAATATCAGCTACTCTGGGAGAAGTGGGATTTAAATCCAATGCTTTTTGGGCAATAGCTAATTCTTGTTCCAGTAGTTGTTCTTTTTCCTGGGAACTGCCTAATCTTAATTTTTGAAGAGACAACCAAGCCTGGTCCTCCCAAAGCTGCGGGTCGTTTGGTCCCAAGTATTCCGCAAAATCCAAACCAGACTGTACTATTTCCATCCAACCCTTAATTTGATCAGAATCAGTAGTATGGAAAACTACGGATCTCTCAATCATTGGTAAATATTGTTGAGATTGTTGATAGTAATATCCAATATCAAAAGGGTTTAAACTAATAGCTCTGGCAATCAGTTCAATCCTCTGGGGAACTTCTGATTGATAAACCCGTTGGCTAAAAATCAGCTTACTAAAAACATCAACCGATAAAATACAAAAAAAACCTGTCAAAATTGACCAAAAGACAAGTGGAGCAAAATTAGGAGGTAAATTAATTTTTAAAAAAACCTTTTCTTTATTGATTCCCATTAATATTCCACTTAAGACCCAAAAAAATATCTGTGCAGTCAAGGAGGAACTGTAGAAGAGAAAGTTAATTACTACTGCCAGCCAACTTATCATAAGCCCCAAATAGGCCACCTGTTCAATCTGAGAATCCATATTTAAAAAACCCCTGAGGATTGTTTTAAATATTTGGACAACCAATAAAAGAAATATTAAACCGCCAAATATCCCAATATTTACCATCAAATTAAGATAGTAACTTCTAATATTGCCTACTCCAATGTTCCACTCCTTTAAATTATCGTTTAGTTTTAAAGAACGATATTTGGGAAAAATTATTCTAACATTATCCGGCCCAACCCCAAATAATGGGTAATCTTTTATTATCTTCAGGGCAGACCCATACTCCAATATTCTAATATTGATGCTACTGTATACGGCGGGAGTATTAAAGGTTTCTTTGATTCTTTGAGTAATTACAGGAGCCAGATAAAAACACAATACTACCAAAATAATCAGATAAACCTTCATCAACTTCATTCCCCACCCCTTAATAAACGTAGTCCTTAACCGTAAAAGTAGGTAAAAAAATAACCATATGGAAATTGTTCCACTAATCCAAACTGCTCTGGTCAAAGATAGGATTACCCCCAAACTAATTAATAAAACTACCAGGGTATAAATAACCTTTGTCTTCCTGGTTTTTTGAATTATAGCCAAAGATAAAGAAGCTGGCAGGCCAATTATCAAAAGGTTGGAAAAATAAATAGTATTATACTCCAGAGAGCTCATCCTTAAGGGAATACCCATATAAAAAGCTTGTCCGCTCTGCATGATTAACCCCCAAAGCAAAGCAAAAGATACTCCTAAAACTGTTACAAACAGGGCCTTTTGTAAAAATTTCCTGTCGGCAATTTTTCTAAAGTATTTGTAGATTACTAGTAAGCAAATTGTTATCAGGAAGCCTTCTTTGTTGGGACTTAACCAATCTCCAAAAACTGCCAGGTATTTACTTTGAGAAAATATGGTTGAGAGAAAGTAGATGAAGGTAAACATCAAAATCAGAAAATCGGAACAAGTTATCTGCCGATCTTTTTTTAAGGTAATAAATCCATGAACCAAAATTACCAAAGTAACCAGATAAATAATCGCCAGCTTAGGATAATTAAACCCAATAGGATCATCCAAAAAAACAAAATTTGGCAAAATTCCAAGCAACAGAATTATTAAAATATCAGCAAGAATACCCATTGATTTTTGAGAGATTGCAAACTGCAAGGAATTATACTATATTGGGATAAGAGTGAATCCGCAAACTGTCCCCGTCAATAATCCTCCAACCCCTCCTACTAGTACACCAATAATTCCAATTGTCTTAGGCATAATTTTTTTATTATTCGGTTCTGGCTTAGGGTATTATTTAGGCCAAAAATCTGTACCCAAACCCCCACCTCCCAAAATCTCGGCTGCTGAAAGGTTGGTTGAACAATCCAAGCAAGCTTGGGGGTCTTTGGTTAGTGATTCTTTTGCTGAGCTTACCATCCGTGGGCAAATCACCAGTATCACAGAAGGAAACGGTCCAACCAACTCTGACCTTAAAGGCCCGGGTAAGTTTGTTAATTTGCAAAGCGGTTCCAGTCAGGGAACTTTTTTCATTGCCAGTTCTAGTGACTGGCTAGAAGGGGATATTAAGGATTACTTCAGCTGGCAAAGAATTTCTAAATCAAGTCTTAAGGTTGGAGATACAATCCAGATTCAAACTCATTCGCCTATCCGCGATGATTATTCAATAGATTCTTTTTCAGCCTGGTGGGTATTAAAACAAAAATAAAATATTATTATGGGTAAAAAAAAGGAGTGGCAGTATTTTTATCTAATTGCTATCTTTATTTTTGTATCAGCCCTGGCTTTTACGACGTTTAATAAGTCTCAACCAGTGAAAGTTTATGCAGGTTGTAGCGCTGTTGGTGATCCCGGTACTACTTGCCACGCTTTTTGCAATTATGCAGCTGGGGGGAACATAGTTAACCCTGCCGGTATTGCCGTTTCAGGTGTTTCAGTTAGCGCTTCTTCTACCACTGCCTGTGATGATAATGATGATGGGGATGTAACAGACCCAGGTGAAACTCAAACCTTAAATTGTCCTGATTCTAGTAACACTCTTTGTGGTGGCCCTGACCTTAATGGTGTTACTAGCAGCACCGGTAATTTTAGGCTTAATATTTTCTCGAACTCAACCTTTACCATGTCAGTATCTTCATATCCCGCTGGCTACTCAGATGTCAGAACAACAAATACAAGTGCCGTGAATTATTGTACTGCAAGTAATAATTATGCATGTAATAAACAGGGTGGCTCAAATGATGGCTGTAATCTTTTACCTGCCAGATATAGTTGTGATTTCAGGGTTTTACCAGCCCCTACCCTTACCCCCACCATAACCCCTACTCCTACCCCTACCCAAGTTCCTCAGCGTCCCACTAATACCCCCACTCCTACTATCACCCCTACTCCTACCCCCACCTCTTCTCCTCAATGTAGAACATGTGCTAGTGGTGGAGGTTATTGTGCTGGAGAAGGTGCTAATGGACCAGTTTTCCCCAGTGCCTGCAATGCTACCTGTTCTGCTGCAGGTAGCTGGAACTATCAAGGCACGACAGGATGTATTGCTGGTTCTGTGGCACCATATTGTTATAAATGTGTAATTCCCACCCTCACTCCCACTCCTACAACTGCTGCAGGGCTCCCTACCCCTACAACTGCTGCAAGCAATTCCTGTTCCTCTTGCCCAACATCGGTGCATGGTTGGTATGGAACGTATGTTCAATGCAGTAGTGCCCCTAGTTGTTGTTCCACACAGAGGACGGCACAAACTGTTATTGATACCTTTTATTCCGGTTTGCACTATGATTATTGGAACTTTCAAGATGGTGAATGTCCTGCAGCAATTCCGGATCCTCCAACAGCAACTCCGGTACCACCTACCCCAACACCTACTCCTACCCCCAGAGCTTTCCTGCAAACCACCGGTGGCAACGTCCACTTAAACAGCCCATCTAGATAAATTATTAGCTTTTCTATTACAATGGAGCTATGTCTGCCCAATTGGTTACCGGTTTAGATATTGGCTCCTCTGTGATTAAGGTTGTAGTAATCCGTCATGATAAAAAACCTCATTTAATGGGTTTTGGCTCAGTCAAAACTCCAACTCCCGGACTCTCATCAGACAATGATCTGGATATTGAGGCAGTAGCTACCGCTGTCCATGGGTTACTGTCCTCATTAGACGTACCCCTTGATTCTGTGGTGGCAGCGCTACCTGAATCAAAGTTATTCTCCCGGATCATCAGCGAACTGCCATTATTAAGTGATGATGAGTTGGCCTCAGCCATTAAATACTCAGCTGAGGAGTTTGTTCCTTTACCCATAGATCAGGTTGAGCTCTACTGGCAGGTTATTGAAAGAAGTAAGGAACGTAACCAAACAGTTGTTTTGGCCATCGCTGTCCCCAAACGGATCCAGGAAAAATACTTAAAAGTATTAGAGATGGCTCAAGTTAAACTAAGAGCCCTGGAGACTGAGATGATCGCTGCCACCAGGGTTTTAATCAGTAATAATTTAGCTGTTCCCACTCTCTTAATTGAGTTTGGAGCCAGTAGTACCGATATGGCAGTGGTTTCCAACGGAGTTATCTTATTAACACGCTCAATTGCCACCGGAGGATTAACGCTAACCCGTGCCTTATCCTCCTACCTAAATTTACAGCCCCTCCAAGCTGAGGAGTATAAAAAAGTGTATGGAGTACTGGAGAATGAGCTACAGGGAAAGGTAGCCATAACCTTAAAGCCATTAATTAATATTATCTCCACTGAGGCTCAAAGAACTATTCAATCCTTTGAGTCAAAACACCCCCAAAGTTTAATTAAAAGAGTGGTTTTATCAGGCGGTGGGGCTAAATTACCCGGGTTGATGGTTTATTTGGCTGGCCGTTTAGGCCTAGAAGCACAAGAAGCAGACCCTTGGGGATTTTTGGAAAAAGATCCCTCAATTGCTTCCCGCGTTGCAACTGATCCATCGTACACTATTGCTGTAGGATTGGCCCTAAGAAATGAGTAACATAGTTTTATCTATTAACCTGTTGCCAAAAGAGTTGGTTGAGAAGGGGAAGAAAAGTGTTGGCTTAAATTTGCTAAATAAAATTAGCGTCTTGGTGTTGGTCACTATGGTGTTTTTTGCATCGATTACCCTCTCGCTACGCTTAATGCAGCGGATAAATTTACAAACAGCCAATGATAACTTGGTATTAGCAGAGTCACAAAACAGCAGTCTTGCTGAAAGAGAAGCTCAACTGTCTCTTTTAAAAGAGTATTTAAGTACCTACAAGAGCTTATCATCGACTGACGAGAAGAAAAAGGCAGTTTTTTCATTAGTCGCTTTTTTAGCTCCAGCAGAGGTGCAATTTAACGATATTACCATCAGTCGTGATGGCAACACCATGATCAATGCCTCAAGTAGATCTTTATCCTCAATTGATAAGTTGTTAAACGATCTGACAGACAAAGAAAAAAATGCTGATTTAATCTCCAAAGTGGATGTTGATGGACTCTCGCTGGGTAAAGATTTTGTTTACAGATTTGGACTTAAGATTACCACCCGTTAAATATGGATGAAATAACAGCAAAAATTAAATTATATTTTGGTAAAAATAGGCAGACAGTTATTACTAGTTTAGTGACGTTGAGTTCTTTTGTGATTTTGGGCTTAGTGATAATTCCGCAACTGCTTTCTTATTTCACAGTCCAAGATGAGATTTTACAGATCAACAAAAAGACGGAAGAGTTGGGAGTCAAAGCGGTTGAGTTAGAAAAGGTAGACCTTATTTCCTCACAAAATAGCTTGGGTGTAGTCAGCTCGATTCTCCCTGCCGAACCGGATGTACCGTTTTCGATAACTGTTCTTCAGGGCCTGGTAATAAAATCGGGGTTGTTATTAGACGAGATTGCTTATTTACCTTCGGTGGCTGAGAAAAAAAGTTTTATTCTCTCGGTCAAGGTCTCGGGCTCACTACAAAATATCCGTTCCTTTATCTTAGAGTTGAAGAATGCCTCCAGGGTGTTTCAAATAGAGACAATCTCCTTAAAATCAGTAGCTGGGCAAAAAATTGAGGCGGAGATCCCTGTCTCGGTTCATTATGGGGCGGTTAGTGCTAAAAAAACTGTGAGTGATGGTATGGCACCAGATCTGACAGATGAAGAGAAGGCTTTATTGCAAAGACTGCAGAGCTTAGCATCCCCTGTTAGCATAACTTCTGGGCAATCTGTAAAAACTGTCGATATTCCCACTGGGAAATCAGATCCGTTTGAGTGATTTTAGTAAGTCGGGTCTGACCTGCTTAGTTTTTTTGAGAGATTCTTCACTGCGCCACTTTTCCACCTCTTGATGGTTGCCCGAAAGTAAAATAGCGGGAACTCTATCTCCTTCAAATTCCTCGGGTCTGGTATATTGAGGATGTTCAAGCAGATTGTTCACAAAAGATTCTTTGGCAACTGCCTCCGGTTTTTCTAAAACACCAGGAATTAGTCGGGTCACTGCATCAGCTATAGCCATGGCGGGGATTTCGCCACCGGTTAGGACATAGTCCCCGATCGAGAGCTCACAATTTACATATTTATCAATAAATCTTTGATCCACCCCTTCATAGTGTCCACAGACTAAAATTAAATGATCAAGTTGGGACAATTCCTGAGCTGTGGATTGTTTAAATGGGGTTCCAGAGGCTGAGGTTAAAACAACGCATCCTTTTCCTACTGATTTTATAGCTGAGACTAACACATCTGCTTTAAAAACTAAGCCTATCCCTCCACCATAAGGGCTGTCATCAACCGTTTTATGTTTATCGGTAGCAAAATCTCTGATATTTAAAACATTAAATTCCACCAAGCCTTTTTTTTGACCTCTACCTAAAATTGATAAATTAAGGATTGGAGGAAACATCTCCGGGAACAGGGTAAGGATGGTGATTTTCATCTGGGGATCCTTTTAGGCCGGTGTTATCTCAGTCAGGTTAAGATAGACTCTTTGGGTGGAGTTTTCAGCCATGGCTCTGGCGGTCAGCATTTTTCGCAGTGATCTAATGGTTTGGCCACCCTTACCAATTACCAGCCCCATGTCTTCTGGAGAGACAGTTAAGGTAAAAGTTAATCCTGATTCATCGGTTTTGTCCTCAATCTTCACCTCATCGGGCTTGCCAACTAAACTTTTAACTAGATAATCTAATAAATCCTTCATTCTTTGGGTTCCTCGGTCGGAGTTTCCTCTACAACTGGAACTTCCCCTACCACAGGCGTAGGTGCTACTGGTACAGCTTGTTCTTCTTTTTTCTCTTTCTTTGGTTTTCTAGCTGGTCTTTGGGGAGCCTTACCGATGATCCTTAAAAATCCATCAGACAAAACGGCACCCTTTTTTATCCACTCATCAATTTTATCCTGTTTTAAAATTATCTCATGGGGAGTAGTTAAGGGGTTATAGGTTCCTAGAAGCTCGATATATCCACCGGTTCGCTTAGCCCGCTCATCAACAGCCACCACCCGGTAAAAGGGACGTTTCTTGGCACCTATCCTCATTAATCTAATCTTTACTGGCATGCGGGAAAGTATACCTGAAATAAGACAATCAGGCAATAGTCATAACTTTAAGAATTTAACTTAGAGCCAGTTCTCTGATTTAACCTCCAAGGTCTTTCCTGGGAAGCTAGTTATCTAAATCATATGATCCAATTAAGTTAAAATCATCTTGTTGTTTCACAAAAGATTCATAAGAAAGGTTGGGATTGGTTTTAGAGAAATAAGACAGGATCTCGTTGGGTTCAACCCAGGATGTTACCTTATTCCCTAGGTACTCGGGGTATGAGGAGGGCTGTTCCTTTCTAGGCTCCAAGGTGTTTCCTTGGAAGGTTGATTGATGATGTATATAACGGGTTAAATGTAGATACTGATCCTCGGAACTAATTAGTAACGCCTTGTATGCTGATTGAAATAGTGTTCCTACTCTCTGGTATTTTCTGTTGAAATACAATGAATATATGGTAAGGAGGGATTGCATGAACTTATCTATGGAAGTTGAATTTCTTTGCTTGATAAACAAATGAAAGTGATTAGGCATCAAACAATATGCCAATAAAGTTACTTCCAAGAAGAAGTTATTGAGCCGGAGGAGTTTTAACAATCTGTCTCTTTCTTTAGAGTTTAGAGATGGATCTGCTAATTGGTTCTTTAATCCAACTTCATCTTTCGGAGATAAATATTCAGCTAAGTATTTAAGGAAGACATTATAATCTTGATTGTCCTGGAAGATAACTCGCTTCTCAACCCCCCTATTATAGATGTGATAGTAACCATTCCCGAGGTACTGCTTGATTGTGTTTTTTGCTGGCACTGCACCAGCATATCAAACAGACTTTGAGCTTACAAGGTGTTTCCTTGGAGCCTGGAGACGGCTTGCTTGGCAGCTACTTCTTCCGCTGTTTGCTTACTATTTCCTTCACCTTTTCCCAACATCTCATCTCTGACAAATACTCCCACCTCAAACTGTTTAGCATGATCAGGCCCAGTGGTGGTTAAAATTTTATAAAAAGGAGAGACTTGGTATTTAGACTGCACCAACTCCTGAAGCTCCGACTTAGCATCCTTAGGAGCTCCCACCTGTATCTCTTTAGCAAAAATTGGAATTAAAGTGGTGTGTACAAAATTCATAGCAGCCTCAATTCCCAGATCCATGTAGATTGCTCCCAAGAGAGATTCAAAGGTGTTAGCTAGCAGCTGAGTATTGTCCCGTCCTCCACTAGTCTCCTCACCTTTGGATAGCTTTAGCAGCTCTCCCAAACCAAGTTGTTTAGAAACTATCGCCAGGGAATCAGTTTTAACAATATAGGCTCTGATATTGGTTAAATCCCCTTCGGTGTCAGAGGCTCTCTGGTTATAGATGTAGGAAGACACTATAAAAGATAAAATTGCATCTCCTAAGAATTCTAATCTCTCGTTAGATTCTAAGGTCTTTTTTGATTCATTTAAAAAAGAACGGTGCGTAAAAGCGGTTTCGTAAAAACTGATGTTTTTAGGATAAAGATTATATCGGGAGAGAACTCTTACTAAATTATCTTGCATATCCTGCTTAGGATACAGGGTTTAGGGTCCAGGGTACAGTTGCAAAATATAAACTATACGCTAAACACTATTCACTATATATTGTAAACTTCTTATTCCAAAAGCTTATTCTGGACACTAGTGAAGATCAAGGTCTCGAATTTATTCGAGAAGCTTATCTTCTATCAAATCCACAATGTCTCCGATGGTTTCAGTAGATCCTGTTTCCCGGGGATCAAAAACAATTTTGAACTTCTCAGCCAGGTTGTGTAGTAGGTCAGCTTTCTCTACAAGACTTAATCCCATGTCACCTTGAATGTGAGCTCGGGGATCGATATCAGCCGGTGGTAGAGCTAATATATCAGCTATTGCTTCAATAATCTCTTGTTGACTTGCCATACCTTCCATTTTTGTCTTATGGGGCTATCCTTTGTCAATAGCGAACTCCAAGATAACTTTACCCAAGACGCCATTTGTAAAAGCCGGTGACGAATCTGCTCCATATTGCTTTGCCAACTCAATGGCCTCATCAACGATTACTTTATAGGGTGCATTTTTTTCAACGGTTAGCTCGTATATAGCCAGCCTCAAAATTGCCAGATCAATCTTATTAATTTGGGCTAAGGGTCTCTCGGGAGCAGATTTTTCAATCGCAGCATCAATTAATTGCAAGTTGGTGGTAATATTTTTGGTAATAGAGGATTTGATCTTAGACTTATGATTAAATTGCCAGGCAAATAGTTCCTCGATAACCCGAATCCTTTCTAGGTGACGAGGGTCATGAGCAGTTTTCATAGTAGATTAAGCCTTGGTGATAACCGCGGTAGTTTTTTGATTAACCTGTTTACCAGCATAAAAACCACAACTTCTACAGGTAACATGAGAGGGTGTGGGAGCCTGACAGTGAGAGCATTTTACCAAGCTAATAGCCTCTAAACTAATAGCTGCTCTTCTGGTTCTTTTTCTACCCTTGGAATGTTTCTTCTTTGGTTCCTGTGGCATAAATCAATCTGGCGCTATTATTAGTAGTCCAGATGACAATTTTGCCTTAAGTTGTGGGTATTTGTCAAGATTGGGGCTTTCCGCCAAGATTTTTACCGCCAAGATTTTTGATTGTTCAGCCAACTCTTTATCAGATAAATCAGCTATTTTTAAGTTCCACCTGCCGGATTGTCTGATACCATAGATCTCCCCTGATCCCCGAATCTGTAAATCTATCTCGGCTAATTTTAAGCCATCATGAATTGTTTCTAAGTTTTTAATTCTTGATACCAGCTGTGGTTCCTCTGATTCTGTAAATAGTAAACAGAATGACTGAATACCAGCCCTGCCCACCCTGCCTCTTAGTTGGTGCAGTTGAGCCAAGCCAAATCTCTCCGATCCTTCAATGACCATAATGGTAGCGTTCGGTACATCAACTCCCACCTCCACCACTGAGGTAGAGACTAGCAGGTGTGTCTTTTTAGACTTAAAATTGTCCAGAGCTTGTTGCTTATCTGCTGATTTTAATTTGCCATGCAACAACCCTAAATTGAATTGGGGGAGGATTTTTTTCAATTTTTCAAACTCTACTTTTACAGCCTTAGCCGACTGGTTTGTTTCTGAAGCCTCTATTAAAGGAGTGACTACATAAACCTGTTCTCCCACTTTCAGGTGATCGGCAATAAATTTATAAGCATCCAGACGTTTTTTACTGGGCACAAAATGGGTTTGCACAATCTTCCTGCCTTTAGGAAGTTCATCAATAATAGATAGGTCAAGATCGCCGTAGAGTGTTAAAGCGACAGTTCTGGGAATTGGTGTAGCGGTCATTGTTAAAAAATGAGGAGAGGAAGACCTATTCCGTAGTTTAGTCCGCTGTTCTACCCCAAATCTTTGTTGTTCATCAACAATAACCAAACCAATATTATCTGCCTGAAGTTTATCTGATAATAAAGCATGAGTACCAACCACAATATCTCCTTCCCTCTCCTTTTTACTCCCGGTATATATGGTGACATTGATGCCAAGAGGTTTTAGCAGTTTGCTTAATGTAGCGTAGTGTTGGAAAGCTAGTATCTCAGTTGGGGTCATCAACAGGGTTTTAAAACCATTAAGGTGTGCTAGGTATATAATCACTGCTGCCACCACAGTTTTTCCGGACCCAACCTCTCCTTGGACAAGCCGGTTCATAGGAGTGGATTTTTGCAGATCCTCAACAATCTCCTTAATGACTCTTTGTTGGGCATTGGTTAACTGGAAGGGTAAGTTGTGAATAAATTCAGTTAATTTTTTACCGAAAATTTTCCAGGGGTTTACTACGGTTTTTTTCTGCCAGGTCAACCTTTGATACTGAGTTGCTAATTGAATATCAAACAGTTCATCAAAGCTTAATCTTTTTTTCGCCTTGTTTAATGTTGCAAAATTATCAGGAAAATGGATCTGTTGGAGCGCTGATGTTAAATCCAGAAAATCTGCGGATAAGTGTGATGAAAGTGGGTCAATAATCTCCGATTCAATCAGTGGGAATAAGTAATTAATTTTTTGTCTTAACCATTTGGAGTTTATGCCAAAAGTTTCGGGGTAAATTGGGACCAACCTTCCAGTATGAAGCAACACCCCAGCCAGCTTTTCCCAAGTAGGCTGCAAGATACTAAGTTTACTGCCTTTCCGACTCACCTTACCCGAGATCTGAACCCTACTACCGGCTGGTAAATTTTTTGCTAACCAAGATTGGTTAAACCAAACTAACTCCAAAGAGGAAGTTCCATCATTAAAAATAGCTTGAGTGAGGGTTTTTCTGGATCTAGTATACACATTCTTAATAGACCAGATCTCACCGGTTAGAGTCACAACCTCGCCTACTTTTACCTCATTAAGCTGGGTTGATTTAGAAAAATCATCATAGCGAAAGGGGTAGTGATGGACTAGATCCTCAACAGTAAAAAGTCCCAATAACTCGAGTCTCTTAGCGATCGTTGGACCAATCCCCACCAGGTGTGATAACGGTCTACTAAACTCCATGATAGTTAATAAAACAGTGGCAGAAGACTAAACATCACGATAGAGATCACTCCTATTGCTGACATAATTAAAAACACAGTCCGGTATTTTTTATTCAGTTGATCCATAGATACTATCTAATAGTTAGTCTTTCAATTTCATCCAAAATAGATTTTTTATCAGGATTTTCAAAATAAGTTCTGACCGGTTCTAAAAGATTAATTAACCACTCAGCTAAAGCAGACTTTAGGTCCATAGGATGAAGAATTCCTGATGTATAATCCCCGGCTAATTTCTCCCAGGAGTCGTAAATAATTGTTCCACCGTGTTGCTCTGCCCTATCAACTTTCAGGTTTCCTGAGCCCCCGTAAAAAATTAAGTTTTGTACCCAATTTATAATTGGATTATTTTCTAACTCATTGGGTGGAGCATAAGCACTCATCACCTTTCTTTTAATCTCAGCAGGATCATCATGAACAGAAACAGCACTATCGGCCTTAGATTTGCTCATCTTGGTTTTCATCGCTATCTCATCTGACTCCCCTGCAACGATCTCTCCTTTATAATCCAGTCCCAACAGGATTGGGTGATGAATTGCTACCGGTTTGATGGGGGTACCTCGGGAATCTTTAAGAGGAGAAGTTTTAATCTGATATGCTACATCACGAGCTATGACATGAACCTTTCTTTGATCCAGTCCGGCATGGGCAATGTTGGCTTGTAACAAAAAGATATCAGTAGCCTGCATGATGGGGTACATTAATTTAGCTGAATCCAGATCCTCAGTATTTTCTCTACCCATAATAGTGATGGATCGGAGATTTCTGGCTAAAGTTGTATTTTTAGCAACACTCAAAAAAGTTTGCCAGGTTTTATCAGGATCGCTAGTGTAGAGCTCAGAGGTAGTAACAAATCTTACTTTATTGGGATCTGCCCCAATTGACTGGAGCAAAATTTTAGCTGCCGGTATAAAGTATTCTCTGGAGACTCTTTGAATAGTGTCCAAATTCCCATCTAGTTTATCGTTAATAGCTGAGTGTAGATCTGCCAAAAAAATAGTGGTTTCTGCTCCAGCATCAATAAGATCTTTTATCTTTAAAAATCCGAATAAGTGTCCAATATGTAACTTTCCTGACACCTCATAACCAATGTAATGTTTGAGAGGAGTTTCAGAATCAATCAAATGTCTTAACTCTTCCTCGGTTAAAATCTCCTGCAAATTCCTGGTAATTAATTTAACTTTCTCATCGGTGGTCATAATTGAATTATATTCAAGAATGGTTATCATATACAACAGATGGCAACTAGGTTACTAAGTGTTGTCGGTTAGCCAGTTGGGCACCAATTCTTTTTTTAATAAATAAAGGTAACTCGCCTAAATATTGTTCAGCGTTTGCCGGTACAAAATATGGCCTTACCCAGGTGTGCCCTTCTGGGATTAATGGAACTTGAATTCCAGTTTCTTCTTGCCACAACCGCAGTGTTTCTTTGTGTTTTTCGGTCATATTTCCTCGTCTTGTATAACCAGAGCTGACAACATGTGGACGTGGCGGACGACGACGGCCGGTATAAACTATTCTTGGTTCTTGAAGCTCTGAATCTTCGTGCAATCTTCTTTGGATGTAAATTACCCGAGGTCCTTCCGCTAATTCTTTGCTGGTATCGGGGTTTACCTCTCTTGGTCCTTTCATAGGCCGGTATGCCCGGGTTGGCAACTCCTCAGCAGTAACTAGATCATGATAAGTCTCAGCTACGATACTACTCCACCGCAAGTCTCCCTGACCTGCCGCATAGTAGCTACTTATTGTTGATCCGTCGATTTTATTTATTGCCACAAAGCATTGCCCTTGTCTGGCTGTGACTTTGGAATAAATGAAATGACCACTATCTACTACAAGTGCATGTTCAATATCTCCAGCGTTTTGGAATTTAACTTCTGCGCCACCAATAGGAATGTTGTATCTTTGTCTAAAATAAGCATCTTCTAGGTATTCAGCAATAGTAGTTTGAGTGTCAGGTATTTCAACTTTCATGACATTGTTTGGATGAATTAGTCTTGAAGGAACAAGAGGCAATTCTTCTCTTCCAATGTGATGAGCAGTTATTAATAAGTTGCTGGCTAAAGTTAATAATGAAGCAACTGGTATATTAGTATGGGGGATTTTTTCTAAGGGAATCTCTATTTTCTTCCAGTACTCTCCTCCCTTAGTTCCAACCAAAAATTTATCTGGATCACAGGCCATTAAATATAGTGCAGTTAAGTGGCTTGTCCACATGATCGACAGAGGCTCACTCTTAGAGCGAAAAGCTTCATTTAAGAGAAGTAAATTCTGAAGCGTTGTAAAACTCCTTTTTCTTCTAATCTCACTCGCTGTATGAATTAAAAATAGGTCTCTTGACCGCGTTTTATCAGAGGTGTACTGATTATTTAATTGGTTAAATCTTTGTGCTTCAAGGTCTGCTATATCAGCCAAAATTCTAAATTCTGGTTTTCTGGCAGCCTCAGAATATTTTCTAAATAAAACTGATTTGATATCCGGTGTTAGGTTTTTATAGTGCGGAGTTGCAATAAAGAGAGCATCAAGGTAAATATCAAGATCAGTAATTACTAATCTTTCCCATTCTAGACGGCTGATTTTTCCCAGTGATCCTGTCTCGCTCATGAATCAGATTATAGCTAATTGCTACTAGTTTGTAAACTATGGGTTGTATTGCCAGTTACTACTTTACAAACTGAATTATTTGATCTAAAACTATGGGAGGAATATATGAAAACTGCTGAATTTTTATTTCCAGATGCAGCTGGTTGGGTGTTGCAAGAAGTTATACCCGGTTGGAGGATTGATCAATCTGTATCCGACAGGTTTCAAGGGTTAATGGATGACAATATATCAAGGCCGACAAAAGATCCGATGCATGCCATGTTAATAAAATGTCAGGCTCCGGTTTTTCGCGTTGTGGGAATGTTAGATCGGTTATTGGGTAGTGCTGGATCTAGAGATGATGGGATATTTACCACAGGACAAGATGATTGGGGTGTCTCAGTAGATGAACAAAGAGCTGCCCTAGCATTTTACGTATTAAACGCTGCAGCTATAGATGAAGATATGGAGCTTAGGATATCGCATGGGCTCTCCTGATTGACCAGTTAATTCTCCATAAGGTAAAATAGTTACTCATGGAGAGTCATATTGTTTTAACACCAGAGATATTAGGATATATGGGATCTCTCCCGGTTAGTAACACCTTGTTGGTGAGTTGGATGGTGATGGGATTTTTACTGATCATCTCGGTTTTGGCAACTAAAAACGTCCAACTAGTTCCTACGGGGCTGCAAAATTTAGTGGAACTGGTAATTGAGGGAATTTATAATACAGTTTCTGAGCTGGCTCAGGAAAAAACCAAGGTAATCTTCCCTGTTGTGGCAACATTTTTCCTATTTATCTTAACCGCTAACTGGCTAGGATTATTACCTGGTTTTGCCACCATTACTTATAAGAACCTACCGTTACTCCGTTCCATCAACTCTGATTTAAACATGACCCTATCATTGGCTTTGGTATCAGCCGTTATTACCCATGGTTTGGCTATTCGTTATCTGGGAGTTATTGATTATTTAAAAAAATGGTTTTCCTTTAATCCAATATTTTTATTTGTGGGTCTTTTAGAGCTGGTCTCGGAGTTTACCAAGATAGTCTCGCTATCTTTCCGATTATTTGGTAATATATTTGCCGGTGAGGTGGTTTTATCAACTGTGGCAGGTATCTTTGCCTTTTTGATACCACTCCCTTTTTATTTTCTGGAGATTATCGTTGGATTTGTCCAAGCAGCAGTCTTTATGATGTTGTCTTTGGTCTTTATGGTTTTATTATCGGAAAAACATACAAATGAACATTAAAAGAAAGGAGAAATTATGGAAAATTTACCATCTGCTATAGCAATTGGTTTGGGAGCTTTCGGTCCGGCTATTGGTATCGGTATCATTGGCATGAAAGCCATGGAAGCAATCGGCAGAAATCCTGAGGCATCAAACAAAATATTACCAGCGATGCTTTTAGGTATGGCTTTTGCTGAAGCTATCGCTATTTACGCTTTGGTTATCGCTTTCACTAAATAAGGATAAGTACTTATGGAGCAGATTATTAAAGACTTTGGGATTCAACCCGTTTTTTTGGCTGCGCAAGTAGTTAATTTTTTAGTGCTCCTTTTTCTTCTCAAGAGATTTTTGTACAAACCAATATTAAAGGTTTTGGATGAGCGAAAGAAAACCATCAGTAAGAGTTTACAGGATGCCCAGGAGATTGAACAAAGATTACAAAAAACTGTTGAGGAACAGGAGAAAATTTTAATAAAAGCTGCTAAAGAGGCAGCTGGGCTCATTGACTCAGCCACAAAATCAGCTGATCTGATTATCTCTGAGGCTCATACTAAAGCTTCTTTAAATATGGAGGAGATGATGGAAAAAACCCGCCAGTCTTTGAGTGCAGAGAAAGAAAAGTTGTCACAGGAGGTAAGAGCTGAGGTGGCAAATCTGCTAACTTTGGGTTTTGAAAAAATAACCGGTAAAGCTTTGTCTAAACAAGATCAGGAGGAGTTGCTGCAAAAATCAATGAAGGATATAAATGGCTAAACTTAATAAACATCTCCGAAAATTAGTTACAAAGATGGTTAAATCTAGTATCAATGCAGAAGGAGTAGTGAATGCGCAAATGGTGCAAAAATTTAGCAGAGCACTAACTTCCCTATCTTTATCACAATCAATACTAGCTTTATCAGAGTTTATTAAAGGTCTAAAAAGGGAGATTAATAAGAGCTCTTTAATAGTTGAATCTGCCGTTGAGACCTCACCACTACTGCAAAAAGAGATTATCAAGACAATCTCCCAGCACTATAAAATTATTAACAGTCAGTTTATAATAAATACTTCCCTACTGGGTGGGTTAAGAGTTAAAATTGGAGATACTTTAATTGATAATTCGATTAGAGATAAGGTTGATCAATTGAGAGAAAGGATTACTCATGTCTGATTTAGTACAACAACTCGAAAAAGAGATAGCTGGTTTAAAATTTAAAGCCAGTAAATCTAACGTGGGAACGGTAGTAGAGGTGGGAGACGGAATTGCCAGGATTGAAGGATTATCAGAAGTCCAAGCATCTGAGATGATTGAGTTTCCTAAAGGGATTTTTGGAATTGCGCTTAATCTAGAAAGCTATGGAGTGGGGGCAGTTATCTTAGGAGATTTTACTCAAATTAAGGAGGGTGATGTGGTGAAAACAACCGGGAGAATTTTAGAGGTTCCGGTGGGAGAGGATTTAATAAGACGGGTGGTGAATCCATTATCTTTGCCGATAGATGGAAAGGGTGTCATTAAATCTAAGATAAATTATCCGGTGGAAAAGATTGCCCCGGGGGTAATTACCAGACAGTCAGTTAATCAACCCTTACAGACAGGCATTAAATCGATTGATGCTACTACTCCTATCGGGCGCGGTCAAAGAGAATTAATCTTGGGAGATCGGAATACCGGAAAAACTACTATAGCGGTTGATACGATTATCAACCAGAAAGATGTGATCTGTGTTTATGTAGCGATTGGCCAAAAAGCCTCAAAAGTTGCCCAAATTATGGCCACTTTAGAGCAGTTTGGGGCGATGAAACACACCATAATTGTGGCTGCTAACGCCTCAGATCCGGCACCTTTACAATATCTTGCTCCTTACTCTGGTACCGCTATGGCTGAGTATTTTATGGATCAAGGCAAGGATGTTTTGATTGTTTATGATGACCTTTCTAAGCATGCTGTTGCCTACCGCCAGATGTCGCTCCTGCTTAGAAGACCGTCTGGACGAGAGGCTTATCCAGGGGATGTGTTTTATTTACATTCCAGGTTATTGGAAAGATCTGCCAGATTAAACAAGGATTATGGTGGAGGATCCCTTACCTCGCTGCCAATTATCGAGACTCAGGCTGGTGATGTCTCGGCCTATATTCCCACCAATGTTATCTCTATTACTGACGGTCAGATCTATCTGGAGTCAGATCTATTTTATGCCGGGGTCAGACCAGCCGTTAACGTTGGCTTATCGGTTTCTAGAGTGGGTGGATCAGCTCAAGTGAAAGCTATGAAATCTGTCGCGGGGAGATTAAAGTTAGAGTTAGCCCAATTTAGGGAGTTGGCAGCTTTTGCTCAGTTCTCCTCAGATTTAGACCCAGCCACCAAATCTCAGATTGAAAGAGGCAGACGGATTACCGAGATTTTGAAGCAACCAATAAATGCTCCAGTTCCAGTTGAGGAACAGGTGGCGGTGATTTGGGCTGCAACCAGCGGTCACATGGATGAAATAGAGGTGGAAAGATGTCAGGAGTTCGAGACAGGGTATATAAAATTTCTTAAAGTTTTCAAAGGTAAGCCCTTGGAGATTATTAAAGAAGAAAAAGAGGTTAGCGAAAAAACTCAAAAATTACTGGAGGAAGCAGTTAAATCTTTTAAAAAGAGTTTCAGATAATTTATGCCCAGCACCAGAGAACTTCGCAGAAGAATTAAATCTATTAAAAATACCTCCCAGATTACTCGGGCTATGGAGATGGTGGCAGCCACTAAGATGAGAAAAGCCCAAGCCCAAGCAGTATCTGGCAGACCATATTCTGTCATCCTGCATCATTCACTATCCCAGTTGATTAATAAATCAGGAGAGATTTCTAATCCACTGGTGGCGAGTAATGAATCCGAAAAAGTGGGAATTATCTTGCTCTCTACAGACAAATCACTATGTGGTGCTTTAAATACCAATCTGTTTAGAAAGATAATGGGATCAGATTTAAAACTTAATCAGGCAGTATTTTATACCTTGGGAAGAAAGGGTAGAGATTTTGTAGTCAGATCTGAAAACCAACTAGAAGCAGATTTTATAAATCAGGAGATAGTTCATTTTAAAAATGCCACCCAGTTAAGAAAGCTGGTAGCAGGCGATTTTTTGTCAGGTAAAATTGGTCAAGTGTATATCCTCTATCCTCATTTTGTTTCCACCCTCAGCCAGGTGGCAACGTTACTACAAATCATACCCATCAAGCCGGCTGAGATTTTAGAGCCAACAGCAAATAATGGTGGAGATTTTTTGTTTGATGTCTCCAGAACTTCTTTGTTGGAGTATTTATTAACTCACCATCTTGACATCCAGATCTTTCAGGCAATTTTGGAGACCAAGGCTGCTGAGCATTCGGCCAGGATGATAACAATGAAAAATGCTACCGATAACGCCAAAGAGCTTGTGTCAGACTTAACACTTACATATAATGGTGTCCGCCAGGATGCTATAACATCAGAGTTGGCTGAGATTACCACAGCCGGAATGGCACTAGAATAATATGAATCAAGGAGTAGTTTCTCAAATTATTGGGCCGGTTGTTGATCTTCAGTTTTCTGCAGGTAAAATTCCGGCTATTTATAACGCCGTAGAGATCCCCATGGAGACAAAGACTCTAATTGTGGAGGTTCAGCAGCACTTAGGTGATGGTATGGTTCGGGCTGTTGCCATGGATGCTACTGATGGTTTAAAACGTGGAGTCAAGGCAACTGATACCGGTGCGCCGATTACTGTACCAGTTGGTAATGAAGTTTTAGGTCGTTTGTTCAATGTTTTAGGAGAAGTAGTTGATAATAAAGAAGCCGTCAAAGCCAAGAAAAAACTGCCAATTCACCGCCCTGCCCCTGCTTTTGCGGAGCAAGAAACCAAAGTCGAGATATTTGAAACCGGAATTAAAGTCATTGATCTTTTGGCGCCATTTATTAAAGGTGGAAAAGTAGGCCTTTTTGGAGGAGCTGGAGTTGGTAAGACTGTTTTAATTCAGGAGTTGATTAGAAATATAGCTGCCGAGCACTCTGGATACTCTGTTTTTGCAGGGGTTGGTGAAAGGACCAGGGAAGGAAATGATTTATACCATGAGATGATTCAGTCTGGGGTTATTCAAAATACTGCCATGGTGTTTGGTCAGATGAATGAGCCACCAGGTGCCAGACAAAGGGTAGCTTTAACAGCCTTAACTATGGCTGAGGAATTTCGGGATGGCCAGGGTAAAGATGTGCTACTTTTTATTGATAATATTTTTAGGTTCTCCCAAGCTGGTTCCGAGGTTTCAGCTCTTTTAGGAAGGATTCCCTCTGCTGTGGGTTATCAACCAACTTTGTCCTCAGAGATGGGAGCGTTGCAGGAAAGGATTACCTCAACCACAAAAGGCTCTATCACCTCAGTCCAGGCGGTCTATGTCCCGGCCGATGATTATACTGATCCAGCTCCAGCTACCACCTTTGCCCACCTAGATGCTACTATTGCTTTGGAAAGATCACTGGTAGAACAAGGGTTATTTCCAGCAGTTGATCCACTGGCTTCTAACTCTCGGGCGTTAACTGTGCAATTAGTGGGCGAGGAACACTATAGTGTAGCATCTGGGGTCCAAAAAGTTCTACAAAGATACAGAGAGTTAAGGGATATTATAGCCATCTTGGGTATGGAAGAGCTATCTGATGGGGATAAGCTAATTGTCTCCAGGGCCAGAAAGATCCAAAGAGCTCTTACCCAGCCGTTTTTCGTGGGGGAGGCTTTTACTGGCAGACCAGGAAAGTATGTGTCCCGGGAGGAGACGGTTAAATTATTTAAGGAGATCTTAGATGGTAATTGGGATAAACTGGGTGAGCAATCTTTCTACATGATTGGTGGAGTAGAAGACCTGCAAAAAACTGCTTAATCGGGAAACCTATCATAGTAGCTTTGCGCTGATCCCAAGATTGAGTTAACCTGTGGCCCATGTTGATTCCATTTTTCTATTGCCCATCTTCTTATTTTGACAAAACTTATCCCATCTTTTTTGGGGTTTTCACCTCTTAGATAACCATAGCGGTACAACTCCTGATTGTCTTGGTATCCAACATATGTACTTTGCGCCAAGAAAAGCCAAGTGATAACTGTCGCATCATTTATATCTAATGGATTTAAGTTACGGTGAGCGTCTTTTGTTTCCATGTTTGGATTCGATAGTTGGGACAATAAGTCAATCATTCCGTCCGGCATGATTTGTGAAACAATTGCTCCACCACTTTCATTTTCCTTCACATTTCCCCTAAGTGATCCCGTTATTGAATTTGTCGTAAATTTTAATCCGCTAAGTCTGGAAACCCTATCACTTATTACCTCCAATGCAGGGATCGCATCAGGAAAAGCTTCAGGATTGATGTTGTCAGCAGCTGGTCCGTTACCAATGTGACTAAAGCCCATATACATTCCCTGATCTTGTACTCCGCCTGTTTCGGTTACTAGTAACTTGGCTAATCCTCCTGGATTTATCATTATTAAGCTGGCAGATGCTACAAAATTATCTGGAATTTGCTTCCTCCGTTTTTGATACAAAATATCTGGCCGGAACATGATCGACTTCATTTCAGCTATTCTTTGTTGAAGCATCTTTTTTTGCTCAGGATCATCAGTTTTTATGATCCGATTTTCCAGTGCTGTTAATATCTCAGTTTGCTCCGAATTATATTTTAATAAATCTGAGATGATTTCCTCGGCACGTTTTTGGTTATCTAGTATTATTCCTAAGGTTTCTGGGTGAATTTTTTCTTTCTTGCACCAATTAAGCTGTTCTTGGGTTAATGGAGTTAAACTACTCTCTAGTTTATTCATGCGCAATAAATATCTCTTCTTGAGTAGATCTGCTCGCGAGTTTTTATTAGTAACTACCAATAAAGCTTGGTTGATCTCTGTCAGTGATTTGGCCTGAAGAACTATGATTGTTTCAGCTTTGTTTCTGGCAGCACTTTCTAAATCTATGCCGAGTGCATGATTTAACAGCTCGTTGCCGTTTAGCCGGTTAATATCAGGGGTGGGTTCTACTGTAGGTTTAACAGCTTCAGCATTATTCCCAAGAGAATTATTATCATTGATCTTATCGGAAATGGGGGTTGGAGTGCTTACGATAGATTGGTCTGGGGTCAAATTTCTAATTCTGGGTTTTTCACCTGAAAAAAATCTCCAAATTCCAGACAGAAATGAATCTCTACCACGTATATTTAGGTCAGCCGAAGATGCTGCAGCCAGAGCAGAGGTGGTAAATAAAGCTCCTTCTTTGAAGAACTCTCTTCTAGTCTGAGTCTTGTCCTCTTGGTTTGGTATGGTTGGTGAATCTTGCTGGTCTTCCATTATGGTGAAATTGACTGAATATAGTTATAATAACCGATGTTTTAAGGAATATCTATGTATCTTAAAGTTATCACTCCGGAGGAAGTTGTATTCGATAGTGAGGTCAGCTCAGTTAGTGTGGACTCAGAGATTGGACAGCTGGGCATTCTCCCTCACCACATTGATTTTGTTACTAAAATTATCCCCGGAGAGTTAAAAATTCATACTGGAGGAAAGATAATCAGAATGGCTACCGGAGAGGGTATTTTACAGATGCAAGAGAATGTGATTACCATCCTGGCTGATTTAGCAGAAGAGGCATCTTTGATTGATGAAAAGGCTGCTGAAGAAGCGAGAAAAAGAGCTGAGGAAGCGTTGGAGGAAAAATTATCTGCTGAGGAGTATGCAGAAACTTTGGCAATTTTGGAAAAATCTCTAGCCAAGCTTAGAGTTAAAAGAAGGCACAGATCGATTTAATCACTGCTTGACTTCTGTTTTAATATTGTGCATAAATAAGTTGTGACTAGATTATCTGCCCAGTCTGGAGTTGTCGCTCCCCTGATTTTAATTGTGCTACTGGTTTTATTAGCAGGAGGATATTATTTATACACCAATGGTGTGGTTAAACTTCCCAAAACTCCCCTAACCTCCAACGAACCCAATGTTGAACTAACAAGTGAGTATAAAAATCCCTTTGATGCCAACTCCCAATATATTAATCCGTTTAGCACGTATAAAAATCCCTTTGATACCGTCAAATGAAGATAATTTTTTCTAAACTAAGCGTACTTATTTTTCTTTTCGCCGTGTCCTTAATCTTAATTGGTGCTTCTAAAGTGGGAGCACAAGAAGTATCGGAAAATTTAGTTAAAAATTATGATGTGCAGTTTCCAATTAGTCAGCTGGGAGGATGTACTGACTATGGTGAATGTCGCTCTTTTTGTGAAGATCCGCTAAATGCCGTTGCTTGTGTCCAGTTTGCTAAACAGAAAGGATTTTATATTGAAGACCCAATTGTAACTAAAAAAGAGGTGGTGGTCGGACAGGCTAAGAAGACATTGGGTTGCGCTAATGAATCTGAGTGTAAGGCTTTCTGCGAGGTTCCGGCTAACTATCAAAAATGTGAATCTTTTGCCAGGAGTAATAATTTAATTGGTGGTCGTGTGATACTCTCACCAGAGAAGGTGCTTTTGGAGAAAGCTAAACAGTCTTTGGGCTGTGATTCTCCCCAATCTTGTGCAACTTATTGTAGTGGTGCGGATAATTACAGCAAGTGCTCAGAGTTTGCCAAGTCGGTGGGTCTAAGAGGTGGTGAGATACGCCGAGGCCCGGGTGGTTGCACTTCTGAGGAAACCTGTAAATCTTTTTGTTCCGATCCGGTCAATTATTCAGAATGCTCCAGAAATGGTGGAGGTTCCGAGGTTTTTAGAGGCCCGGGTGGTTGCACTTCTGAGGAAGCATGTCGTAGTTATTGTGAGCAAAACCCCGCTTCTTGTAAAGTTATCTCCATTGATCCATACGGAGGTCCGGGGATTATCGATAATCCCCAAAAAGCTGCCGAGGAGTTTAAGAAATATTGTCAATCAAGCCCAGAAAGATGCGAAAGCGTAGCACAGTCAGGAAACCTTTTCTCAAACAAAGATGCCCGCTTAGAGTTTGAAAAATTTTGCTCCGCTAACCCTGAAAGTTGTGGAGCTAAGACTTATTCAAGACAAACAGATGGTGATAGAAGGACTGAGTATGAAAGGATTTGTAAGGAAAAACCGGGTGATTGTGGTGTTGGGCCAGGTGGATATTTGATCCCTGGTTGGAAGAGTGGAAGCGGTGAGGAATATGCTGATCCTCGGGAGTATTGTAAAAAATATCCTGACAGATGTCCGGATGAAAAAAGGTATGCAGACCGCTACCAACCTAATACCTACTATGATCCGGTGCAGACTTGTAATCAAACCCAAACTTGCAAATGGGAAAATGGCTCTTGTCGTTGTGGTGAATACAATCCAGCCAGCAGGCCAGCTGGTAGCTCCCAGTCTTGCACTTCACCGACTAGCGGTTGTGGGATAAACTCTTATTGGGACCAAGGAGCATGTAGCTGCCGTGCAGCCTTCAACTCTACCAGTTATTCAAGCACTAATAGTATGGGCCGTGATCAACAAGAGGCTACCTGCCGGGCCGGTAATGGAAGTTGCGATTGGTCATCGGGTACTTGTAATTGTCGCGGGTATCAATCACCACAAAGCGGATCAGCTGGTTTTAACTCAGGGAGCGGTTATACAACTCCCAGCAGGTCACAACAAGAAGAGGCTTGTCGGGCTGGTGGTGGAACTTGTACGGGTTGGTATAACGGAGCCTGTAGCTGTGAACGGAATAATTCCGCCACGACTAATAATAACAACTACACTTACACTGCCCCTACCGGAACCGCTGTTGATTCGGGTATCAGTAGAGAGTCCCAAGAGGCAGCTTGCCGGGCTGGTGGTGGAACTTGTACAGGTTGGTATAACGGAGCCTGTAGCTGTATAAATAATAATTCAGGATCTACCGGTTCAACAACCTCTCAGCCTGCCCCTACTCAGCCACCGACGCAACCCTCAACTCAGCCATCTACTGATCAGCCCTCAAGTAATACACCTTCAATGGATCCGGCTACGGCCTGTGCTCAAACAAGCGGTTGTTCTTGGAATGGGTCTGCCTGCCAGTGTGGATCTACTCAGGGTATCAATACTTCCAGGGGGTTATTACAAATATTGGTTGATTTTCTGCAACCAAAGCCTTGATAATGTCTAAAATTTTAGCTGTTCTGGTACTTATAATTTTAGTTGCCTATACTCTAGTCTCTCAGGGTGTGGTTGATCTACCTGTCCTCTCCCAGAAAATAGCTACTCAGAAAGAGGTTAAAGTTGAACTAAAAAGTGAGTATAAAAATCCTTTTGATGCTAACACCCAGTATGTGAATCCCTTTAGTGAATATCAGAATCCCTTTGATGCCCTAGAATAAAAATGAAATTGTTTATTAAAAATAATATTGCGACTGTTTTTGTACTATCTTGTCTGTTGAGTTTGATCTTTGTTACCTTAGTTTATGCCCAGACATCAACTGAATCAGCGAAAAAATATGGGGTTACCTTTCCTGTTGTAGATCTTGGCAACTGCACCAGTGTTGGTGAGTGTCGGGTTTACTGTGAAGATCCCTCAAATAGGGATTCCTGTTTAGCGTATGCTAAACAAAAGGGTTTTTACAAAGAAGATGAAGTTAAAAAACAGCAAGAGGCTGTCTTAGGTGCAGCTAAGAGTGAGCTTGGATGTGGATCTAAAGAAGAGTGTGCCCAGTTTTGTTCCCAAGAGAACAATTGGGAAAAATGTGGTGACTTTGCCAAGAAGAAAAAACTTAAGGGTGGTTATGTTGAGGACCCAAAAAAGGTAGAGGTTGTCCAAAAAGCCAAGGAGGTTTTAGGGTGTGCCAACTATGGGGAGTGTCAAGGTTTTTGTTTAAAGGATGAAAATAAAAACAAATGTTCTGATTTTGCTAAATTGGTTGGATTAAGAGGTGGAGAGGAAAAACGTGGCCCAGGAGGGTGTCTTAGTGAGAATAGTTGTAAGCTTTTTTGTTCAAATCCAGATAACTTTCAGGAATGTAATCGCTTTGGCATAGCTACTACTCAGGGCGGGGTTGTGTCTAAGTCAAGTTTTAAAGGTCCTGGAGGGTGTGATTCAGAAGAATCTTGTAGGCAATATTGTACTAAAAACCCGCAAGTTTGTTATCCAGATAAAAATTCCTCTTCTACCAACCCATCAACTGAAGAAGGTAAAAATACTCCAGCTAATTACCCGACATCATTTCCAGGCAAAGGTGAATCTCAGGAGATTTTTTGTCTGCGATCAGGGTGTAAATGGATCAACAATGCTTGTAGCTGTAGTACTCCCACAAATACCCCGGTTCCTATAAAAACCGCGACTCCTACCCCAGCTCCTTCTGGAGGTGGGGGCTCAAGTAATGCCACAATTACTGGTAGTGATGGTACATGGTGCTATGATCCTCTGGGACAAAATGCCGATGGAAACACTAGGATGCATACTTACTATACTTGCAAGGATCAGTCGGGTGATCATAGTAGCTATTGTAGCGGTGATGTGGCCTCCTCACCTTATTGTACCGGAACCTGGAACGGTTCTTCTTGGAGTAATGTACATTGTGCTACCAGCGGTGGTTATACTTGTAGTGGCTCTTGGGGAAATGCTTGTGAGGGTGGAACCTGTGTATTTAAATCATCTAGCACATCTCCTACCAATACCCCAGCTCCAGCACAGGCTACCCCAACCCCCAGTGGCAATGTGGGGATAGGTAGTTCGGTTCAGGGCATTCAAACAGTCAGGAGTTTCATGGACAGAATCTTTGATTTTCTGCAACTAAACTCCCGGTAAGAGATCTCCAAAAACTTTGTTTTTACTCAAAGGTTGAAAAGTTAGACAAACAATCCACGGACACGCTGCAAAATCTTATTTTTGATTGCTGGAGTTAATTGACCGACGACATTTTTAATAATAGTTGCATCGGCAGTAAACAATTTATCTGGTCGTACGTAACTAATAACCGGTAAATTACCTTTAGAAAAGTCCTCTGATTTAATACAAATAGCTATCTTACTAGTATAAGGTTTTGAGGTAATTTGGCACAGAATAAGATTACCAAACTCGACGTTTGCCAGAACTAATGCTGGGCGGACTTTCTGACCTTTTAAATTGGAGAAGGGAAATATAACCAAAACAATGCTGCCTACTGTAAACTTACCCACGCCTTGTCCTCTTCAGGTCGATCCCAATCAACCGCAAGTGTTTTTTCTGATAGCAGTAGTGTA
>MFCS01000027.1 GCA_001776975.1 Candidatus Daviesbacteria bacterium RIFCSPHIGHO2_01_FULL_41_45
AATCTGGACAACACGGACATTGGTAGATACTGCGATTGGATTACCGGCAGGTCCCCCCACTAAATTTCCTCCGGAGATAAAGCATTGCACCTCTGAGCCAGTCCTGTCTGCAAACTTGACTTGCCAACCGTCAAGCAGGTTAGCGGTGATACCGGTATAAACGCCCCCTCCTAAATTGTCTTTTCCTGTTGCGGAGAGAATACTGGTTTGGGACATGGCATTTTGAAAATCATCCTCGACTTCTCGTGTTCTATCCACTAAGTACTGTACGTTAAGCGTGGTATCTGTATCTGGGACAATAATTTTCTTATTAACAAAATCAAATACCAATAACGCTGGCCCTGCTGCGGGTTCTCCAGCAATAGGATCAGTTGTTCTGACAATCGAATTTAAGTATCCTGAACTAGAAAGAGTACCTATTGTTTCAGATGGGATAATGGTAGTGCTGTTATTAAACCTTCTAACCCAAGTTACTAAGTTTCGACTTGCTGTATAGATAATGGTTTGGGAAACCTCTGTGCTTGATGCTGTTGTGTCTATGTATGGTACAAATGCAGTATCATCAGTTAAAGTATAGCTTCTATCAAGACCTGGGCTTGAATCTCCAAAAGTTTTGGTGATTCCTGAAAAAGTAGAAGTGGTCCAGGAAGAATAACTGTACCGTCTTTCTTTATCGTTTGTTGTGTCAGAAACATCAATAATTCTGATAATACCTGAGGATGGGGTATCAGCAGGAATTGCCTCGTTTACCACAAAGGTAGTATTGGCGATATTGTTTCCTGACGCCGAGGTAAAGATAGCTTTATTAACGATATTGTTGGCTCCAGTTGTGCGAAAGACGGTAACTTTATCACCCGAGACAACTCCTGTAACTTTTACAACCTGAAAATTGGGCGGATTTTGAATGGTGCTATTTGCATCAACTAACTGAAAAGCCTGAATGTCATCACTGTGCATATCTTGTATCCATACGCCTTGGGCTCCAAAAAGCTTACCTCCAGAGAAAGTTCCGAAAGGGGAGGCTTTAGATTGAACATAGGCAGTATCAGGGGAAACTCTGGCTGATATATATTCCTCTCCGTCTTGTTGGGTAACGGTACTTGAGATTAAAGGATATAAAATTTGCCGTCTTATCTGGGAAACATTGGCTTTTTCCCGGGTGATATATTTGAGCCATTCGTAAGCTTGGGCAACTTTTCTTCCAGCGCAGTCTACGAGAACAGAGTAGGGGTAGGCGGATTGAAGTTGGAAAGCTCTATTTATAAGGTGGTTTGCAGTTTGATTGGTCGGGTTGGTTAAAACATAATAATTTGAAGTAGCCCCTATTTTTTGCAGTTGTTCGCCTACAGTAAAAGAAGTCCCGCTCCAGTTTGCCAATTGCAGTGTGTTTGAGTCTTTTTCTCCCAGAAAAATAGCGGTTGCGCCGCTTGATGCGCCAGTTACTGCATCGCCCTCATTGATAACGCCATTTTTACTTGTAAAATCAACCTCAACATTCATAAACCAGACTTTAATATCAGCAAAGCCGGAAGTGTTAGTTATGGATACCCCATTTGAAGTTGCACTACCGTTTGAGGCACCAGTTATGGTCTCGTTGTCGTTGTACGTTTTAAAGTGGTCCACATTTGCTGTGTCACTCACCTGTAAGAGCAACGTCCCTGTAGCTCCATCGTCTTGTACGCCTGTTAATGCTCTGCGGGCAAAGGTTGTTTGGCCAGTTATTATCTGTCCCAGCGTGGTAAAACCGGCAGTTTCTGCATCAAAGTTTAAGATGGTGTCGCCGATAGTCCCATTGACTACTGCTACTCCCTGAGTAGTATTGTCGTCTTTTATGGCTTCATCATTGTCAAAAGTTCCGGTGACATTTCCCAGCGTCAGGTATCCAGTTGTTCCAGAATCTGTATTAGCAATAATCTCAGCTGTTGCCCCGGAGGTCTGGCCGGTGAGAATTTTACCAACCGTGAAGTTGCTGGTTTGCCCGTCGTAGAGGAGGTATGCTTCGCCCAAGGTATTGTTGTTCGGATCTGTTTGGCTGGCCAGCGGGATGGCGTTACGTCCTCCAGCGGTTAAGTCTATCTCGAAGTTATCATAGAGGTCAGCATACTGACGGACAAAAACAGTAATTACTCCGCTACTTATCTCGCTGCCGGCCTCTTTTACCCTGACAAGTATGTCAATGTGGCTGGTTGCATTGCCCCGTCCCCACCAGCCGGAGATGTAAGACCCTCCTTGAAAGATATAGGTGATAGGTTTGGGGATGGTTTCCAGAGCACCTAGTGTATAAATGTTAGCCCAGGTATTCTCACCGGAAACGCTGACGGCTGTAAAGACTCCCGCAGCGCTACTGCCAGCAATAGTATAAGCTTCGCTACCGTTGTCAAAGAGATCGTTGGCAGGGACGGTGGGGCGGATCCAAAGTCTGCCCTGATCATTATCAACTGTTCTTTCATCGAAAAAAAGAATAGCTCCTGCGTCAGCTGTAGTTGTGCCAGTAATAGTTCGGCCGATGTCAGCGGAAGCCATATGGAAGCTGGAGTTGGAGTTGTAATTAATCTGGCGAATTTTTCCACTTGCCCAACCGCTTGTCTGGAGAGCCCCGCCCTTGAGGTATTTAATGCTCACTTCATCAATAAACCAACCATTGATCATTGTATATTCAGTTGGGGTTTGAGCCGAGATTGGAATGTCTTCATCTAGATTATTTAACTCATCAAACTCTCCTTGCAAAAATGAATACAAAGCATTGACAGTCCAAACAGTTTTACCAATTCCTTGAGTTGTAATATTAAAAGTAAAGCCTGTTGAGGTACCTCCTGAGGAATCAGATGCATCGGTTGTGGAGCCTTTTGCATCATTAGTTATGGTAACTACCGCAGCAGATGGACTAGCTGTGAAATCAGCACCAGCTATAGAATTTATGGCACTGCTAGTTGCTGAAGCAACATTAGTACTAGTGTTGGCTGCTGCAATATCTACCTCAATACCAGTTTTTCCTGTAATTGCGGGGTTACCGCCTCCGCTGTCTTTGTCATACCAAACATAATATCCAGTGGCGTCAGTTGCAGAGTAGAGAAGAAAATAGTCTCCAGTAGTAATACCGGAGGCAGCAAGCACTGTTACTTCTGTAATTTCTGCTAGAGAAGAATCAGTACCTGTGATTTCATCTTTAAATTGAACGTGGGAGATTTTTTTATCAACTAAATCAATAATCCAATCCTGGGAAATTGCCATACTAAAACTGTATTATGTAATAGGTGTACTGTCAACAAAAAAGATGCTTAACAATATTTATTTTAAACCGATTTTAAGGAAAACAAAGATTAATAAATCTAGTTTGTTTTTATGAGTTCAATCATTTGTTTATAATTTTTGATTTCCCTCTTTTCTTTTAAGGTAGCTTCTCTAAAGGTTTGGATATTTAATTTTCTTTTTTTAATATTATTTTTTATAATTTTTACATCATAATGATTTTTATCAATTTGTGTAAGAATATATTTTTCATGATCATTCCTCTTCTTTTCAAGATTAATTGCGTCTCCAAAAATTTTAATATTATTTTTTTTCCTAGCAATTTCTAAAAGTAGGGAATTTAAGTCATACTTAAAAACCCGAGAAGTGGATAATTGAGAGGTGGATTTCACAGCTGTCTTATTTTAATTTGTTCCAGAAGCTACTTAATCCTGTTTGTGTTTTATTTTTACCTTTTTTTGTTTTTAATTCTTTTTGTAAGATTTCTCTTGCTTCAGTTTCTTCTTCTGATTGTGATTTTTTTACTACTGTTTTTTTTTGAATTTCTTCAGTTCTTTTTTCTATTTGTTCTTTTAATTCATTTTGAAGAAATTTTTTCGGTTCTTCATTCTGATCAGTTTGCTCTCTAAAAATAGCTCCAATTAAAGATCTGGTCTCAGGCTTGTTCTTGGTATTTTTCTCCTCTTCTAATTTATTATATTCCTCAATGAGTTTTTGCATTTCATTTTCATCTTTTGCCCTCAATAAAACTTCTCCATCAGGAGTTCTTGCGATAAGAATTATTTTATCGCCATTCAAAGATCTTGATATATTAAATTTCATATATTAACTATGGTTGAAATATAGTATCAGCAGTTCTGATTACGGATGTAGAAAGTCCAGAAGTAGTAACTGTACCATCTGCCTCATAAGGGATGATTCTAAATGCAGTATCGGTAGAAGCGTTTCTGGCTCTAACCCTGACAGGAATATTTGCAAGATAAGTAACAGTAGCGGTTGCAGTTGCAGCATCTGCGTAAACATCAATAATTGGTACGTACCACGTATCCTGTGGGGCGGTAGTAAGTGTAACAGGTAAGACATTTAATCTGATGTCATCAGCAGTTGTCTGGCCTGTAATAGCAGGGGAGATAGTTACCGTATCGTTATCGGTAATGACAGTTATATATGAAACTGCGTTGCCTCGAGTTACGTTTACGACTATATCTCCAACTTTTGAGCTCGCAAAGGCGCCCGTTTCAACAATTGTCACAGTGTTAGTACCACTATCAGCAGAGGCGATAGTAGAACTTGCTAGGGTAAAAGTAGTACCTGACCAGCTTGAAAACCTAATTCTATATTCTTGGTTTGCTGACACATCAACAAGTCTTAATACTCCCCCTAATGCTCTTCCAGGTTCATCTGTAGTAATTGCCGAACCCATAACAGCAGTTGTAGCCAGTGCTGCCTGACCAGCAGTAGTAGCATTGTATCTATTTTTAATTATTGTTCCGCTAGCTCCTGATAATCTAAATACGGCAATTCTGTCTGCTTTAGATGCTGGAGTATAAAGGACACTACTAATAGTTATGTTGACTTTAGTTGGCGCGGATATAACGGTTCCTTCATCGGTTTTAAGCTGGAATTTATTCGCTTCAGTTGTTACGTAGTCTGTCAGTACAATTCCCTGAGCTGCAAAGAATGTGCCTCCCGCAAAAGTTCCAAAGGGTGCAGCGGTAACCGGGGTGACAGATACAACAGGAGCCGAGCCGGTTACTGTGACGTAATGGTTTGAGGGATCAGAGGTTTTCCGTATGTCACCAGTTTGGTTAAAAGTTCCGCGGGCATCCCGCAGAGTAATAATTTTATCAGTAGTGTTGTGATTAACTATTGTGCCTTTGAAACCAGATACCGCCTGGTCAACAGCGGTACCATCTGCGAGAGTACCAGTTATTGTGTTATAGGAGATTTTGGTGTCAATTCCTAGATAAAATTGACCTTCAATTGTTTGGGCTCCGGCATCAATATCTGCCGTATGACCCCGGCGGGTTATGTATTTAGTATATTCATAGGCATTTGCGAGGGTATTTTGGTTTACATCAATTGTAATAGAATAGTTTTCGTATGTTGCGTCTTCGTTAATATCGCTTGTACCTCCGTCTGCTAGGCCTCCAAAGGTAATGGTTGGGGGAGTGCCTAGAGCTGATGGACCAAATGCAGTTGGGCCTGTTGCAATAGTAGTTGTAGCAGCGCTGGTGTCTCCTGTTACAGCAGTATCACCATTATCAAAGGGAGTCAATGGATCACCAATCAAATAATAGTAAAGAGTTGGAGTAGTTCCTGGGCTGTCCGCGACTGCTGTAATTTTCCCTTTTTTGTTTGTGCCGGATTTACTTATGGTTTCACCTACCACAAACGTGCCGGTAGCGCCAGATCCAATAATCCGCCAATAGCCTGTTTGATTATCTAAATCATTTCCTGTCTGTAAAGGAATAGGATTCCGCCCTCCTGTGGTAAGGTCTACCGAGTAGTAGGAATAAGTCTTACTATATTGACGGGCATAAACTTTAATTACAGCCTCGTCTGTTTCTGTCCCCAGCTCTTTGACGTTGACAAGGATGTCAATATGCCCGTCTCCCCACCAGTCAGTGGTGGATTTGTATGCGACGAGATTTGCCGAGTTTTGGTAGATATAAAGATGGGTATTTGATTCAATTGTACCGATGGAGTAGATGTTAGCCCAAAGGGATTCACCGGCGGAAACAGCAGCAACAGCTGTTTGAGTGACAGATCCTGTTGCACCAATGAAACCCTGGGTACCCAAAGGTGTGGTGGTAACTGTTCCTGTATCTTTCAGGGCGCGAATATAGTAAAGGCTTTGTGATCCATTAAGGGAGGTTGCTACCCAGTCAGTTGGTACAGTAAAGGTGACATTGTTAGTTCCGGTAGTCTTTAAGTTGGTCGTACCATCGGAAACTCCGGAGAGAGCAGTCCAAGCTCCGTTCCAGTACTGCCAGGCGACAGTATAGGTACCCACGCCGGCTGTGCCGACGTTTAAAATAATCTTTTTAAACTTTTGCGAATAACCAACCAGTGCATAATCCGCAGCTGCACCGGTTGGGAAGAATTGCCAGTCATCTGCCCCAGCGCTGTTGGCGTCAACAGTCTCGTCGGCTTCATATACGGTGCCGGCTGTCACAACTCGCCAGACCTGGCTTATTGAATCATTTTGAACTGTCAAAACATGGGAAGCCGTGGAGTCAAAACTATTGGCAGCAGCCAGGCTATCTGGCCGTATCCAGGCAACTTTTGCTCCGAGAACTGTATTAAAATCAAGTAAGGTACCAATATCATTGTCAGTAACGTCCTTAATGTCTCGTCCTACATCTGTTACGTCAAAATCAGTCCCACCAACTGTGTAATTTAGTTTGACAATTCCGTTATTATCAGTCCCGACTTCTCCGTCATCATTTCTGTCCCAGCTGGCGGTTTTTAAAGCACCTCCAGTTAAATATTCAACAGAGGTTCTGTCTATAAACCAAGGATCTTTGTCTCCAGCTTCGATAATACCAATTGTGTACTCAGTAGGGGTTTGAGCAGACATGGGAATACCATCATCCATTTGACCAAGTTCATCAAAATGGTTCTGCAAGGCAGAATAGAGAGCATTTACACTGTCAATGGTGGTAGGGGTTACAGAAGTATCTCTCCAGATCCGTTTTTGACGGTTTTCAGATTCATAATATACAACCCATCTTCCAGAGAGTATTGTGTCGGCCATAGTTAAAGGTTAAAAACCCTCCTTTGAACCTCTAATGGGCAAGTTGTCTATGGTGTTCATTTTCCTAATCTAATCTAACTTATCACACATTGTTTTTGTATGTAAAGACCCATTTTTTAACAATTTATGCGAACACCTGGAGGGTGCAAAATTTAACTTGTTGCAATAGTATCTTCTATCAAAGTAACTGTTATATTTAGTCCTGATGAGGTTATTGTTCCACTTGAATCGTTAGCAAAATACCGAGTAGTACCAGTAGATGATTTTCTAATTCTTGTGTAAATATTTGTATCAGCAGTATAGGTATATCCAACACTTGCAATACCACTTGCATTTGTATCAGCATTTAATAGCTCCGAATTATCGCTAGATTTATAGATTGCTGTTTGAGCATTTTGAATTGCAGTACCCTTAACATCTTTTACGGTAACTTGTAATGTTACGAGCGACGCTGGAGCAAAAGTAGTGCCATCATTGGCAGTATATAAATTTAACCCTGACAGTGAAAGAAGTCCTGATATCAACCATCCATGGGTTAAGGCTGCATTTCTTATGGTTTTGAATGAATTTGGTGAACCGGTAGCAACACCTTGAACTGAAGTTCCAAATTCTGCTCGACCATCGAGAATAACTTTATCCCAAAGATCTGCAGTATCTAAAGTTGCTTCTCCCAACTTTGCCTGGAAATGATCATACAGCTCTTGAAGAGACCTTTTTGTTCCACTTATTGTTCCAGCTTGAACTAACCAATAAAATCTTTTTTCTGAACTTGAGGTCAAAGTTCCTGCCCAATCACTTGAGACTCCACTTTCAGTAAGCGCTTCTGTTCCTGAGTAAGAAGTAGAATTTCTTGTTTTCAGAATTACAGTTCCGGCGGTCGAGTTGCCTTCAATAATTTCTTCCACTACACCTGTTGCGCCCGAAGTTGTGCCTGTAACAGTATTTCCAACATTTAACGTACCCGTTCCTCCAGTGAACTTGATAATAGAATGAGATTGATTCAGAGCAGCAGATTCAATGATGACTACTTTTTGTGTGCCATCTGCAACAGCAGTTGCCTCAACTGTTTCAACTTGAAAAGTATCAGCAAGCAGAGTAACGCCTGGGGCTGTTGCAGCAGTAATAGCTTGTGCTCCAGTAAAAGGTAGATACCCATATCTATAAACTTTTAGGGCAAAAGTGGAATGGGTTGTGGTAGTCAGAGCATTGGCTGCTGCTCCAATATAATTATTTGTAAGAGTATTAAATGAGGCAAGACCATTTAAATCGGTATCTCCTTCATTTGCTATGGCTGGAGTAGGGCTTGCCTCAATAATTTTAACTCTTGCATTTTGAATTTTGGTACCACTTGTTTGCTGGACGGTGGAACTTACAGAGAATTTTTCGTCAACTGAGGCTCCTGAGAGTGTGCCACCGCCAAAATTAAGTTGGGTTTGGTCGACAATGGTCCATGTGGGGTTGGTGACTGTCCATGTCTCGTTGGTGCCTAGTGTTACATAGGGAGTAGTAGCTTGAGTGAAATTTTGATTACTTAGGGTCAATGCGGTTGTAGCGGTTGTGGTATTGATGTAACCGGGATTCTGGACTATTTTCCACTGATTGACATCAGTACTACGGGCATCAATTAAATCAAGTCCTGCTGCAGTATCAGTATTAAACGATATGGTATTTCTTAATTCATTAGGTGAGCTGGTGATATTACGAACTACCCGTCTTGTGTTAGAGAAAGTTGAATCTATTATCTCAACGGCAGTGCCAACAATAGCGATTGTTGTTTCACCAGTGCGGACAGTTACGGCATCGGTACTGATTAAGGTAAGAGTTAGGGCGACGACAGCATCAAGTGTAAAAGTGGTGTTGTTGGCTGTATCTGTCGCTCCTGAAACGGTGATGGTCATGCCAGGAAGAAATCCTTCGGTAACAAAGCTCCCCGCAGCTCTGGTTATGGTGTCAGGGTTGGCGTTGTTAAATGCGATTGTATTTGAACCAGTAAGAACAACCGATCCAGTTAAGGCATTTGTCGTGCTACCCAAGTACACATTATCTGCTTTGGAAACATTTAGACCGTAGAACTGGATAATATCAGTAGCTGTAGCACTTAAGTCAAAGGTATAACGGTAAGTACTACCTGAGTTAATAGTTACTGGTTGTGATCCAATAGAAGCTGTGCCGATACCAACACGATTGCCGAGCCTGAGCTGGGTGTCGCCGACAACGCTGATTTTATAGTTTCCATCGCCAAAAAAGTCAGTTGTTGAGGGTGTACCACTGGCTGCAGTTTTGAGATGTTTTTCAAAGACGATAGCTTTGTTTGAGTCGCGGAAAAAATGAGTACCTGTAGTATCTCCGAAAATGAGTTGACCTTGGGTCATCATAACTCCATTAACATCGCGGACGACACCATAGCGATTTCCTACGGTTCCTTCGTCGGCTGCGATAATGTCAGCAAAAACTCCGGGAGTAGCATGAGTGGCGCCGGAAATACGCAGCCCAGTACCAATTCTCATGGCATCAACAAAGCAAGTCAGCTGAGTACCCATGATAGTTTGGGTAATTTTGAAAACAGGACCAAAATGTTGAATGGCAGTAAGATCAGTAGGAGCAGTCCCACCGGTAAGATCAAAGGGATTTTCGGTGAGATTTAATTTGACTGAGTAACAAACAAATCCTCCAGGATAAACAGAGTTACCCGAGTTTCCTGCAACGTGCCACTCCCCGTAGTTGGTAGAGGTAGCGGTTGCAACACGAATTCGAATACCACCGTTAGCGTGGGTATCGAGAGTAGCAGTGACTGCAACCCAAACATAGAGATAATTATTAGTGACATCGATAGTGGCACCGTTATTATAGGCAAACCAAGTTGTGGCAGCAGAAACTTTTAGACCCAAAGAAGCCGTTCCTTGAACAAAAGGGTTATCAGCGTTAGATGCAGGTCCAGTCCAACCAGTTGTAGCATCGGCGGTAGAAAGAGTAGTACCTGTAGTACCGTCGCTTTTGATAAAAGTAATGGTAGCTGCCATATATTAAATAATTCCCAATTTTTGAGCACGATCGTAAAATACTATTGGAGCAAGAAATGATGAATGGGTAGCGCCTAGTGTTAATTGAGGAATTGTAACCCAAGTACGAGTATCATTTTCTGATATTGTAAAACCATTTCCAGGGCCAAAAATATAAAAAACATCTTTAGAGTTGCTAGGATGTTTGAAATCAACTAGTTTTATCGGAGTAACTGACGAGGGAAACGACCAGGGAGTTTCAAACCAAATTTTTTCTCCTTGAGGATAGGCATGTAAAAACTCATCAATAGAAGTGAAGCGTTCAAATTTTTGTTCCTCATCAAGATGTAGATAGGGGGTTCCTCCCGGTACCTGGTCGATTATGATTAAAGTATCCAAGCCAAACATCTTAGTGTTATAACGCCAAACATCTAAATCAATATCACGACCACTCCAAGCATCGATGTCTTGACTCTCGAAATGAAAAACGGCGGCGATCATGATGTAATAATATCTTAAAAAGTTTATACTCCACAAGTGTTTATGGATAAAGAAATGATCAGGAGAGCCATGGTAGGTGACACGAGAACTTGCGACAGATGGTAATACCCGGGGAAAGAGGAATGGTTATCATTTCGAAACCATGCTGTTTTTGCGCTAGTTTTTGAATTGCCTGATAGCAGGTGCTACTTGATCTAGGGATGGTCGCTTCCCAGGAACTTGGATAAGAGTCATGTAGAAGTATTATGCCTTGATCAGTAACAAATGGAAAAAAATTCTTGAAATCTTGAAGGACACTTTTAGCGTCATGATCGGCATCAATAAAAAGTAAGTCTATAGCAATAGGATGTTTTTTTAGGGTTTTGATGTATTCGTTGGTTGAGAGAGGGATAAACTGGGTTTTGGTGGAGGGCTGCATGTTTTTACCTGCTTCGGGGTTATTATCAACGCCGATGAGGTGCTTTGCATAAGGAATAATTTGGTTAAAGGTAAGGCAGCTCTCTATGCCAAGTTCTACATAAACATTGGGTTGTAAAAGCCAGGCGATATAAGTCACAAACTCCATATGCCAATATGGTGGTGGGGCTGGGTGGTTAGGGGAGTTAAGAAATTTTTTTCTGCGCATAGTAATATAAACAAATTGTAATATGGAATTACTATGAATGGAAATATAGAAACGATTGCCGAGAAGTTATTTTTGGGACAGGGAAATCTTTTGGCTGGTCAGGGAAAGTTGGAGGAAGCAATGATTTGTTTCGAGAAAGCCTTGCTGTTAAACCCAGCGTCCTTTCTTGCCAACTTTTGTATGGGGAAAGTAATAGGTTTACTGGGAGATGGGAAGAGGGCAGTGGAATATTACCAGGCAGCTTTAACGATTAAACCCAATAGCATTCAAGCTTTGCGCGGTTTGTATCATGAAGCACGAAAGATTTGTCAGTGGGAGGGGTTGGTGGACATAGATTCAAAATTGTCATTTTTGATAAAGGAAGCACTGGATAATGGGAGAGAGCCGGAAGAGATGCCATATGAAAGTATTATTCGGACTGATGACAAGGAACTTAATTTGCGTACTGCTAGATGGTGGAACCGATATATTCATCAAAAGTTATCCTTAATGAGTCCTGCGTTAACCTTTAATCATCAAAGACAAAAAGGGCGGAAAATCAAAATCGGTTATTTGTCTGCAGATTTTCGTGAACACCCGGTTATGCGTTTATTGGTTGATGTATTTTTATTTCACAATCGGAAGAAATTTGAGGTATATGCTTATTCCTTTGGTTATAACGACGGTAGTTATTACAGAAAAAAAGTAGAGGCAGATTGTGATAAATTCGTTGACTTGGTTAACATGGAAGTAGTTGAAAGGGCAAAAATAATATATGAGGATAAGATAGATATCTTGGTAGACCTGATGGGTTTTACTGGGGATGCAAAACCTGAGGTGTTAGCATTGCGTCCTGCACCAATTCAAATTTCATATTTAGGTTTTCCAGGGTCAACAGGAACAGACTTTTTAGATTATATCTTGACAGATAAAATATTGACACCTGTCATAGACCAAAAATTGTACAGTGAGAAGTTTCTCTACATCAATCCTTGTTATCAAATTAATTCTCAAATTAATATTTCTAAAAAAAAGAAAAATCGCAAAGACTTTGGTTTACCGGAAAAGGGATTTGTCTTTTGTAGTTTTAATGCAACACATAAAATAGAACCAGTAATGTTTGGGGTTTGGATGAGGATTTTAAAACGGGTACCAGGAAGTGTTTTGTGGGTATATGCTGATAATGAATTGGCGAAAAAAAATTTAATAAAAGAGGCGAAAATACAAGGAGTAAGTGAAAAGAGAATGATTTTTGTTAAAAAAAAGCCTTATCCAGAATATTTAGCACAATTAAAATTGGCTGATTTAGCATTAGATACTAGAATTTATTGCGGAGGAGCAACAACTAGCGACATGTTACGAATGAACGTACCAGTGATTACATTATATGGAAAACATTATTTGTCTAGAATGAGTTCAAGCTTACTGATGGCAATGAAATTACCAGAGCTTCTCACCAAGAATTTGTTTGAATATGAAGAATTGGCTGTGGAACTTGCTAGTAACTCTAAAAAATGGAAGTTATTGATAGAGAAGTTAAAACAGAGCAAAAATGATAACGTGCTTTCTAATATTGAGCTGTTTGTGGGAAAATTAGAGAAATCCTACGAAAAAATATACAAATATCATTTTGAAGGGAAAAACTAAAGTAGGCAATTGATACATCCCCTAAAGGCCTGGCCTTTTGTGGCTAACTGTCAATATCAATATTGTTGATTATATTATAATCATCGTTTTGCTCAACAAATGATTGATAGGAGAGAGAAGGAGAATTTTTAGAGAAGAATCCGAGCACTGTATTAGTATCCACCCATTCGGTTTCCCTTTCCTGCAAATACTCAGGATAAGAAGATGGTTGTTGTAATAGTAAGTCACGTAAGGCCTGGCCTTTCGAGGCTAATGATGGTTGGGGGTTGCGGTGGATATAACGGGTTAAGTGTAATAATTGTTCATCTGAATTTACTAAAACCGCTTTGTAAACATCTTGATAGAGACGTCCAACCCGTTTATATTTCCGGTTAAAGTACATGGTATAACGGGTTCCTAATGAATTTAAAAATTTATCCATAGCATTATTGGATTTTTGTTTTATCAAAAGATGGAAATGATTAGGCATTAAACAAAAGGCAAGTAGGGTAATCTCATCTGCAAAGTTATTTAATTTTAATAAGCTTAAGACGTTTCCCTTCTCTTTATAGCTAGTATTCGGATTAGCTAATTTATCCATTAGCCCTTTTTCATTTTTTGGTAATAAGTAGGTTTTGAGATAGAAGATAAAGACAGCATAATCTTGTTCGTCTTGGAAGATAATTCGTTTTTCAACACCTCTGTTGTAAACATGGTAATAACTATTCTCAAAATATATTTTGCGAGAATTCTTAGCGGGCATATTTTAACTATAGAGGAAATTAATTTTCTTTGTCAAGCACAAAAGGCCTGGCCTTTCAAGGCTGTTAGTGGTTTGAGAGGTGTTGTTTGAACCGGTAAAGGAAGAGCCAGAGGAAGATAAAACTAAAAGTTAACCCGCTGGCTAAAACTATCCACGGTAAGGCATGTTGTGATTGAGTTAAAGAAACACTACCTTTATTACAGATTAAAATTACCCAAGTATGGCTATCGATATCTAGAGTTTCGGTAGTTTGTAGATGAGAATCGGAAATTGTATGGTTTAGATCATGGTCGTAAAGTAATGTTTCGGCAGTTAGCTGATCGTTTTCATAGATTTCAAAATCTAAATTTGGAAATGGATCATTTTGGCCAATGATAGTTTTGAACATCTCGTCGGCACGAAAAGCTGCATAGACAAACCCTCGAAGATTATTCATTCTTTCAAGTTCACTATTTTGAATAATCATTTTAGCATCATAAAAAGGCAAGAATATTCCAAACCCAGGCTTTTGGGTTATGATATTAGTAATTTTTCCGGTGGAGGTAATCTCACCTGTCCTGCGGGATTGTTCCATCATCTTTTTCCTCTTCTCTTCAGAGGAAAAATCATATCCTAGTGTTTGTTCTTTTCCCTCCAGCGGTTCGATATATTTAATGGCAAAATATTCCTCTTTGTCTGATTCTGGATAAACTTTAAAATCTGGGTAACCCTGAGGGTTTAAGCTGGTATCATCTCTGACGCTTTTTTCAAAAGAATTTAAACTGTCTTTAGAGACTCTTTCGATATATATTAGTGAAGAGATTCCCGGATATTTTTCCATAATCCCTAATTTTTTAATGTATGCGGACCATTCGCTTCTGGTGATCTGCCCTTTAGCATCAACAAAACCATGCAAACCGTTTATAGAGAGAATATATAAATTAAATCTAGTCTGGAGCCTATTTTTTAAATCAGCAACTTCTTGGTAGAATCTATTTTTTGATTCCTGTTCTACCACCGCAGAGGTAATTCTCCAGGCAAAAAAGGTAGCTATGAGAAAGATAAGAAACAAAGCCAAGGTAGTTGCTAAAAAGCGGTTGTGGAGGGCAGACCGGTACATCTATAAATTCTATCATAGAACTTATGTTCTATTGCAAGTGCACAAGATTTAGATTTAATTCCATAGCTTTGTCTTTTTAGTTATTCAAAAATTTGACTCTTTAAATCCTCTAAACTTTTTTGATAATCTTCTTGATCTTGAATAAAATTTTTGTATTCCTGAGAGTTATTATATGTATTTAAAATAATATTTGTATTGCAAAAGCCTGCTGAATTATTTACATATTGAGAATAAGAAGAAAAGGGGAATGTGTCTAAATTGGTAACAATGTTACTTTTTAAAGGATCAAGATGAATGTATCTTGAGACTTTAATTAGTTCATCGATATTTTCAAGCTTAGAGAATTTAAAACTGCTTTTAAATAGAGGACCCAATCTTTTGCTTTTTTGATTGAAGTATCTTACGTAACTATTTGTAAGTTTGCTCATAAATAGGCTGATTCCATTGTCTGAAATTTGCTTTAAGATTAAATGAAAGTGGTTTGGCATTAGACAAAATACTAAAACTTCAACTAATTTCTTAGCGGATGTATTCTCAATATTATTCTTCTTATTTCTAAATGAAAACCTGAAGGGATTTGAACTGTTTTGATAATATTCTATGGCGTTTTGAAAGCGCAGTATATCCTTTTTTGCTTCAAAAATTATTCTTTCTTCAATTCCTATATTATAAATATGATAAAAACAATTGTTTTCAAGTTTTAACTTTAATGAAGACATAGGTTAGTGAGTTTAAGGGTATTGGTTTTTTTAACAGGTGTCAATACAAAAGTTTAACTTTTTTCAGTTTGGGCTTTGTTTTTTTAACTTTAATTTTTTTATCTAATTTCTCCTGATTTATTTGTGGCAAAACATTTCCCTCAACTTGAGGATTGTGGACGTTGTAAGAAATAATAAATTGGGAGGTTGTATCCGGGGCATTATCCCATTTTTTATCAATAGTTAAAGTAGTTTGATTATTATAAACAACTGTTCTTACTTGTCCCTCTCCGTTGCCTCTTGAGATCCAAACAGGAATACCTGAATATAAATTATTTTTCCAATCCTGATTACTATCTGTTAAAGAAATATCTTCAGATGAGGTTACAATGCCTACTACCTCATCCGGGGGAGTAGTTGTGCCTTCTGCAAGGTGAGATAGATTTGGATTATTTTTTAAAAAATCTGAAATTGGGTACCACTGATCATAGCTTCTTTTTTCATTTCTGAAGTGAATTTTCAAATATCCGGGCCAGCCACTATCAAGTCGGATACTTTGACAATTTCTTTCTTCGCCGTTGATATCAATAATTGTCATGGTCTTAGTATATTATATAGCATAATTTTAGTTAAAATTCTTGTTATTTTGAATATTCATATTCCCATTGACATAAAGATATTAAACAAATAGATTGAAAGTAAGGATTAAATTTTTATGTACAACCACCTTTTATATCTTGGATTTTGGTTTACAAATTCACTAACAATTTTCTTATCCCAATATATTATTCCCGGTAATATAGTGCTTGGTAATTGGCGGTTTAATAGACTGGAGGCTGCAATTTATGCTGGATTTTGGTTAACCTTCCTCTTTTGGGTATGGTGGGATTTTGCAATTCACAGAAAGTTAAAAAGTGACAATAAAATGATCTCCTTTTTTGTTTATCTGGTTGTTAACTCCTTGGCTATTTGGGCTGTTTCTACCTTTCACTATGTTTTGGGATTTCAACTCTTAGGTTATCTGTGGGCATTTGCAATAGGCTTTGTGATGACAATCTTGCAAGCTTTTGCATGGAAAATTGTTGTAAGGCACGCGAATTACCTTTACTAAAACTTCAGGTTGGCTGTTCAGTTTCGTCTTTGATAAAAGAATCATCTTTAATAAACGTCTGGTGAAATTTTTTACCTAGTCCAACGATTAAAAAGAGGGTGGTTGGTAACAGGAGTACCATACCTGCCAAGGTCAAAGCCAGAGACCACTCTAAGGGGATAATCTGAGACCCAGTAGCTACGTCTTGCAGGGCGTAAAGCTGCATTAGTGCTGAGACCACCAATAAAATGGCTCCTTTAGTCAGCTTACTAAGTGCCAAGAAGCTCAAAAACCACAAGGGGACGATGAAAAAAGCGATGCTTTTGAAAACCACCGAGGTAGTGGTAAACGAGTAAAGGGTTAGGTATTTGAGGTTAAAAAAATCATAGGGGTTAGCTAGGGGTAGGCTCAATGCTAAAGGGTTGGTGACAGCGTCCAAAATATAGGCCAAAATTAATAATCCAGCCACTACGATCAGTAGATATTCCTGTTTCATCTTCTGTTACAGATTAAAATATTACATCAAAATAGTTGTAAGTCAAGCTGGTTGCTCGATTACCCCAGTTAGTAGTAAAGTCAGAGCCACCCTTAACATAGCGGTAGTTACCGCTGCCGTCATCTTTCATAATGAACCATCGGCCATCCTTGTCGATAAATCCGTAGTAGGATGCCGTACCAGAGTCATCAATTTGAGAGATCTTGTAGCCATCGGTGGGAGTCTTGATGGCAGGATCAATTTGAGACCCCGCGGTATCTTTTAAGGCCACAGTGCCGGGACCTGGAGCAGAGCCAAAGAAAGCAGCTTGAGCTTTACTGGTGAATATACTGAAGAAAAATAAACTAAGACCAGCTGCTCCAATCAGTTTTAAGAAAGTTCTCCGGTTCATATCAAAATTTCCAGGCAACTTGACCTGAGGTAAGACCACAACCTTATCTAATCTCAGCCGGGTCAAAAGGGGCGATTTAGCGGGCGTACTAGTGGGTATAATTAAGGCTCGGTTTTTTTTAGGCAGTATCCTCAACCACAAAAAGATGGTTAAGGGGAAAAATAAAACAGCGCTAATTAATTGGGAGATTGAGCTAGCACTCAAAAATCCGGTGAACGTCATGATGGTGATTAGGATGAAGCTGTAATAAAGCAAGAACTTCTTCATGGGTGTTTATTATCTTTTCGCGTCTTAAACTGAGTGTAGCTTTCGTGGATAAAGTAGAGGCCAACCGGGATAAAGATAAATTGAAAAGGAAAGGGGGCGCTGATGACGATGAATATTGCCAAGAGAGTGCAGTAAAAGAGCAGTAATCTGCCAGCTAACTTCATAAGTACTTTTAAATCTCCTTCACAAATTGGTCAATTACCCAGCCAAAACTACTGTCTGATAGTCTGAGATAGTACCATTCACCCTCTTTGCGCAGTAATTGATAGTTTTTCCCGTAGTGAATCTTACCAACAACCTTAGAAGCAACGGTCTTTTTTTCGTAGGCATCGAGACTGCTCCATTTACTATCTTTGATAGTGATCTGTCCGGAGGTTGTTAGATTCGCGGAAAGAGTGGCTTCCTCAGTTGATACTCCCAAAGTCTGCTGGTTATTCAAAGACTTAGAAGTTAACAGGGCTTTAATAGCTATTATCTCCTTCAAAACTGAATCGTTAGGGTTTTGGATAGACTGAATATTAACATTTTTTTCGAGAAGCTCTGTTTGTTTATTAGCAGTGGATTGTAAATCCTGTAGGAATCGGATCAAATAGGCTAACCCGACGAAATTAAGAAAGGTAAAAAGTGCAGCTACAGTTAAAAGCAATCTTTGGAATTTAGTCATATCTTTATACTATGTAAACTGGTGGCTTGAGTCAACCTGAATAAGGATGTATATTTCAGCTGTGAGAAAACATCTGGCTATCATGCCAACTCTGGTGATAGATGCCATAATCAGTGGCAATAAGACAGTTGAGACCCGTTTTAGTAAGCATAAAATCGTTCCCTTTGGGTTTGTGTCTGTGGGGGATCTAGTTTACCTAAAACCGCCAGGTGAAGAGGTGATAGGCCAATTTAGAGTAAAAAAAGTATTCTACTTTTCTGGCCTAGAAAAGCAAGACATTGAACATATCTTTGCGGAGTATGGAGGTAGGTTTTTAATAGGTGATGACAGTTTCGATAAGAGATATCGCAAAGAGAAGCTGGAAAGTAAGTTTGCAACACTGATCTTTATCAAAGATCCGGAGAGATTTTTGACCTCACCAATCAGGATTCAAAAATCCGATAAACGTGGCTGGGTAGTTATTGATTGATCTTAGTTTGTTCTGGTATGAATTTAGTAAATGGATCGGTATAGGTAATAACCTCTTTTTCGCTGCCATTATCCTCTTTCTTTTTTCCTTTACTGAGTTGCACGATTGACTTGGGGGCGCTACCTGAGACTATTAAATCTTTATTTCCATCGACTAAGGCGTTAATGATTCCCGGAGGCCGTTTAAAGGCTATATCGGGTCTCTCTTTAGTCAGTTCAGCCATAATATCGTGCCAGATGGGGGTGGCTCCGGTGATACCTGAGGTTAGTCTGGGATCCATCGGGGAGTTGTCGTTGTTGCCCACCCAAGCTCCTACTACATACTCAGCTGAATACCCAAAGGCCCAATTATCCCGCTTATCATCACTGGTGCCGGTCTTGACCGCTATATTATTGTGATTAGCAATCTCCAGTAAAGAGTAAGCTCCAAAAGCTGGCATGCGAGCCTTTTTGTCAGAGAGGATATTGGTTATTAAGTAGGCTATCTCCTCAGTCAGGGCTCTTTTGCCAAGGGGGTTTTTGTGGTCTTCTAAAAGATTGCCCCGGGAATCGGTTACGGTTAATATCGGCTGAGGTTCAAATCTAACTCCATTAGTAGCGAAGGTGTTGTAAACACTCATCATCTCAATCATCTTGACCGCCCCGCCCCCTAGAGTTAGCGATAAGCCGTATTGATCGCTGTTGTTTAAAGAGTTAATACCCAAGTCCTTGGCGGTAGCGATCATCTGTGGGATCCCCACAAGTGAGAGCATCTTGACCGCTGGGATATTATAAGAAGACCCTAGAGCAGTTCTAATACTGACTGCTCCGTGGAATTTGCCATCGTAGTTGACAGGAGTATATCTCTCCCAAGAATTTGCGAAAGTGACCGGTGTATCCAGTATCATATTTCCGGGGGTATAGCCGTTTTTAAAGGCGGTAACATAGGTAATTGGCTTAATAGAGGAGCCGGGTTGTCTAAGGGCTAAGGTAACATTGAAGTTACCTGAACCTTGTTCAAAGTAATCTTTGGAACCAACCATAGACAAAATGTGTCCAGTTTTTGCATCCAGGATCATTGCAGCGCCATTTCCAACTCTTAAGCCTTGTAATTTTTTCAGATTTTCCGTTACCGCAGCCTCTGTTAAGTTTTGCAGATCTAAATCTAAGGTAGTGGTGACCTGTAAACCACCCTGAGAGACAACCCGTTCACCGTATTTACTTGCTAGAACCTCTCTAACATACATCACAAAATGGGGGGCAGTTATAGATTGGGTCAATGGTTTCAGTTGTAGCTCGACAGAGTAGGCTTTATCAGCCTCTTTAGGGGTAAGATAGCTATCCTCAATCATCCGTCTTAAGACCTCCTTTTGGCGTATTCTGGCTAAGTTTGGGTAAGTTCCATAAGGTGAGTATTGAGTAGGCGAGGCGGGTAATCCTGCCAGAAAGCTAGCCTCAGAAAGACTGAGGTTTTTAGCATCCTTGCCAAAATACATCTCAGCTGCTGCCTGAATTCCCCAAGCCGTCCCCCCAAATGGAGCCTCATTTAGATAAGCCTGTAAAATCTCTGCTTTGCTATAAATCCTCTCTACCCAAAAAGCTAAAACTATCTCTTTGATCTTGCGTCCCAGTGTCCGGTCGGGTGTCAGCAAAGTATTTTTGATCAACTGTTGAGTGATGGTTGAACCCCCCTGAAGATTAGTAGGATCAGAGAGGTTGTTAATGGTGGCTCTGGTTAGTCCGCCCAGATCGATCCCGGGGTGGAAGTAAAAATTTTTGTCCTCCATGGCGATAATAGCTTGGAGTAAATGAGGTGGCAGTTCATCTAAGGTTATTAACTTGCGGTTCCGACCTTCGTAAAATTGGTACAGTAATTTACCGTTTTTATCATAAATTTGGGTGGTTAAAGGATTTTGCGATTGAGTTAAGGTATAAGGAGAAGGTAGTAATAAGGCTAGTTTGAGCAGACCGTAGGTATAGATCAGTAAAAATATTACGGTCAAACCGACCGCTATTTTCATTTGATTTGGATTAAGTAGTGGTTTCTTGGCTTTAGGACGGCCACGGCGAGACTTGCCTAGTTTGAGGTGTAGATGTTGTGCCCGTGTGAGAAGTGAGCTGATCTCCAGAATAGATTTAATAAGGAGATGGTTAAGACACCAAACAGTAAAGGCGCCAATTTTTATTAAAATATAGGCTATTAAACTTAGGAGAGTTAGCCCTAATTTTACATAGTTGCGATTCCGTCGGACCATTTTTTCTTTTTGCTCTTTATTTAACTACAGGACGTGGATTTAAATAAATTGTAGACGTAATAATAGCACAATAGAAGTATCACTTACTAGATTAAAGTGAGTTAGAGGAGATCAACTTTTTGACATACTGCCAATACTCGGGGTGACCTTGTTGTGACATCCAATACCACCACTCAACACCCCAAAGATAGATACTGTCAAATCCGGTCCTTTTAGCAAACTCCAGATATTTTATCAGATCCTCTGCCGGAAACAGTTTAATTTGGGTATCAAGAGGTGTTTTAATCAGTGGATTTGGTGACCAAGGCTCAGCCTGGAGCTCAACCACTATAGTTTTAGTGTTATTGGGAGCGTATAAAACCCTAGTTAGTAGTGATTTTAAGGTATAAAAACCGGGGGAATATAGGTGATGGAAGTAACCAATAATTGGAGCGTAGACTAATCTGTAAAGAGTGGTTCCATAAATATCTGAGTACTTCATAGTGGTGATTGGTAGCTTAAAGGCCTCTCCTGAGTCGGTGAGAATAATTTTATGATTTGGGTCTTTAGATCTCACCAGATCCACCTCTTTAAGTAATAAGTCTTTGTCCAAAGTGCTGCATTTTTCACCAAAATTAACAAAAGGCTCGTTCTCTACCTGCCAATATTCCAAAGCTGGATGGTCTTTGTATCTCTCAACCACCTGAGCCACAAAATCCAGCAGATGCGTTTGGCGGGTTTGATGATCTAACTCCAAAACCCAGGTAGGGATATGACACTCTGGCCATCTGGGTTGTTTAATGCCAACCGCCAGGATCACCTTAGCTTGATGTTTTTGAGCCTGATCCAGCAGATAATCAGTTTCCTGAAAGTTTACCTTTCCCTTGACAGGTTCTAATTGATCCCAATAGGTAGGTAATCTTAAGTTTTTTATTTGCAGATCTTCTAAGATATCAAGGTATGTTTTTTGCCAATCCAGACCCAACTCCCGGGCATATTTAGCTGAGAAAGATACGCCCAGGGTAAATTTTTCCGGTTTGGGAGTTAATTTTTCGCTGATTAAAGAGAGCAGAGTTAACAACATTATCACTAAGATTATACTGATTATGGTTAAAAAGATGTTGTGTATCATTATCCAGTGTTTGTGATACTTAACAGATAGATACCAATTCCAATACAAAAGATACCGCTAATTTTCAGACTGATAGTGAGAGGGTTTAAATTTTCCTGAAATATCTTGGGAAATGGTTTGTTTAGAACTAAACTGAAAAGGAACAAAAAGGCAAACAGCGATCCTTGTAGAGAGTTAACCAAGGCTGGTGAAGCGAGAGCGATCGAGAAGGTGATCAGAATTTCTGACAAGCCACCGAGCAGTTGACCGGTAACAAATAAAAGTCCGACGCGAGAGAAGATCTTAAAACTGGGACGGGTAGGGTCGATTGCCAGAACTATCTTTCGTGAGACTGGAAATACCAACAAAATGAGCCCCGCCGGGATTAAAATTAGCCTAGAATAGGTCAGAACGGTAAGAAAGTCATCCTGAAGGTAGGCTTGCTTGAGGAATAAATAGGAGACTGCAAATAAAATAGCTGAACCAACCTCAAGGAATAACTCCCGCTTGCTAAATTTACCCTGCCAGCTAAAAAAAGTCAGCAGGATTAAACCTAAAACTAAAAGTAATACAGCCAGCATCTGCTCTATTGAAAGTGAGCCTGTTTGTAGTGAATGTCCGAGTAAAATTAATGGCACCAGTGTGCCAATGACTGGGATAACTCTGGAGGCCTGGCCAATCTTCATGGCATGGAACATCAACAGGGCTGCTGTACTCCAAAGTAGGGTCGATATTGAGGCTAAAGTTATTACTAGCGGGTTGGGGATAGAAGTGAATGGCAAAAGAACCAGGGCTAAAAGTGAAACCAAGCTGATATAAAAGATATAAGTTAAAGGGTTGGGGATACGGGTGGTCAGTAAAGCTTTATCAATTAACACCGAGGCAGCGTTAAAAAAATAGGCCAGCAGGGTAATCGGCAGATAATTCATACTCTCTTACTATAGCAACTATTTGCTTTTGATACTAAAAGGATTTTTAAGTAATTGGAGATTGAGTTCTTCTGCCTTTGGGAGATTTAATAGCAATGATGGGAATCTCTCTAAAGCTATGAGATTCTATCCCAAAGACCTTAAAATCATCCCGCCCACAAAGAGCCAACATCTCATATTGGTTAATAATATTGGAGTACTCTTTGATTCTTGAGTCTAATGAGGAGTATCCATACCTCCAGCCTGATTGGATCTGTTCTGGGGTCATTAAATCCCAATTCGGGAATAGATAATAGGCAGTATTCCACACCCCCAAGCTCATCTCCAGGTGTGCTCTTTTTCTTTGGATTGGATCTCTGTCAGTAAAAGAGGAGACGTTTTGATCTCCCAGGATAACAAGCCCTTCTGGGGTAACTTGATCTGGGAGTCTTTGGTATGTCCACCAATGAGATACTTTGCCGTTAGCTCTAAGTAGCATCAGTGGTCGGAGAATTCTCCGCATCGGTGATTTATCCCAAAGAGTGTAGGGGTTGTATTTATAG
>MFCS01000028.1 GCA_001776975.1 Candidatus Daviesbacteria bacterium RIFCSPHIGHO2_01_FULL_41_45
CGTTAGTCAACAAGTGAACTTCAATAATTCTGATCCTTTGATGGCAAACTTATTTCTGCGCTGGTTACGCGAAGTCGCAAAGGTCAATGAAGAAGACTTGGTTTATGAAATATATATACACGAAAATTCAAAGAATAATTTAGATAAGGTCAAAAAATATTGGGCAGAAAAGTTAAAAATTGGTATAAATAAATTAGACAGAGTCTACTTTAAAAGAAATAAGATAAAGACAAACAGGAAAAATATCAGTGATAATTACTTCGGTTTAGTAAGAATCAGGGTTCGTAAAAGTTCCACCCTGAATCGTAAAATAACTGGGTGGGTTGAGGGCATTACAAATTATTGCGGGATCGTCTAATGGTAGGACACCAGGTTTTGGTCCTGGGTATCTAGGTCCGAATCCTAGTCCCGCAGCACACGAGCATTAGCATGGCATTATGGATGCTGAGACGCGTATAAACTTCAAATAAAAAGTATATGGATTTATCACAGATAATTACCACAATTATTACGAGCGGAATAGTATCAACATTGATCGGTGGCGTGATTGTCCACTTTTCAAACAAGAAGCTCGAAGACTACAGGTTTTTGCAATTACAGAGACAAAAAATAGAGATCATCGCTCAGCTATTTGCAAAATGGATAAAATATTCTGGAAAGGAAGAGGAATTTCTCAACCCTAAAGGCCTTCTTGATTATTACGAAGAACTTAACAAAATGTCATTGGAGTTATCACTATGGATTTCCAACAAAGAAATCGTGGATGATATTATGGGTCTCTTGCACGGTGAGGATAAGGCAACAAATGTGCGTGCTTTAGTAGGACAATTTCGCAAAATTATTCTCAGTAACAATGACGACACTTTTGATCCTAAAGTTATAATCCTTTGGCCCAGTGACGAAATGAGAGCTAAAATATTTGATCAAAGTAAAACCAGTAATGAATAAATTCAACAATTTTTTTGAATCCATTACTTTTAAAGATGTCTTATTTATTTTTTTAATCCTATCCATTATTTTTCTTGTATATTGTTTTTATAAATATGGAACAAAGGAAACTGCAGAAATTAGTCAATCACTCGGGATTGGTCTCGGCAGTCTTTTTGGGGGCTTGGCCGGCCTAACTGCCTTTTTGGACTGGTTTGGTAGAGAGAAAAAAGCAGAGAGATACATAAAAGAATTAAGGGGAAAATACCCCAGAATATTACTAAATAGCGGAGAGCTTAAAATAGTTCAAAAGAAAGGCAGTGATATGATTTATTTGATTGACGAAAGAGACAGGTCGAGGCGCTGGTTTCAAGATCAAGAGGCGAGAAAAGATTTAGGTTTTTCTCGCGACGATACCTCGGGAGTTATGACACACAATGAACTCGCAGATTATTTAGAGGAGTCTCCGATAGTAGCCAAAAAGAATTTTTATTAGCTTGGAGTACTCAATGGCAACTATTAAACCCATGTCTATAAGTATCACCTACTTCGTTCACGGTACGACGACAGATAACGAGAAACATGTTTCGTCGGGTTGGTTTGATGTCGAGTTGTCGGATTTGGGAGTTCAGCAATCCAAAGATCTGCGCGAACAAACCAAATACAAAAAGTTTGATGTGGTTTTCTGTTCGGATTTAAAACGAGCGGTTGAGTCGGCCAAATTAACTTGGGAAGGGATTTATCCAATAATTCAGGATGCCAGATTGCGTGAGTGCAACTACGGTGACTTTAACGCCCAGCTTTCAGAAGTAGTTGAACCGATGCAGGAGAAGATGATCACCGAAAGATTCCCCAATGGTGAAAGTTACGAAGATGTTAAGGCCAGAATTGGCGATTTCTTGGAATTTTTGAAAAAGAATTATGACGGTAAAAATGTTGCGATCGTGGCACACAAAGCACCACAGCTTGCGCTCGATGTATTACTCAAAGGCAAAACCTGGGAACAAGCCTTTGCTGAAGACTGGCGCAAAACTCGTGCTTGGAAACCAGGGTGGGAGTACAAAGTAAAATATTAAGTAACTACAAATGACTATCCAGGAGGCCGTACAACAAATCAATTTTAAGTTAGAAGAATGGGGCTCGAGCACCAATAAACTTGTGGTGGGGATTGATGGCTACACCGGAGTTGGCAAGACTACCGTATTAAACCAGCTTGCCATATTGAATGAGAATATTTTAGCGGTTAATCAGGATGACTTTTTGCTATCCAGGGAGGCTACAAAAAACCTCTTAGCTAAAGCTAAAGATCGGTCTCAGGTCTTTGAGCTTGAGAACCGTGACAGTAAAAAGATTGAGGATTTAGTTTCAGCCTTTCGCAATGGTGCAGAAATTTATGAAATGAAAGTATTTAACCCAGTTTCTGGAGAAATAGATATACTGAAGTCTTTTAATCTGTCGAAAAAGATTTTGGTAATCGAAGGAGTATTTATGTTTCATCCCAAATCGCTAGACCATTTGTGGGGTAGGAGAATTTATCTTGATGGTAATATTGAAGAGATTGATGCTCGCAGGGTAAAGCGAGAGAAAGAAAGGTGGGGCAAAGATTATTTTCCAGAGACCCGTCCCGACTCGTATTTTAGACAAGTCATCATTGCACTTAGAAGGTATAAAGATATGTATAATCCAGAAGAATTGGCAGATCTTGTATTAACTATTTAAATATATCACACCAAACAAATGTCAAAGAAAAGCCTAAAACAATTTAATCCAGAAAGAGTGGCTAATTTTGAGGCCAGAATGTGGCGGGCGTACTACCGACATAATTTCTTGATGCTGTTTTTCTTGTTGATCGGATTAGCTAGAGAGTTTTTTGGTGTAGATTATTTTACGGCTATGCGGATGGGCTATCACTCGGCTTTAGCGGCAACGGACTTTCGTTTAAAGAAAAAGACTCAAAGCGAGGATAAAACCAGAATTCTAAAAGAGTTGACCTGTTTTTATAAATTAATTTTTGATCACAGCTTGGAGGCGTTTGATTATAAAAAGGCGGCACAACTTGAAATGGACTGGTGGTTTATTGATCGTTACCCAGATCGCTATCCAATCTCTCGAGAAGAGGCGTTAGCACAAGGCATGGCGGTAGTGTTTAATACTGATCTAACAAGATTAGCCGGTTATGCAGATTATCGAGCCAGGGCCATGGTTTTACAGGACGAGGCGGAAGTTGACAAAAAAGAATCTGACTGGGAATTAGTTGAATCTCTGCTCATAAAATCCTATGAAGCGCTTTCCCGGGGGGTGTAGGTTTTAGGTGCGACCTAGTTGTTGACCAATTTGGTTTACCTGCTATAACTCAAGTGCGAGTTAGGGTTCAAAAAATTGTTCCTTTCCATGGAGGTAAGCAATGGCATCGGACATGCACATATTAGCCGTAAGTCTGATCAAGCAAGGGGAGAAAAGCACGAGAGAGATTAACCAGGAAACTGGTTATGCCATCAAGTATCTCGAACAACTGAAATCGGAGTTGAAACACCCGGGCGCTATCAAAAGAGCCCGAGACAGGTACAATGCGCGCCACCCAGGGCTAACGGTTGCTAGGACGCGTGAGTGGAGAAGTCAGCACCCGAGTGAACGTAACCGGCGGAGGAGGGAAAACTATCGGGTAACGGCAAATGCCAGGAATGATCATCAAACCTGGCTCCCAATTCACTTAGAGAAAATAACTGCACCTGAGCGTCCATCAGATCGTGAACTGGCCAAGGAGCTGGGGCGCTCGGTTCAGGCCATTCAGAACATGCGCTACCGGTTGGTAAAATAGTGCCAAGTTAGCCCGGACCACAAAGAAGCCCAAAGCGGGGCCTCCTGTGGCGGGCTTTTTTGTTTTTAGCTATATTATTAAGTAATTCATGATTTACAAAGCTCTCTCTTTAAAACAACCGATCGCTAACTGGGTGATTTAGTAATCGATCTAGACCCAAAACTTGACCCGGCCCACTCTTTAGGTTAGTTTATAGGCTATAAAATAGCCCTCAGATAATGTGCTGTTTTATGGCACATTGAAAATATGAGACAAAACACGACTCACTAAATGGGAGGTTAGATAATGCTAAAGCGCTACAGTAGGGATCAAATGAGCGGTGTCTGGTCGGAAAAGAACAAGTTTTTCAACTGGCTGGTGGTGGAGATCGCCGTGTTTAGGGCGAGGCGGCGCATCGGTGAAATGATGCACAAAATTCCCAGGGATTTGGCGAAAAGAATCGTTATTAATCCTGAGGAAATCAACCGTATCGAAAAAGAAGAAACCCATCATGACGTCACTGCTTTTCTCGCGGAAGTCTCATCCCAACTCTCTGCCGAGTTAAGTTCGTGGCTACACCGAGGTTTAACCTCGTATGATGTTGTCGATACGGCCTTGAGTTTGCAGTTACGCGAAAGCATCAAGGTCCTCACGCAAACGCTTGCCAAACTGATGAGTGTGGTCAAAGATGTTGCCTTGGTGTGTAAATACATGCCAGAGGTTGGGCGTTCCCACGGCATCCACGCTGAACCAATTACCTTCGGCGTTAAGCTGGCTAACTGGTACAGCGAGCTGGAGCGGCATCACAAACGTCTGCAGAGGTTGCTGATTTCAGTTTCCGTTGGTAAAATCAGCGGCGCGGTCGGCATGTACACACTTGATCCGAAGATCGAGGAGTTGGTCTGCAAAGAGTTGGGACTCAAACCCGTCATTGCCACGCAGATTATCGCGCGCGATATTGTCGCCGAATATATGTCCACTCTGGCCATCATCGCGGCCACGATCGGCAAGATCTCGGTCAATATTCGGCTACTCTCTCAAACAGAAATTCGTGAAATCATGGAGCCGTTCAGTGAAAATCAGGATGGTTCGTCAGCCATGCCACACAAGAAAAACCCGATCGGTAGTGAAAATCTGTCCGGTCTGATGCGAGTGGTTTGTGCGAATGTTCAGGTGGCCTATGAAAATTTGGCGACCTGTTGGCATGAGCGCAGTCTCGACAATTCTGGCGCGGAGCGGGTGATCATCGCCGATTCATCAATTCTGCTGGATTACGGCATGGCCCGACTCACCGGTATCATTGAGAAGATGCAGATTTACCATGAACGAATGCTGTTCAATCTCAATCTGACCAAGGGGCTCATCTTCTCACAGGAGGTGATGATGCTGGTGGCGGAAAAAAGCGGACTACCAAGAAAAGCGGCGCATCGCTTGGTGCGTGATGTGGCTTTGAAGTGCTGGGAAACTGGCGAGGATTTTCTGGAGACCTTGCTCTGCAATAATTCCGTCATGCAGTTTGTCAACGCAGAAGAAGTGAGAGCATGCTTCAATCTCGGGCACAAACTGCGTCACGTGGATTACATTTTTCTAAAAACTTTCGGTGAATAAGGAGATATCAATATGGCGGAACAAGTAGTCATAGCAGAAGGCAAGACGAAGGTGATTTTCCGATTGGACGATAAGCCGGGCCTCGTTCTCGTCAGAAGTAAGGACGACATCACAAAAAACGATGATCCGGCCCAGACCCGAGTAATGGAGGGAAAGGCAGTCCACTCAACCACAACAACCTGCGCCGTTTTTTCTCTCTTGAAAGCGGCCGGAATTCTAGTTGCTTTTGAAAGGCAGGTTTCGAGCACGGAGTTTGAGGCGCCGGAATGCAAGATGATTCTGTTGGAAGTCGTAATCAGGCGCTATGCTGTCGGAAGCTACCTCAAACGTTTTCCGAACCTCGAGAAGACAAAAGAGGAAACTCCACATCGCTTTCATCGGCTGGTCTTTGAACTTTTTCTCAAGACAACTGGAGGAAGAATTCTTAACAAAGACGGTGAAGTGTGCGGGGAAACACATGAAGACCCAACCACCGGACGACCAATCGATGATCCGTTTATCCTGGACCCCGGTGATAGTATTTGGGATCTCAGGCATCCCAAATATCCAAGCTGGACGGAGAAATCGAAGCTCAATTGCCCAGTGTTTCGGGGCAACATTTTGCCGGTGCCAGAGGGTGTAACAGTCGAAAGGATCGAAGAAATCGCTCGCCGGGTTTTCCTCGTTCTCGAGGGTGCCTGGGCGCAAATCGGGTTCCGGCTCGTCGACTTCAAGATCGAGTTTGGAATCGACAAAGACGGGAATCTTGTGGTGTCGGATGTCATCGACAATGACAGTTGGCGTCTGCGCACCAGTGACTGGCAAGAGCTTTCGAAACAGCTTTTTCGCGATAACTTTGATATGAGCGAAATCGCGGATAAATACGCGCTGGTGGCGGGATTAACCAGGAGATTTACCATTCCCAGGCAAGCCATCGTTTTATGGCGTGGCTCGCCAAACGATACACCTCCGGACATTCCGAAAGTGGCGGGCGTAGGGGAAGTCGACATCGTCGGTTCCGGGCATAAGTCTCCGAATGCCTGCTTGGTTAGTCTTGAAGAGATCCTGGCTGATTACCCTGAAGGGGGAGTAATTCTTGCCATGGTTGGTATGAGCAACGGCCTGGGGCCGATGTTGGCGGCAAGAACCAGCTGGCCAGTGATTGGAGTGGCGATAACCGCTGAAACTCACCCGGAAGATGTCTGGAGCAGTCTCCGGCTACCTAGCCAAGTACCCATGCTGACGGTGCTCTCACCCAAGAATGCTGTTTTGGCGGCGCTCAACATCCTGGCGCAGAAGAATCCTGTCGCCTACATGCATAGACAGTACGCGATTGAGGAACTGGACGAGTAGTTGAAGCAGAGATTGACGTTTCGGGCGCTGGCAGGCTAACTGTTGGCGCCTTTTTTGTTTTCGGGTATAGTTAAGCTTGTTTAATCTAGAGTTACCGGATAAGATTGAGTTTAAATAAATATGATCAAACCAACCGTCCAAATTGGGGACAAGATAATCAGGCAAAAGGCGAAAACTGTTCGCGCTGTTTTGATCACAAAAACACAGAAGACAATCAAGGATTTAATAGATTCAATGCGGCATTACAATCTAGTTGGCATGGCGGCGCCTCAGGTTGGTGAGAATTATCGGATCTTTGTTAGTGAGATTCGCAAAACTACCTATCGGAAAAATGTCACAGAGTCCGATTCTCTAAAAGTTTTTATCAATCCCCGAATTGTTCAGCGATCAAAAAAACAAGTGGGTGGATATGAGGGTTGTGGCAGTGTCGCCAACGCTCAACTATTTGGCGTAGTAAAAAGATCAGAAAGCGTTGTTTGTAAGGCTTTAGATAAAAACGGTAAACCTTTTGAGGTTAAGGCCTCTGGGTTACTAGCTAGAGTTATCCAACACGAAATTGATCATCTGGATGGTGTAGTTTTTCTTGACAGAGTTAATGATATGAAAACCCTAGTAGATGTCAAAACTTATCACAGCTCACAAAACAGATAGTCTATGCCACTGGATCTAAGCCAATTTGAATTAGTTAAACCGCTTACTTGGGAAGAGGTGTTTGAAATTTGGCAAAGTAATGAAATTAACGAGGTACATTGGGAGAAATATTGGAAAGAAAAGAGGTTTAATTCCTGGTATGAATGGCGCAAAAAATACATTGAACCAATTGCCGCACTTGATAAGCAGTGGAAACTGGTTAAAGTGGTTGAACCACTAAAATCTGTACCAAACTTCCATGGTGGGCCGTATACTGGTTGGGATAAAAATTTTTATGAAGGGCGAGACCTGCCAACTTTTGCCGAGATGAAAGAAAATCCTACTGCGGCTGGTTATCTAAAAAATCTTCCCCCCGAAACTACGATATTGGCTTGGAATACTGAAATTGGGGTTATAGTTATCGAGGGCATGCACCGCTGTGCGGCCATTACCAAAGCGTCCAAAGACGGGGTAGATTTAAAGTTTGAACTATATGTTGCCATAGCCGATTGTTCACGTAGCGAAATCCCGGATTTTAGGGAAAAAAAGTAGAACTTAATGTTAAAATGTAATTATGGGTATACATGAAGAACAACTGAAAGTAAAAGGGAGAGAGGTTAGTCGAGAAATTCTAGTTAAAGAGCTTAAAGAAAAACTGAGGGCAGCTTACAAAGCAGATGCCATGCGGACGCATGAGAAAGTGCTTAGTTTTACGAGTGCAATTAAAGAACAATATCCTGATTATTCAAAGTATCAGTTGTGGCATTTAGTAATTGGCAGTACCATCGATGATGCTGACAAGATAACTAAAATAACCCATTTCGATTTTCCGGGTGACCTTTCGGTTGAGCAGTTTATAAAATCACTCTAAAGTCTATATAGCCGTCAAATTGACAGTTTATATATAATTATGGTTTAATGAAAAAACCGTTTCTTTGACAACGACAACACTTCATTTCAACAAGAAGGAGGAAGGATCCGTATGACGACAACTCAAGAAGGACTGACTCACTTCAAAAATAGCAGTGACGACGACCATGCACTTTGTGGCGTCGGCGGGGAGATCTGGCCCAGGGGCGATTACTGGTCCGACCAAGAGTACCATGTTAATTGTCGTGACTGTCAGGAAAAGCTGAAGAGAGCCAAAGAAGCGAGGAGGGCCGTGCCCTCCATGGAGACCATGCACTTCTTGGAATATACGCAGGCGGGTGGTGAGTTTTTCGCCAAGTTTTCTGACCCGCAGACCGGCCAATCAATACCGCTTAGTTACCAAGAGTGTCTGAAAAGACAGGAGCGCCTGAGAACGAATGGTTGGCCGTATGAGCAGACTGAGCGCGCTCTCAATGGTTGGCCGAAATAAGAAAGGGGGAGGAGGTGACCATCAAGAGATTAACTTTTAGACACAAGTACGAAATCGTGGTGGGCACTGGTGGACTTGCCAGTGTAATTGTAGCTGTGTTTTACGATTTTAATCACCCCGATGTTCCCATCTTCTTAAACCGTGAACAGTGCGAAAAGAAGGTGGCTGATCGCAAAGAAACTCTATACAACCAGACTGAGATCCGAGTGGCTCTGGATAGGTGGCCAGAAGCTCAGATCAGGCCGTTATTTATGGTCAGCACCTGTGGTTCTGGCTTTGCGCTCCGCGCTACGATTCACGATCCCAACAAGCCCGACAAGAAGTAACAGTTCCCGCCGCCAGCGAAAAGCCGCCCGCCTGGGCCCGCTTTTCGTTGGCGGCTTTTTCATACTCTTTTCAAATTTTTAAAATTGGCGTAATCTAGTGGTATGGCAAATTATGACGGTAACGAGAAACGTAAGTCAATCTTTGATGTAAATCAGCACCAGTTGGAAATGGAGCGTCAGGCTGAGGCTAAAGAGATAGCAGAAAGGATTGGTGATCCGCGTTTGCGTACCGACGAGCATTTAGAATACTTTACATTGGAATTAAAAGATGGGGTCAGACACGTTCCCAAGCGCTCGCATCATTTAAGCTCAGACTCAAACGATAAAACTAACGATAAGGCCAACAAAGAAATCGAAGCCCGTTTGCGGGAAATTTTGGCAAAAGAACCTCAGTTGTAAATAAATAGAGCCCCGCTGGGCGGGGCTGGGAACTTAATCGGAACTCAAAAAGAAAGATTTACTCCGCCTGTGATCGAGCGGCGAGGTATCGACCGACCTTGATCCCAGCCTGGAGCAAAGCTACTGGGTGGCTCGCAATCCACTTCTGGACCCAGGGGTGGAAGAGCGCTTCTTTCATATCCATCCAATACTCACGTGGCAGAGCGTAACCACGTCTAGACAAGATGGATAGGCCGATATTTTTGACGTCGTGGTTCACCACCAGGGCGTACAAAAAGGAGTCTGAACCATTTGAGCTGGTCGTGAGCGCAACTGCCAAATGTTTATGGCCATCTTTAATGGCGGTGATCTCCACCGGCTCCTCCAGGATCACAAAGTTGAGAGGGGTCGTGTTCTTCAAATTCGCAATGAACCGTTCAAACGTCATTCGCTACCTCCACTCTTACTGGGTTGTTTGTGCCCATCCAGTAAGCTAAGCAAGGGCGTGCTGGTTGAATTACTGTCTGACTACTTGGGCTGTTCGAGTTCCTGTTGCCTCTTGGCCGTCGCCCATCGCTCGAGCCGAATGCCGATATCGATCAATCTGGCTGGGTTATACTCAAACCATTTTTGAGTCCAGGCGTGGAGAAGCACTTCAGGGCGCATGTCCCAGAGATGACTGGGGTCTTCTTCTGCTTTGTGCTTCATGCGGGAGAGGATAATTATGCTACAGAACTCTTTGCCGTACTCTTTAACCGCCAGAGCGTATAGGTGGCCATCCGGGCTTTTCGAGGTAGTGGCTAGTGCTACGATTGCGTACAGCACAATTACACCTGGACGCTGAGCCCTGACCTCGACTGGTTCGTCCAAAATGAGAAAGTTCAGCGGAGGGGTCACATCTTGGTAATCCGTAATGAATTTTTCAAAGGTCATACCGTCTCCTTTTCTTTGAGGCATTGTCTGTCGATCAGTAACCTTGTTTTAATAATATAAATGGGTCGGTTTGTCAACGGCTATTTTCCTTCCCTTAAAATTCAAAAACCCCCAGCAAGTGGGGGCGTTTTTGGTGTGATCACTTGGATCACCCAACCTAGTTAGGTTGACTAATTGAACAATGCTACTTGTTCAATTTGGAAAGGGCATCTTGGCGAGCTGCCTCAGCCGTAGACCCCGTTCCTACATAAGTCCGACCCGTGCTACTGTCTGTGATGGTGTGCACACTGTTTCCATCTGGAATCGCACTGCTACCTAGCAGTGGTATTCCAGCACAGATGTTCACTAATCCACCAGCCAGAGTTTCGGCGATGCTTGGACTTGTTTGGTGGTTCTCTTCCGAGAACCGGGGTTCATTCTTAGACACGTTACTTCTCCTTGAAAGGAACTACTTTTTGTAGAGATGACACCATGCCAACTCCACATCTAGAGCCTAGCACGTTAATGTTTTTAGTCAAGCCCGGTAACCCTGAATCTATGTGGTTCAGGGCTTCCCAAACTCTCAAAATCGGCGCAAAATTTCAGTTGACGCGATCAGATAAAGGATGTATTATATTGAAGTTCACAAATTCCTAAATTCAGCCCTCAAGTGCATATTCTTCGGTATTAATATCTTTTAATAAATTCTTCT
>MFCS01000029.1 GCA_001776975.1 Candidatus Daviesbacteria bacterium RIFCSPHIGHO2_01_FULL_41_45
TAGACGCTAAGATTAAGCTTGACGATGATGCCAAATTTAGACATGAAGGTTGGGACTATTCGCCCAGACTAGCTCCTGGACACACCCCAACAACATCAGAGATAGAGGCTAAAAAAATTGATGAGGGTGATTATCGGGGTACTGCCGGATCAGCTTATTTTGATTTGGATGGGGACATTGCTATTTTGTCTTCCGGTGGTGGAGTATCCTTGACTGCCATGGATGCTTTGATTAAGTGTGGCGGTAAGCCGGCTAATTTTACTGAATACTCTGGTAATCCACCTCGGGAGAAGGTGGTGAAATTAACCAAAATTGTTTTATCTAAATCAAACATTCATGGATTGTGGATTATTGGTACGGTAGCTGCTAATTTTACTGATATCTATGAAACATTAATGGGGATTATCGATGGATTAAAAGAGGTGGAAAAAGAGCTCAATACGAAGTTTAATTTTCCGATTGTCATCAGGCGTGGTGGCCCTAGAGAAGATGAGGCATTTGCAGCTCTAAGAGAGGTCAAAGATTTTAATTTAATCTTACAAGGAGAGGAGGTAAGTATCTCAGGGTCAGCTAAAGTAATGGCAGAGAAAGCTCAAGAATATGCTAATAATTCCTAAGGGAGCAAAGGTTTTGGGTCAGGGAATTACCGGGTCAGAGGGATCCCGGGCGGTGCCGTGGATGAAGCAATATGGCACAAATTTAGTAGCTGGTGTTACTCCTGGCAAGGGCGGGACTGAGGTTGAAGGAGTGCCAATTTATAACTCGGTGCAGGAGGCTGTTGAGGCTGTGGGGAGTATTGATGTAGCTATCCAATTTGTTCCAGCTAAGTTTATGAAAGCAGCCCTGATTGAGGCAGTAGATGCGGGAATAAAGTTACACATTATCCAGGCTGAGAAGGTGCCAACCCAGGACACTGCTTTTGTGGTAGCTTATGCCAAGGGAAAAGGAGCTACCATTATTGGTCCCAACACCGCCGGATTAATCTCCCCTTCTAGGCAGTTAAAACTAGGATTAGTGGGGGGAGGAAACCCCACCAAGATGTTTATGCCTGGTAATATAGCCGTGCTTTCCAAGTCTGGCAGTATGGCAGCTGAGATCTCGCTCCAACTCAAAAAAGCCGGGTTGGGGGTCTCCTGGGCTATAGGTATTGGGGGGGATAGAATAATTGGCTCAGATTTTGTGGATTTGATGCTTGATTTAGAAGAGGATCCGGAAACAACAGCCTATGTATTGTTTGGTGAGCTAGGGGGGACTTATGAGGAGCGGGTGGCCGATTATGTAAAATCCGCTCAGATCAAAAAGCCAGTAGTTGCCTTTATCGCCGGCGAGTTTACAATGAAATTACCCTCCGATGTTCAATTTGGACACGCTGGTGCTATTATTGAGGGGGATAAAGGACGTCCTGATCACAAAAGACAGGTTTTAAGAGAGGCTGGGGTAAAGGTAGCAGATGATCTGGATCAGATAGTAGCACTTGTGAGAGAATCAATTAATGGCTAAAACAGCGGACAATTTAGATTTATTAAATAGAGCAAGTTCTGTAAAGTTTTCAGATTTAATATTTGAGACTTTAAGTGAAAAGACTCCTACTGAGCAGGAGTCTAAACTGTTTGAGTTAATTTTAAACCTCTCAATTGACCATGGCCCGGATACTCCATCAGCAACTAAGGTAATTGAGACAGCTAAAAGTGGTCTGACTATTAGTCAGGCTGTAGCAGCTGGGATTACCGAGATTAATGATACTCACGGTGGAGCAGCAGAGCCTTTGATGGAGATTCTGTATCAAATTCAAAGTTCAAAATTCAAAGTTCAAAATTTAATAGAGGAATATTTAAGAGAAGGAAAGAGGTTGCCGGGGTTTGGGCACAGACTGTATAAGGATGTTGATCCAAGAGCGCAGTTAATTCTTACAAGTATAGAGTCTGAGTTTAAGGGGATTGTCTTAGAGATGGAATCAGAGCTGGAAAAACAAAAAGGAGTTAAGCTACCAATTAACATTGATGGGGCTATAGCGGTAGTTTTATGCTCCTTTGGTTGGGAGCCAAGATTGGGGAAGGCAGTGTTTATTAGCTCACGAGCCTCCGGGTTGTGCACTCACTATTTAAATAATAGTTGACAACTGCACCATTTTAGTAGTTCAATATACAGGTTAGATGAGTATCTTTGTTAGGCAATCGAATACATTTCACCCTAAACCCTGCATTTATGCAGGCGTTTCTGGTGTGTGATGTAGTGTGACTGCATCAAGCGCATCAGGAACCGCCATGATAGGCGGTTTTTTGATGGTTTAGTAGAAAGGGAAAAATTATGTCTATTGGTCCAGAATTTATAGCAGAAAATATGGGGTATTGGCTAAACTTGCCTGTTTTGATTGAGAGGAATAGATCCGACGAAACAGAGTTAATTCCTGGTGTTGTTTCTAGTATAGATCCAGGTAAGGGCAAGGTATTAATCAGGGGTTTAATTGAAGGGGTGGAATATGCTGCTCCTCTGGAGTTGTTACGATCTGGTCGAGCTTGGAGTAGGAAAGGACACTTAAGGTACAGTCTCTTACCTCAATCCAGAGGGTTTGTTTCTGATCGTGGTAGTGGTAGCTTGATTCCTGGAAACTTGTGGGTAGAGTAAGGGTTAAAAAGTTGTCTATTTCTGGTATACTCTCCTTGTTATGAAAAGAATTTTAACTGGGGATCGGCCAACCTCCGGCAGTTTTCATTTGGGTAACTATGTTGGTTCTTTAAAAAATAGAGTTAATCTGCAGGACGAGTATGAGACATACATATTGGTGGCAGATCTACACGCCCTAACTACCCACTTTAATAAAACAGAGACTATCCGAGAAAATATTAAGGGTCTAATGTTGGGGTATCTATCTATTGGGTTAGACCCTCAAAAGGTAACATTTGTGCTTCAATCTGGCATACCGGAGGTGACAGAATTAGCTTATTACTTAGGAACTATTACCCAAAGGTCAGTATTAGAAAGACAGCCGGCATTAAAGGAAAAACTAGACCAAGGCGCACAAGATACCTTTGCCCTATATTCTTATCCAGTATTAATGGCAGCAGATATATTGTTACCTAAGGCCAACTTAGTTCCAGTAGGCAAGGATCAAAAAGCTCATGTAGAGTTTGCCCGGGATATTGCTATTAAGTTTAACAACTTATTCGGTGAAACCTTCCCTATACCAGAGCCTTTAATTGGTGAGGTGTCAACTCTGCTAGGTACTGATGGGCAATCTAAGATGGGAAAATCTTTGGGTAATGCTATTTTTTTAACTGATTTTACTGAAGAGGTGGAAAAGAAGGTGATGAGTATGTATACCGACCCTAATAGAGTTCACCCAACAGATCCTGGTAATGTTGAAGGAAATCCGGTCTTTATCTATCTGGATGCTTTTGCTGAGGATAAAAACAAAGAACCGATAAGCGATTTTAAAAAGCGCTATGAGACAGGACAGGTAGGAGATGTTGAGGTTAAAAAGTACCTGATACAAGTTTTAAACAATTTCCTGGATCCAATACGCACAAAGCGTGCTGAGTTTGAGAGTCATCCAGAGCTAGTGATGAGAATTCTTAAAGAGGGAACCCAAAAAGCCAGAATTGAGGCTCAAAAAACACTGAGTGAAGTTAAAAAAGCCATGAAGTTAGATTACTTCTAGATTAAATAAGATGATCTCCTATGATGATTTTGCCAAATGTGAGTTTAGAGTAGGGACGGTTGTTTTGGCTGAGGAGATTGTTGGATCAGATAAACTATTAAAACTACAGGTGGATTTTAAAGAAGAGCAGTTAAGACAGATTCTCTCGGGAATTAAACAGTGGTATAAGCCATCCCAGCTAATAGGCAAACAATTTGTTTTTATTACCAATTTAGAGCCAAGGGTGATGATGGGGTTAGAATCAAAGGGGATGATTCTTTGTGCTGACCTTTCGACAGACTTAGGGCAAGCAAAACCCATTCCTTTAAAGCCCACCTCTAAGGTGCTGCCTGGAACAAGAATCAGGTAATACACTTGTGGTGGGGTGTAATCTGGTATAATCTCCAAGCTCATGGCAAACGGTAGAAAGAAGTTTCCCCAAACAAGATTAGTTAATCTCTTAAAAGGGATGGGGGTCTATGTATTAGTTGGTCTGGCTGCACTGCTATTTTTTACTAACCTCTCAGGCGGAACGAGTGGTGGTGGAGATCAGGTTCCGATATCTAAAATTGTTACTGATATTAAAGATGGCAAAGTAGATAAACTTGAGCTGGAAAACGAACGAATTGTAGTTTTCTATAAAGGAGATAATAAGCAGGTAATCTCCCGTAAAGAAGCAGGAGAGTCTATCTATAAGATCTTGGAGTCATCTGGTGTTGATCCAAAAACTGTTGGCATTGAGGTTAAAGACACCTCGCTGCAGCAAGCTTGGATGTCAATCCTCGGCACACTACTACCAATAATACTGATGGTGGTATTTTTCTTTTTTATCTTCCGCCAAGCCAAAGATGCCGGTAGTTCAATCTTCTCTTTTGGACAATCTAAAGCCAAAGTTTTTTCTAAAGACGCTCCGCAGATCAAATTTACTGATGTGGCTGGTGTTGAGGATTCCAAAAAAGAGCTGCAGGAAGTGGTGGAGTTTTTAAAGACTCCCGAGAAGTTTAAGGCTTTGGGAGCTAGAACTCCCAAAGGAGTGTTGTTAGTAGGGCCAGCGGGTGTAGGCAAAACTCTTTTAGCCAGGGCAGTAGCTGGGGAGGCTGGGGTACCATTTTTCTCGATTGCTGGATCAGAATTTATGGAGATATTGGTAGGGGTAGGAGCAGCTAGGGTTAGGGATATGTTTGCCACCGCCAAAAAATCTGCCCCCTCAATTATCTTTATAGATGAGATTGAGAGTATTGGTAGACAAAGAGGGATGGGAGGATTTTCTGGTGGACACGATGAGCGTGAGCAGACGCTAAACCAGATTTTAGTCGAGATGGATGGCTTCAGCCCTAACGAAGCGGTGATTGTGATTGGGGCTACCAACCGTCCAGACATGCTTGATGTTGCTTTAATTAGACCCGGCCGTTTTGACCGTCGGGTTACCTTGGGTTATCCGGATTTGGAAGAACGTAAGGCGATCATTAGTATTCATATGAGAAACAAACCTTTTGAAAAAGATGTAAACATGGAACGGATTGCCCGCCGGACGATAGGCTTTACTGGCGCTGATTTGGCAAACATGTTAAATGAAGCAGCTATCTTGGCTGCCCGTGAAGATAAAAAAGCTATTGATAATCAGGACTTGGAAGAGGCTGCCACTAAGGTTAAGTTGGGACCGCAAAGGAAGAGATTACAGTCCGATGAAGACCGAAAATTAGCTGCTTATCATGAGGCTGGCCACGCTGTTGTGGGACATTACTCACCTCATGTTGACCCAGTGCATCGGGTGACGATCGTGGCGCGGAGTATGAGTGGCGGACATACCTCTTTTCCTCCCACCCATGATAGAAACAATGAGTCAAGATCAAGGTTGCTAGACCAGATAGCTACAGCCATGGGAGGACAGGCAGCGGAGAAGCTAGTCTTAAAAGATATCTCTACTGGTGCCTCTTCAGACTTGGAGATCGCTACCTCAATCGCTCGGGCTATGGTCATGGATTATGGGATGAGTAATTTGGGTCCGATATCGGTGGGATCAAAATCCACCTTTGGTTGGATGAGGATGGCGGATGAGGGGGGTAGCATCTCAACAGAGATGTTAAATAGGATTGATATAGAGGTCAAGAGGATCTTGGATGAAGGGTATAAACAAGCTGAAGGGATACTAAAAAGACACCGAACCAAGCTGGATAAAGTAGCCAAAGCCCTACTGGAGATAGAGACATTGGACACAGAGGAGTTTGAAAAAATTGTTGGCAAGAAACTAATTCCCCAAGGAATTTCTACCACCCCTTCTCCGGTATTAAGTTAATTGTCTAAATGATATGTGATCCGTTATAATCGTGAGACGATTACAAATACATGAAAAAATTGGTCTTGATTGATGGAAACGCGCTATTACATCGGGCCTATCACGCCACTCCGCCACTGACCACCTCCAAAGGTGAGCTAGTTAATGCTGTTTATGGGTTTACGCTACTTTTGCTTAAGGCAATTGATGATCTAAAGCCAGATTATATCGCTGTGGCTTGGGATATGAAGGCGCCCACCTTTAGGCACACTCAATATGCAGAGTATAAAGGCAAAAGGATCGCAGCTGATGAAGCATTGAGTAAACAATATGATCGAGTATTTGAAGTCCTCAAAAACTTTTCCATCCCCGAGTTTAAACTTCCTGGATTTGAAGCGGACGATCTAATAGGGGCTTTAGCTAAGCAGGCAGTCAAAAAAGACAGCTCTTTGGAGGTAGTTATCTTAACTGGTGATAAGGATATTATGCAGCTGATTAATGCCCATGTTAAGGTGATGATGCCTAGAAAAACTATTCAGGATGTCGGTTTGTATGGAGAGGAGGAGTTTAGATTGAGGTTTGGCTTTTCACCAATTTTACTAATTGACTACAAGGCATTAGCTGGAGATAACTCGGACAATATCCCCGGCGTGCCTGGAATAGGGGAGGTTAGCGCTACTAAGTTAATCCAAAAATATGGCTCTTTTGAGGGTATTTATGCTCACTTAGCTGAATTGCCAGATAGAACGAGAAAGCTATTGGAGGAAGGTAAGGAGATGGGGGTGAAAAGTAAACACTTGGCCACGATTGAAACGGAGATTCCCATCAAGTTAGATCTACAATCTTGCCTGGTTCATGAATTTGATCATTCTAAAGTGATCAGTTTATTTACAGAGCTAGAATTTAAAAGTTTAATAAAGCGAATTCCTGGCATATCAACTGTTTTAGCGGACACTCCAACCAGTCAAAATAGTGGAGTGACTGCAGATCTCGATCGTCAAGTGGGTAAGGTTTTAAAAAAAATGTCGGAACATGGCGTACTGTTAGATTTGCAGTTTTTGAATAGACTTGGTAAGGATTTAAAGGCCCAATTAGAGAGTATTGAATCTCAAATTTACTCACAAGTTGGCCATCAGTTTAATCTTAACAGCCCAAAACAACTATCAGTAGTCTTATTTGATGATCTAAAGTTACCAGTTATTAAAAAAACTAAAACTGGCAGGAGCACCAATGAGGAAACATTGATGGAGCTGTCAAACGCTCATCCAGTAGTCCCGTTGTTGTTGAAATATCGGCAGCTGTTTAAGTTGGTATCCACCTATATCGATGCTCTGCCTCGGTATGTGGCTCAAGATAAAAGAGTGCACTCAACCTTTAATGTAGAAGGGGCAGCTACCGGAAGATTGTCCTCTCAGGATCCTAATTTACAAAATATTCCTATCCGGGGCACCCTCGGCGCCGAGATCAGAAAAACCTTTGTAGCTCCTAGAGGAAGAATTTTACTCGGAGTAGATTACTCACAAATAGACCTGCGGATTATGGCGCATTTGGCGGATGATCCAGGCTTAAAATCTGCTTTTCAGCAGGGAGTTGATATTCATGCGGTGACTGCGGCGAGAATATTTAAAGTTCCACTTGAGGAGGTTACTAAAGAACAGCGGGGGGTGGGAAAAACCATGAACTTTGCCACTCTATATGGCCAAGGACCGCACGCCTTATCAAAGCAATTGGGGGTAGATTATGCAACTGCGAAAGGATATATCGATCTGTACTTCAATGAGTTTCCTAATGTTAAAGCCTGGATGCAAAAAACCCTGGAAAGAGCCTATCAGGATGGGTATGTTGAGACTTTGTGGGGGAGAAGAAGGTTTATTCCTGAGTTGCAGGCATCCAATCGGATGATGAAATCATACGGAGAGCGGGCAGCGGTTAATCATCCGGTTCAAGGGACGTCGGCAGATATGATTAAACAAGCGATGGTAAAAATTGACGCTGTGTTTACTAAGAAAAAACTTGACTGTATTTTAATTTTACAGATTCATGATGAGTTGTTATTTGAATGTGATCCAGCCTGTCTGGAGGATGCAGCTTATATAATTCGCGAAGAGATGGAGAGCTCCCTAGAGCTTTCAGTACCAGTGGTAGCAGAGATTAAAAGTGGTCCCAATTGGGGTGAGATGGTGTCTTTAAAAATTGAACAGCTAAAGACTTAATTTCTTAACATCTCTTTTTTCAATTGTGAATTTAGTGTACCCAGTTTTTTCGAGGATCAAAAAAGTCAACCAGAGTAATGGAGAAACCAAGAGAGACAATAAGGAACTAAGAGAGTTTAGAGAAAGAAAAAATAACCCAGTTAGTGCCAGAGGAATAAAATCTTTATACGGATTTATTAAGCTATCAATTTGTGATTGTAGTGCTGTTTTCATAAGATTCGTACCTGGATTGCGGTTAGTTTGAGAAGCGGTTGGTTTATCAAGCTGATCCAGAACTTTAGGATCTAGACCATATTGTTTAAGCATCTCAGGATTTTGACGCAGGAGCTGAGTCTGTTCGGACTCAGATGATGTCTGAGGTGCCAATTGCAGAGCCTGATCTATTAAAGAATCAGGCAGTTTAAATCCTTGGGATTTTAGGTGAAGTGTTGTTAGTTGGTAATAGGCCAGAGAGCTGGTCAAGATAACTAAGGCAATTAATAATTTTACAAGGGGAGCTAACAACTCAGTCGGCTGAAAAGTTAAGTAACTTGTTAGCTTGGGGGAGAGGAGCACAAAGCTAACAAGCAAAGATATAATTAAACAAACAGTTGCTAGATAATTTGCTGGCGCTGTCAGGACAAAAAGCGCGGTTAATCCCAGTAATATTACAGCAGGTAGGATAAATTTCCAGTCATTTGCTAGGGTAGCAAAAATTATATAGCAAGTAGATCCTAATATTAAAAATCCTAAGACCCAAATTAGTTTTATAAAGTTACTAAAGTTTAGGGAAAATAATAAGTATGGATCGGTTATAAAGTTTTGGATGGACCAAAAGAATAATAGAAAAAAAACTAAGGCAGGGATAATAAAAAAGATCTTTTTGGCTAGTTCCATCTAAATAGTGTAGCACTATTTACCATAGTCAGGTACAATTCTTATATGAAAGTTGCTTTGGTTCATGATTATTTAAAAGAATACGGTGGAGCGGAAAGAGTTTTGGAAACTTTGCATGAAATATTTCCTGAGGCTCCCATTTATGTGGCCTACAAAAATCTCAATGGTTTAGGATCACACAAAGAGCGGGTAAAAAAATGGTCCGCCAATGGCGGAATTAAATCTTCCTGGATACAATATTTACCCTTTGCTAATAATTTAATCTCTTATCTAAAAATTATTGCCCCTAATCTTTTTGCCGGGATAGATTTATCAAGCTATGACTTGGTAATATCTTCCTGTAATACCTACTTTTCCAAGGCGGTTAAGGTAGGTAAAAACACACTACATATTAGCTATATCCACACCCCACCAAGATACCTGTATGGCTTTACCACCACCATCAGTTATAAAAATCCAATACTGAAAGCGTTGGCCGAGATTGGACATCATTACCTTAGGATTAAAGATTTTGAGGTCTCCCAACAACCGGATATTTTAGTGGCTAACTCTAAGGCAGTTCAAGCAAGAATTACCAAGTTTTATAGAAGGGACAGCGTGATAATTTATCCGCCCATTGATATTGAAAGGTTTAAGGCTGCCAGAGTGGTTGGAGAGGGAGGGTATTATCTCTCAGTCTCTAGATTAGTCAGAGGTAAGGGAGTGGAGATCATCGTTAAGGCCTGTAGTGATTTGGGGCTGCCTTTAAAAGTGGTGGGAAATGGGTCACAACTTGAGGAGTTGAGAAAAATGGCAGGCAAAACAGTAGAATTTTTAGGGGCTGTCAGCGACAGTCATTTACCAGGAATTTATGCCTCAGCAGGAGCTTTGGTTTTGGCTGCAGAAGATGAAGATTTTGGAATTACTCCGGTGGAGGCTATGGCCTCCGGAACTCCAGTTTTAGCCCTAAGATCAGGAGGATACCTGGAAACGTTGAGTGAAGGGATTACTGGGGAGTTTTTTGACGAGCCAACAACTGCTTCTCTAGCACAAGCCTTAAAAGACTTTGATTTCAGAAAATATAAATATGAGGAGCTGGTTAACAGGGCGGAGAAGTTCTCCAAAAACAGATTTAAACAGGCCGTGTTGAAGTTGGTTGAAGAAAATAATAGAAAAGGTGATAATAAATAAATGTCGATTGTGACACATGTTGTTGTTGGTGCAGCGGTTGGTTCATTTATGCCAAATGCCCTATCTGGGGGAGTAGCGGGTTTTATCTCGCATATCTTGGGAGACTTGATACCCCACTATGACCCACCTTTAGGTAAATATGCTAAAAAAGGTCTACAAAGATCGTTTACTTGGTTTTTACTGCTGGTGGATTTTAGTTTAGGACTGATGGTTTTATGGTTGGTTAAAGATTCTCCACAGATGTTAGTGGGGGGATTAGTGGGGGGATTAGTGGATTTGGACGCGTTCTTCTTTCATAAGCTAAAACATATTGGCATTCCCATTCATGACCTAAAATCTAACTGGCATAAACAAACAACAGCTGTTAAGGGACTGTTTAATCAAGGCCTATTAACCTTAATTGCGGTAGCGATAATTTATCAAAACGCCTATAATCGCTAGATGGAAATGAGAAAGCTTTCCTCATCTGATCCAATGTGGATTGATCAGTCTGGAGTTCAGAGATTAATCCGGGAATATAGAGGCAGTCGAAATAATCAATCCGGAGAAAAACAACAGCACTCTTTGGGAAGGGTACTTGCTAGGATGTATAAAGGACAGATTGTATTAAATGCTGGGAATTTGAATGAGGAGGAAACACTGCAATTAATGTTAGCCACCGAATCTGCCCCCCGCAGAATTAGCAGACAACTAGGACAGGGAATTCATTATTTATTTGCAGTTAGTAAGCAAGAGGAAGATTAAGATGCCGGAACTTCCAGAGGTTGAGACCATTAAGCTTGGTCTAGAGGCTAAGATTAAGGGTTTAAAGATTGAAAAAATTCAGATTCTGACCGCAAAATCTTTTAGTGGTGCAATTGCATCCATTACAGGAGCAAAGATATCGACCGTTGCTAGGCGAGCCAAGCTATTATTAATTGGTTTGGATAACAACAAAACTATAATAATCCATCTTAAGATGACCGGTCAGCTAATATTAGAAGCAAGTAGTCAGCAGCAGGGAGCTAGGATAATTGGTGGACATCCCACTACAAACATGTTTTCTGTTTTGCCCAATAGTACTACCCGGGCAGTTTTTAACTTATCAGATGGCTCGAAGCTTTTTTTTAACGATCAACGGATGTTTGGCTGGATCAAAGTGGTAAATAATGATCAACTGCCAATTATCAATCAGAAATTAGGTCCGGAGCCCTTAGGAGAGGAGTTTAGCTGGACGCTTCTAAAAACACAGCTGCTAAAAAGAAAAGCCACTCCGGTTAAGGTGGTCTTAATGGATCAAGAGATAGTGGCGGGAATAGGTAACATCTATGCTTCAGAGGCCTGTTTTATAGCTGGATTAGACCCACGGCGCAAGGTATTAACTATTACAGACGGTGATTTCCAAAGATTACATCAAGGGGTGATACAGTCTCTCACCGAGAGTCTTAAGCAGGGTGGATCTACCCGCTCCCACTTTAAAAACATTAATGGTGAGAGGGGTAATTTTTTAGAACATGCTTTTGTTTATGGTAAAAATGGTCAGCCCTGTAAAGTATGTGCTGTTGATGTCGAAAAAGTTACACTTGGAGGTAGGGGAACATACCTTTGCTCTCAGTGTCAAAAGTGACAGAGTTGGTGATAAGTTGCTATACTTAAGTTTATTGCCATGAAGGATCGTCCCACATTTGCCTCGGTAATACTTAATCGTGGATTCAGGTTCCTTTGGCTAAATCAAATATTAGTACAGCTAGCCTACAATACTTTAAATTTTACTCTGATAGTTTGGGTTTTTAAATTAACCGAGTCAGCCTTAGCAGTTTCTTTTTTGGTGATGGCGATGTATCTACCGGCAGTTCTTTTCGGCATCTTTGCTGGTGTCTTTGTGGATATTACAGATCGGAGAAAGGTGATTATTGTTATTGATTTCTTATTAGCTCTGTCATTTTTACTATTTATACTTATCAAAGGATCGTACTCATTAATTTTGTTAAATACTTTTTTTATTAACTCCTTAGCTCAGTTTTTTGTTCCAGCGGAGGGTTCATCGATCCCAATGTTAGTCAATAAAAAACAATTAATTATTGCTAACTCACTTTTTTCCCTAACCTTATATGGATCATTTATGATTGGGTTCTCTTTAGCCGGGCCTTTGTTGAATTTTTTTGGAATTAATTATGTATTTTACTTAGCTTTTGGAGCGATGTTTTTAGCATTTATATCTGCCCAATTTTTACCCACTATTAAGGTGGCAAATATCCATGCCAAGTATAATAACCTATTATCTTTTAGAAATATTAGAAAGATTGTTAACATCACCTTTAAAGAGGCTACAGAAACTTGGCAGTTTATCAGAGGAAATTTGGCGGTCGCTGTTGCCATTGGACTATTATCTGCCATTCAGGGGATTATTGGCTCTTTGGCCGTTGTCATGCCATCTTTTATGGAGAAGGTATTAAGGATTCATGCCACAGATACCTCATATTTTGTGATGGTGCCATTAGGATTAGGGATGGTGGTGGGAGCGTTGATAATTGGTAAATGGGCACACAACAAACCCAGGCGCTCGGTAGTAATCCCGTCAATCGTGGCTGCTGGTGTTATCTTTATTCTTGCTGGGCTCATTCCCAGTATTGCCGAAATACTACAAGCGTCAGATCTGTCGAGTAAAATCCCCCATCCCCGCTATTTTTTCCGGGTACCAACCCTATCAGCGACTTATGCTATCGGGGCGTTTTTATTAGGGCTAGTTGCAGTAGGGATTATCATCCCATCTCAAACTGTACTCCAGGAAAATACCAATACCAGAAACAGGGGCAAGATATTTGCGGTTTTGGCAGTAATTATGTATGCCATCTCAGCAGTTCCAGTATTATTAGCCGGGTTATTAGCTGATTTAATCGGTCCTTCGGCAATATTTTTAGGGATGGGGGTTGTAGTGTTTATCGCTGGGGTGATAGCTTTGCGTCCGAATCAGTTTTTTAGGGAACGTTATCTCTCGGATCGGATCAGGGCATTTTTAGGTTTAGGCCATTGGCAAGGCGAGTAGAGCGGTTATACTTAATTTATGTCCAGCTTGATACCTGAAGATCGGTCGGTGATTGATAACGATTCTGGTCTGTCTAGGGTAGTTGATGTAATTGCCGATAAGAGTAGACAAGTACCTTGGGAGAAGCAGTGGATTAAAGATAATATTACAAGTCTCCAAGAGGCAGTCCGGGAAGGTAAACATGAAACTTTGTATTATCCAGCCCATGGTTTTGATATCCTGCGCCCATTAATCGCTTACGATGCCAGTCAACTAATAGCGGTAGATTCAGATAATCAACTTAGAGGGCGTATCCAACAACAGTTAGAACAATTGGGAGTCTCATTTACTACCGAGACCTCAAGTGATGATAGTTTGGTGACGACAAGTTTTAATTGGCAAGGAAAGGACAGAAGAGTAACAGAAGTTTTTGAAGATGCCAGACAGTTTAATATCCAAGAGTTAGGGTTAGCTAAAGTTGATGTTTTACATGTTTATCTGCCGACTGGTGCTGACCAAGATGTAGATGAGCTAGATTTATATTTTAAGCAGAAGTATCCGCCAGACGAATGGATGAGACGGAAGACTAGGTATCAGTTAGGTGAGATTCCTGAGGAAATGGTTCCAGCTGTTGATCCAGAAACTGGGAAGTATCAAGTTATTCATAAAGCTATTGAAAACAGACTGACTCAGCAAAATTATGATTTGGTTTCTGAAGGAGGTTTTTTCTGTTTTGATGAAAGAGGGCTGTCGCCATACAAAAGAGCGTTTGATGCCCCGCATGTACTATTTGAGATGGCCGGTCTCCAGGAAAAAGGTATCACCCGAAGGTATCCGTGGACTGTGCGCACCTCATTTGTACCAAGTAAGGCAGATGTTCAATTCATGGATCGAGCCGGGGTGATTTATCATAAAGAACGAGGGGTATCCCCGCAAACTCTGGAGGCTTTTAACCATGTCATCTCGGTGATTAATGATACTGGATACAATATCGAGATGTTTGGGTCAGGAGAGTTTGATACTTTTGTCCACTTTGAGGACGGAGAAAAATTAGGAGATGCGGTGTTGAGACGCTTTAATGATTTAGATGAGGGGGTAGAGCGAATCTCTGGAGAATTTCAAAAAGCGGGTATAAAGCCTCAAAAAATTGAACAGTTTAAGGATCAGATGACCAGGGAGTATAAACAATCACTATTAAGATTACAGCAATCATTTAAAAGTTTTTTGGAGGTTTTAGGACAAGCGGGTAATCGATTAAGACAAGGGGAGGTAAACCAATCACAGTTTTGGCAGGAGTTGGGGATAGAATTTGGCCAATCAAGATACGACACCAAAAGTCGTCGTTGGCCGTTTGCCCCGGCCGCACTTCTAGGAAACAAGGAACAAGCTCAAAATAATTTAGCGTTAATTAGAGAGTTTACCCAATTAGAGTTTGGACTGGAAGAGTAATCAGTGTTATTATCCCTTCCATGTTCCTAAAAAACCTCAAGTTAACAAATTTTAGAAATTACTCCTCGCTTGAATTAAATTTTTCTCAAACTACCTTATTAATTGGTAGAAATGCCCAAGGTAAGTCCAATCTTTTAGAAGCAATTTATTTTCTGTCTACCACTAAATCTCCTAAAGCAGAAAAAGATTCCCAACTAATAAAACAAGGTCAGGATTTTTGTAGGGTAGAAGGGTTAGTAGAAAGTGACCAGGAAGAAAAAACTAACCTTGAAATTGTAATGCAGATACAACAAGCACAGTTATTTAAAAGAACTAAGGTAAATGGCGTTCCCAGAAGAGTCACCGATTATATGGGCAATTTAGTGACAGTTTTATTTTCTCCGGAGGATATTCTTTTAGTAATTGGCTCACCATCTCTTCGCAGGTGGCATGTAGATATTACCTTAGCCCAAGTAGATAAAAGTTATAAAAGAGCCATCAGCGAGTATTCAGAGGCTATCGCTTCCCGTAATAAAGTTCTCAAAAGGATAAAAGAGGGCACATCCCGAGTAGATGAACTGGATTTTTGGAGCGATAGGGCGATAGAGTCAGGACAGATAATCAGCAAAAAACGGCGGGATTTTTTTGAGTTTATTAATACTGTTGAAAAAAGATTTGGCGAGTTTTCTTATTTATATAAACCTTCGGAAGTTGACAAGGAGCGCTTAAGGGAGTACCTGTCTCGGGAGATTGCCTCAACCAACAGCTTGATTGGTCCGCACCGAGATGATTTTATTTTTCGCTTAAATGGTTTAGATCTGGCCTATTTTGGTTCTCGTGGTGAGCAAAGAACTGCGGTGTTAGATTTAAAATTATCTGAGGTTGCCTTTATTACAAAAAGTCAAAACTCTAAACCGCTTTTGTTGTTAGATGATATTTTTTCCGAATTAGACACCGATCACCGAGAGCATGTAATCTCTGTAGTTTCAAACCAGCAAACTATAATCTCTGCTGTCGAAAATGAAGTTATTCCAGATGAATTTTTAAAATCAGTCCAGTTAATCAAAATAGAGGAGGGTACTGCCACTTTTTAGAAACTTTGCGGTTGTTTTGCGGGAATTATGCAATAAATATGGTACAATTAGTGAGTGAGATTTGTTTGGCGACTAATATCTTTAATCTTTCGTCTTGATCTGTTAATTCCATTTTTATTAATTGCCTCGTATTTGTCATTGGTATTTATTGCTAAAGGTAGCATTCCCTCCTCCGAGGAGATGATTGGATTATTTTCCGAGCTATATGCTAAGTATGGTTATGAGATTATCTTTATCTCCGCCTTTTTGGAGAGTCTGATCATAATTAGTTTGATTGTTCCTGGAACATTGGCTCTGGCACTGGGAATTATTTTTGCTCGGACCGGACAAACAGATTTAACCTTGGTTATCTTAACTGTCATAGCGGGGGCGCTATTAGGGTATCTGTTAGATTATACTCTAGGATATCTGGGATTTTCAGACCTTTTAAAAAAATTAGGCTATGGCAAATTCTTAGAGCAATCAAAACAAAAACTAAGTAAATTTAAAAAAAGAGGATTAATTATTGGTTTTATTCATGCTAATTTTGGGTCGTTTTTATCATTTTCTGCTGGAGCTACCGGCTATAGTTTTCCCACTTTTTTATTGGTAGCAAGCTTGGCAACCATTGCCTGGACCTCATTTTGGAGTATAATAATTTATTCGTTAGGAGATATTGTTTTAGAGATTTTAAAAAGGTATTCATTTTTATTTTTTATGGCAGTTTTGGCAGTACTATTCCTGTCGCAGATATGGAATAGAGATAAGGAAAATAATTAATGTTTGCACCAATCTATACCATCACCAATAAAACCCTACGCAATATTGGTATCACAGATGCTGCGCGAGAGGTAATAGACAACGCTCCTTTAATCCCGGCTTGGGAGGCAAAATTTAGAAAAGAAGCCATCGAAAGAACGGTTCATCATGGCACTCATATAGAGGGCAATAAACTGTCTTTAGAAGAAGCTAAAGATATTTTAGAAGGTGGAGAGGTGGTAGCTAGAGAAAGGGATGTTCAAGAGGTAATTAATTTGAGAAACAGTTTAAAGTTTATCAGTCAACTTGCTTCTCAAGAATTACCAGGTGAAAGTTCTCTGATTACTGTTGAGACAATTTTTAAACTGCACAAATTAACAGTCGATAAAATACTAGCAGAGGATAGTAGTGGCAAGTTTAGAATCCGCCAGGTGGTGGTAAAAAATGCCCAAACTGGACAGATAACTTACACCCCACCTCCAGCAGCCGAGGTGCCATATCTAATGGAGGATTTAATCAATTGGATTAATTCCGCAGAAGGTAAGGAGATCCACCCGATAATTAAGGCGGGCATTGTTCATTATGAGTTAGCCAGAATTCATCCTTTTGTGGATGGGAACGGACGGGTTGCCAGGGCGGTAGCCACCCTGGTGATGTTTTTAGATGGGTATGATATTAGGAGGTTTTTCTCCCTGGAGGAGTATTTTGATAATGATCCAATGAACTACTACTTAACCTTACAGTCTGTTTCTAATCAACTAGTTTTAGATCACCATGAAAGGGATTTGACCCCTTGGTTGGATTATTTTGTTGAAGGAGTGGCGATTGAATTAAATAGAATAAAAGAGGTAGTCAGGAGAATCTCTTTTGACACCCGGGTGAAGGATAAACTAGGGGAGCAGTTAACTTTGAATGAGAGGCAGATGATTTTGATGGAATTTTTACACCGGCACAAAAATATGCAGAATAAAGACTTTCGCAAGATGTTTCCTGACTACTCAGATGATACAGTCTTAAGAGAATTAAGGTTTTTGGCTAAAAAGGGTCTGATTAGAAAAATCGGTGGCACCAAAAAAGCTCAGTATATTTTAAAATAAAATCACTCCCTCAATTTTAGCGGAGGGGGCTGGATTATCATAGAGGGTTTAGTAACTTGCGTACCAGATTTACCAAGTTGGCCAAGTCTTACTCGACCTTCGGCGCTAATATCTACAATTACCCTGGGAGCCGGCATCGGAATTTCCTCATTTCCTGATCTAATATTGCCTTTTCTGTTGGTGCTAGAAAACGCGCCAGGTTTATTAGAATAATCGATCGCCGAGGCAATTCCTCCAAATTCACCAGTTCAACTAATTGCCATATCAATAATGATTATACAATAAAACTCAAGGATTCTAGTCTTGGTTTTTTGGAGCTGACTGATCCATGTCAATAAACCGGTGTTCTCCCATTTCAGTAACCACGACCCGGTCAATTTTACTAAACTGACGTATTATCTCGGCTGTGGCTCGAGTAGAATCTAGCACCTCTTGGGCTAGTGACCTTAAACCAGCAGGTAATTGTGGATCTGTTATTAACATGTCACCAAGCCCTAGTGTTTCGGATAGGGCATCGGCAACTTGTTGCCGCACGGTATTACCTACGAGTTGTGCGCCATCTAGCTGTTGAGCATCTGCAAAAGCTCTTAGTATCCGCGTTGCCTCATCAGGCCGGTTATCTCTAACAGCCTGATCGATTTGCCGAAAGACCGATGCTACAGTTTCTTTGGGGGAGATGTCTTGTTGAGGTTTATCTGTTTCGGAACCGTCCATCATATAACAATATTAACACTAAATGATTAAGGATAAAATTAGGAGGACTTAATTGACTATAAGCTTAATTTGTGATAGGATTTACTCCTATGCAGAACAAGTACCAATTGGCGAGAAAATAACAGGTCAACAATTTGGGGCAATGAGACTTCTATTTTTAGATAATAATCCTGATCAGTTAGATTTGATGCGGTGCAGGTTAGAGGGTATATCAATAATCAGGGAGGTTTTGTATTTTCAAAATGATCAAGAAGCCCTGGTAGCACTTACCGGACAGCCTGGTGCATTTGATGGTGTGGTCACTGACCTCAGGAGGGATGGTCCAGGAACTGGAGAGCGTTTTATAGCTACTCTCAAAAAGATCGATCCTATTGTTCCTATCGCCATTATTACAGGAGAATTATTAACTCGCCAAAAAACCAGAGCGCTCTGTAATGTTGGCGCGGATTTTGTTTTTAATCGATTGGCTTTGTTGACAGAAGACCGTCTGGTAGCGTTATTTACAGAGATGGCTCGATTAGGTCAACAGCGCAGAGATAATCAAATTTTACTGTAGTTTCTATTGTCACATTTTCAGATATGAACTAAAATTCAAGTCAATGACTTTTGATAATTTAACAGAGTATTTTGAGAAACTAGAAGTAACCTCCTCCAGACTGATTTTAATTGATATTTTATCTGATCTTTTTTCTCAAGCTGAAAAGACGGATGTGGCTCAGATTTGTTATTTACTTCAGGGACGAGTTGCTCCTTTTTATGAACCAATTGAGATTGGTATGGCTGAAAAAAATGTGACAGCATCGATTGCCAGAGCCTATGGGGTCAAACGGGAGCTAGTGCTTTCAGAGTACGGCCGGGTAGGGGATTTGGGTCAAGTGGCACAAAATTTAGCTGATCAGAAAAAAAATAAAAGTTCGCATCTTTTAATCTCAGATGTTTTCCAGACCTTATTGGATATAGCTGAAATGCATGGTGAGGGAATGGTAGAAAAAAAGATCGTCTCTTTAGCAAGCCTGTTATCTAATACGAGTGGTAAAGAGGCAAGGCATTTAGTTAGAATTCCTTTAGGAGCTACAAGACTCGGTGTGGGGGATCCAACAATTTTAGATGCTTTTGCCAAATTAAAATTGGGCGATAAAAGCAAAAGAAAATTATTAGAGGGAGCGTATAATAAAGTCTCTGATTTAGGGTTAATTGGAGAGGTTTTGTGGGGTAAGGGTTTAAAAGGCGTTGCAGAATTAGATGTAATGGTCGGTAGGCCTTTAAGAAGTCAGCTTTGTGAAAGACTGACAGATTCAAAAACCATCCTAGAAAAACTGGATGGTTTAGTACATGTCCAGTATAAATATGATGGGTTTAGGGTTCAGATTCACAAAAATGGTGATAAAGTGAGGTTTTTTTCCCGGAATTTAGAGGAGACCACCCCAATGTTTCCCGAGATTGTAGAAGGAGTTTTAAAACAGGTTAAAGCAAAAACAATAATTCTAGATTCAGAGGCGTTGGCTTTTAATCCGGAGTCCGAGGAGTTTTTACCCTTTCAGGAAACTACAAAGCGAAGAAGAAAATATGAGATAGAAAAAATGCAAAAACAGTTGCCTCTAAAGGCTTTTGTTTTTGATGTGATGTATATTGATGGAAAATCTTTAGTGGATACGCCACTCAAAGAACGAATTGAAATTCTAAACAAATTTATAGAGGGTGATGAAATATTAATTCCGCAACCGGGGGAGTATGTTAGTGATCATTTAAGATTGGAGAAGATTTTTCAAGAATCTTTGGCAAAAGGCTTGGAGGGAGTAATTACTAAAAGGCCAGATTCAAAATACGAGGCGGGGGCGAGGAATTTTAATTGGATTAAACTGAAGAGACATTCCAGCGGGGAGTTAAAAGATACTATTGATTGTGTTATCTTGGGATACATTTTTGGCAAAGGCAAGAGAGCTGATTTTGGGGCCGGTGCATTATTAGTTGGGGTTTACGATAAAGATAAAGATGAGTTCCTAACTGTTTCCAAGATTGGCACAGGGTTGACTGATGAAGAATGGAGAGAGGTACATCAAAGGGCGGATAAATTAAAAGTTGATACCAAGCCTGCCAGGGTAAAATCGGTTTTAACCCCGTCTGTTTGGGTGACCCCGGAGATTGTAATTGAGGTATTGGCAGATGAGATTACCATCTCACCCATACACACAGCAGGATATGCTTTAAGGTTTCCCAGGTTAGTTAAATTTAGAGGGTACGATAAGCAAGCTGAGGATGCCACAACTGTTAAAGAGATAAAAAAGATGTACAGTCAGCAATATAAGACCTAACGCTTGGAAGGGAAGGGATATTTTTTCGCACCCTCTGGCGTCTGCACTAAATAAATCCTCGTTCCCGGATTGACGAAACCAGTGTCTGAAAACTCTTCATGTAATAGTTCTTGACAGCCAAAGACGTCTAATACTGCCTCTGGAAAACCAGTAAACATAGCATCAGGAGCACAAAGTTCAGTGTTAAATCGTGCTTTTCCCTGGCCTAATTCAGGCCAGGTATGAACGATAATGGCAGATTCAGCAAGTATTAATCCGCCAGTTACCCCAACCGGAGAGAATTGTTCAAAGAAAGAGCTTCTAGTTGTCCAGCTCATTTTACGAGCCACCTCCCTTAAGGACTCAATTAGTCTAGCAGGGTTATCGAGTAGACCTTGGTGAGCGCCATTTATTTTAGTTATGGCTATTTTGGCAGTGATGTCAGTAAATCTTTCAGGGATACCCATACCTAAATCTTATAAGATTATTGATCCTATATCAATAAAATAGTATCTTTATCTGGTAAAATCATTAAAGATGAAATTAATTGTTGGACTTGGGAATCCGGGGGAGAAGTTTATTAATACCAGACACAATCTGGGCTTTATGGTGGTAGATGAATATGTTAAAAAACATTTAGGACCTAAAATTATCTGGGAGAGTAGTAAAGATTTTAAATCAGAGATGTTAAAACTAAGTAATGATTTATGGTTGGTAAAACCGCAAACCTTCATGAATCATTCAGGAGTAGCTGTGGAAAATATCTGCCGTTACTACAAAATTAACCCCAGCGATTTAATAGTGATCTATGATGATTTGGATCTACCTTTGGGAAAAATAAAAATCAGAATGGGGGGATCAGCAGCGGGACATCATGGAGTAGAGTCAATCCTTGAAAGATTGGGTAAGGATGGTTTCATTAGAATTAGAATTGGCATTGGAAACTTAAAATCAAAGATGGCTGAACAAAAGGATCATTTATTCGATGCCAATCGTTTTGTGGTTGATGATTTTGATCAAAGTGAAAAATCCAAGATTCGGCACGCTGTTAAACAGTCCATCAATGCACTAGATGTTTTAATAAAAGACGGGCTAGAAAAAGTTCAGACTCAGTTCAACTAATGGTTGACACCTATCTTACTAGATATTAAACTAACTCCAGTGAAAAATATTACTCCTCAGGTAGCGATCCTAATCGGCTCGGTACTGATCTCTTTATCGATATTGGTCCATGGTGGAATTATTAAAATAGGCAAGGCTGGTTCTGTGGTGACCCAACCAACTGCTGGGACTCCAGTAGCTCAACCTCAAGCTAAAACAGACACAGAGAGGACTCAGTCATTTAAAAAGTTAGCTGGAGATTTAAAACTAGACACTAAAAAATTCGACGCTTGTTTAGAAGCAGGAGAGAAAGCCTCCTTAGTATCAGCTGATCAAAGTGAAGGTACCACTTTGGGCGTAGGAGGGACGCCCTCATTTTTTGTTAATGGAAGAGAGTTGTTTGTTGGTGCAGCGCCATTTTCCGAGTTTAAGAAGATGATTGATGAGGAACTAAACGGTAGTGCTCCTGTGACCACGGTCAGGAAGACGGTTTCTGTGGGTAATTTACCAGCTAAGGGTAGCGCCTCAGCCCCAGTTACTCTCATTGAGTTTTCTGATTATCAGTGTCCATTTTGTGCCAGGTTTTATTCTGATGCTGAGAAACAAATTTTAAAAGAGTACGTTGATACTGGAAAAGTGAAGCTATACTATCGAGATTTTCCTTTAACTCAAATCCATCCTGGGGCTCAGAAAGCAGCTGAGGCAGCCAGGTGTGCCGGAGATCAAAATAGATATTGGGAGTACCACGATTTGGTCTTTGAAAATCAAGCTAGTATCTTCTAGAAAATGTCAATTTTGGGAAGCATAGTCGTCGCCAATTTACTAATTGGAATGTTGGCGTTGGTAGGGGTTTTTTTGTTGTTAAAAAAAGAATTTATCAACAAACACACCATAACTTTTCTAGTAAGTTTTGCTGCGGGGGTAATTTTAGCAACATCTTTTTTAGATCTATTACCTGAGGCTATCGAAGGCGTAGGGGAGCCTCAGCAGGTTTTACCGTTTACCCTACTTGCCATTGTGTCATTTTTCTTTTTAGAGAGATTTGTTTTGTGGTTTCACCATCATGATGATACGCATGGCGCAAATCCAGCCTCAGTTTTGATATTATTGGGAGATTCACTACACAATTTTATAGACGGGGTAGCGATCGCAGCAGCTTTTTTAACTGATCCAAACCTAGGAATATTAACTACTGTGGCAATTGCAGCACATGAGATACCCCAAGAGTTCGCCGATTTTAGCATTCTGGTTTCTGGGGGAATGAAAAAAACTAAGGCGCTGTTATTTAACTTTCTTTCGGGCTTGACCGCTATTCTGGGAGGAGTAGTCGGATTCTTCTTTCTGGATAAAATTTCCACCCTTTTACCAATAACACTAGCCTTCACTGCAGGGATGTTTATTTATATTGCTTGCTCAGATTTGATTCCTGATCTTCATCGACATCTGGAGGAGAGAAAGGGTTGGATTCAATTCCTACCGTTTTTGTTTGGCATCGGATTAACTTGGATTATGGTAGTGAATTTAGGTCACTAGAGAGCTTATAAATTATTGTTTCGCCATGTTGAAAAACCTCTTCGCCTAAGTTGGCAAACTTACCTGCAGCTAATTTAGGGTATTTTTGTCTTTCTAGATCGCCAATAAAAACATAGGAGATATTATATTTTTTTATCAGCTGTCGCGTTTCGTTTAAATCTTCACTTTCATACAAAAGCTGTACCTCGGGAATACGAGAGGAGATGCCACTGTAATCTCCTCTCCACAGCCATTCGTGAACTGGCCATCCGGCTACCGTCGGCAACCCTGTGTTAGCGGATACCCGGAGGTAATCTGTATAAGAATCTCCGTTTGCTTCCAGGATAATTGGTTGTCCCTGAACGTTGTTTCTTAACCAAATAATCCCTAGGTAATCGCTGGGGTGGGTAGATGATAAATATTTTAATCCATCAAGATCTGTGGCCGACTGAAGGTTATTATAGTATGAGCTGATGGCAAAGTAGGGATATACTGCAACTAGGGTAAATAAGAAGCTAGCGGGTAATAAATATAAATAGGAAGGTTTGGAGCTAATGATTCTGACAATCAGATACCCTGAGAGTAGTCCCAGGATTGTGAAAGCCTGGTATCCAAATTTAAAAACTGTGTTAGCCCGGTAGTGTTGTGGATAAATATCTTTAGCATAAAATATCTCGGGAATTATTACTAAAATTAATGCAGCTGTGGCAAGGGAGAGTATTAGTAAGTCAAGACTGATGATCTTTTTATCTTTCAGGATGACAAATTTTATAAATCCACTCATTAAAAACAATGGGAATCCCCAAAGTATGAGTAGCATCCAAAATGGTGAAAGTGAGCAGTGGTTTGCTTCAAATAAGAATGGGCCAATTTTTCCAATATCTATTAAAAATTGAGGGGCGCACAGCACTCCAATGCCTGAGGCAAAAGGGGTGAAGTGGATCCAAAATGGTAAGGAGAAAATGATGGTTAAGAAAAAAATTATACCAATTTTTAATAGAGATTCCCGAGAAAACTTTACAAATAAAATTATTGATAAAACTAGTAGATAAATTGGTCCATCTAAAACATTGGTCATTAAAAATATAGATAGCAGTAATCCTAAAACACCGTAATCAAAAAGAAAAAGCCTCTTTTGAAAAAAAATTTTAATAATGATCGCCAAAAATAATAAGACGAAAGGAATATTAAAAACATGTCCATGCAGATCAGATACGACAAAAGAATATAAGGGAAATTCGTGAATAGTATTGGGGATAAAACGGGTAGCATTTGGATACCAGTACTCGCCAAAGTTTAGTTTTAAGGGTAGTTGCCAAAAAGGAACGGGGTTTTCAGCTGGGACATAACTTTGAAAGAAAAGATAAATAGGATGTAAGTTACCTCCTAATGTCACCAAGAAAGCACTGATAGCTCCGGCCGTAAGCATTAACTGCTTAGAGTCTGGTTTAAAAAAATAAAATAAGTTAGCACTGATAGAAAATGAAGCTGTTAGACAGATAGCAAATATTGTAGCCAATACTAAATTATAGGAGATGGCAGAATCGATAGCGGATAATTTCATTAAAACTGCTGCCGACAAATGTCCAAAATAATAATAGTTAATCGTTAATGGTGTCATCCAGATATCTTTTGGAGGAAAGTAGTCGCTTCTTAATATCGAGTTGATAAAACCAAAATCCATGAACTTCTCTAAGCCATAGAGAGATGGTTCGTGGGATCTGATAAAAGCCCAAAATATTAATCCGGCCGTAAACAAAATCTCACTGAGCAGTATTTGATATTTTGAGTCAAGTATTTGATTAAATAATTTATTTTTAAACAACAGATATAAGTTTAACAAAAGACAGATCAAGGTAAGCAGATATACAGTGAATGTATTAAACGGAAGGATATACAAACTTCCAAGTAGCCAACTGAGATATCCTATAACTACCAATCCAATAACCTTGGAAAATATGTATCCTTTATCAAAAAAGGATCCAAAGATCTGTATGGTTAGGGGAAGAAATGCTATCCCTAATAAAAATAATACTACCCACCACTGAAGTATATAAAATATGTTTTCCGACATCAGCTACCTTCCACCATATCGTCCAAGTTGACTTTGGATCAGTCCTTTGTCTTTATAAATTCTATGGAAGCAACGTAGTGCTGCTAGGAGATAACTTAAAGGAAGAGGCTTTCCGTCTTTTTCTAAACCATAAGAAATCGGTACCTCAGTGTATGAATAATTATGCATCCAGGAAACTATAGCTCTTATCTCAGTTTGATACATGTGAAAGGGGCCCTGGACTGCCGAACTCCATTTTTCTGGCGGTACCACACTAAACATATCTTTAATCACTTGACTTCTAAAACCCTGAAAACCGCTAGCAGCATCAGTTAAGTTAGTATCTAGAAATAGATTAGAAAGTAGTGTCGCCGACCTACTCGCTAGTTGTCTTTGCCATGGGTAGGTATTAACTCCTCCGTTATTAAATCTGGTTGATAGAACTATGTCATAATAATTTAACTGTTTTACTAAATTGGACAATTCTTCGGGTAAATGACCTCCACCGGAATCAATCTCTATGACCCTATCTCCCAACTTAGCTGCGGTCTCTAAGCCCTTGAGATAGGCATAGGCAAAAGTATTGTCTTTGACAATTACACTACTAGCTATTCCTGGGAATTCTCTCTGTAACAGCAAATCTATCTCCTGAGTATTTTTAGGATCTAAACCCGAATGCATTGCCACTAGAACTTTAGTATCCAAACCTGTTTGAGCGGTAGTTTTAAGGATTCTCCCGATAAATGGATGAACGGTTGGTGCCGGAACGTTTAGTGAATCGATCACTACTACTAAATCAGCTTTTTTTTCAGTTGTCATGTTGGTCTTCATATATTAATTCTTTCCTTCTCTTTTTTAAAGATCATCAATGTTTTCCCTGTTTTTCATCTTTTAATCTCTCCGATAATAAAAGCAACAGCTCCGTTAGGATAATAAACAGTTTTTTTAAGGGAGAATTTATCGGCATATTCTGATTGGCTTAAGTAGTCTGGACTTAAGGAAAATAGCTGTTTTCTTGCTAAGTCTACGATAGAAGAATTTCGATAAAAATCACCACCGCGACATTTATTTTGACATAGATTTTCCGGGTCATAAAATTTGAGAAATATATCTGCCCCATTAAACTCACCACTGAGATACATCTCATCGTAGGCATCGCTTTGTGAAAGAAAATAACTCATAATCTCTCTTGGTCCATATTGCCAACCCCAGTAATCTGAGGAGTATCGAGGATATTCCCGGAAATATTTATCTCTGTAATTATTTATTGATAATGCAAGTACGACAAAAAACGAAAGTAGTAGAATAAAACGCATCGGTAAAATAGTAGGATACTTTAAATTAACCATAATCTTTAATAAATATGATAATCCTACCCCAGTCAGAATGGTAAAGGGGATAACTCCTAAAAGAGACCGATGAGAGAATGGCCCTTCAGCAACTACAGTTGAACCTATTGGATAGAGAAAAATAAGAAAAAAAATTATTAATAAAAATCTTTTGTGATTTTGAAAAAGAAATAATAGGCCGAAGATAATTAAAGGTAATTGAATTAAGTAGAGTTCACCCATTCCTCTCACAGAATGACGAGTAATAAAATGTCCCGGCATATCGATGTCACCTTTAGTGAATAAAAAATCAGCTGAAAAGTGTTCTAAGTATGTTTTAATGATCGGTCCCGAGATAGATTCCAGGCTCATTCCTTGAGCAAACGGAGAGACACTCTGAAATCTAGTCAAAGCTTGACCGGCGAGAGTGGCCTGAATAAAGGGCAAAAAACCAACGATTAAAATCGTCGCAGTTATAAAAAAAGTAGATCTTTTAACCTGGATAATTGATCTATAATAAATTACGAAAAGCAGAGAGAGTAATGGAAGCATAACTAGTTGAATCACATATGCCGTATAAAATGTCACAACAAAAGAGACAGCGGATAAAGGTAATAGATAGGAGGATTTATTATCTGAGGTAATGAATTTATAGAAAAACAATAAAGATAAGCTGAGAAAAAATGGCATGGGGATATACTCAAAACCCGACCTGCTGAAGTGAATGTGCCAAGGTGAAACAGCCAGGAAAAGTGCAGCGCTCAGTCCAGAAACTTCTTGCATGTTACGACCTCTGGTATTTAAAGAGGCTTTAACTGCTAAGTATAATATTAATATGGTGAGCGTTCCGTAAATTGCCATGGTCAGCCTGACAGATAACTCACTTAATCCTAATAAGGCAACGATCGGGATCATGCTGTATATAGCAACAGGGGTGCGGTAATCTCCGAACGACTGAAAATAAAAAGGAAAAGGTTTGTTATATTCATCAGCGCCAGTTGCCAGCAATTTATAGGCATTAAATCCGTTGGCTGCTTCATCAGCGAAAAATCCAGCAGGAATTTGATCTAGTTGGTAAGTTCTTAAAAATAATCCAAGAATAAGAATTAAAAAAAGACAGACTAGGTATAAATTATTGGGATAACTTTTCATTTTTAAAGATCATAATTTTTGGATGATCATAAACGGTAAAAGACTCGTCAGCGTCAAAATCATTGATAGCTAAATTAGTAAAAGGAATTTTTGGATAGGATGAGAATTCGGCAACCTTGGTATAGTCTAACTGCTGGTTAAATAATTTTTGATAGTAATCAGCTGATTGGCGGTAACACCTAGAAGTAGGTAATGTTTGACAGTTGGTTAGTTTCATTAAGGGCACGTATAATCGATTACTGGCAATAATAAGATAATCGGCCTGGCCAAGAATATTATTAACCCTATCCCACTTAGCTGGAGTGTCGGGCTCATACATAGGTAGCTCTAAACTTTGGTAACGACCAAAATTATCTGTAGGTAACTCATCATCCCAGTGTTCACGGGCGATTACTGCTGTTTGAGGGATCTGGGAGTTAATCCATTTTGTGGCAGTAACCCGGGTATTATCTGTGGAATAAATTTGCAGGAAAGATAAAGGCCAAACTAGAAGTAGAGCAATAATTAGAGAGCTCAGCATTATAAATAATGACTTAGGTAAATATTGTTTGATAACTTCATATAACTCAAAGAGCAAGAAGCCTGCTGACAAACAGAATAGGGGATAAAGCGGTAGCATGTATCTCATGAACCCAACCGCAAAACCACCAACAACCAGAAAATATATCCAAAAAAAAGTTACAGGAATAAGGATTAACCATCTTTTTTTAAATACTGAATAGATGGTAATATATAAAATTCCAGATAAAGACAAGACAGAAAGAATCGGACCCAACCCCCAAAGAATATTTTTTAGTTCATAAAGATAACTCACTTTCCCGACGTACTGCAGTGTATAGGGGAAGACAAAAGCGTCTTTAGTCATCACTTGTTGTTCCATTGTTTGACGGAAAAAAGTTGCAAAATCAATTAAGGCGAAAGGTTCAGAGATGGCAAAAGTTATAAATATCAGCAACAATGTTGCAACTAAGGAAACAACAGATTTATATATTTTATGTCGATTAAGATGTAAGGGAATAGATATTAGGAGCGGAACGAATAAAATCAGAGCGCTAGTTTTGGTAGCTAAAGCCAACCCCAAAGATACCCCACCAAAGTAGAGGTATCTTAAATGATTAGACCAGCGGTATTTCACGAGTAGATATAAACAAACAGTTATGAAAAAGGTGAGTGGCGTATCTACAGCATAAAAATGAGACAGTTGGATTGGTAGGACTGAAATAGCATAGAATAAAGAGGCGAGTAGGGCAGCTATTTTATTAAAGATAAGTTTGGTTAGTAAATACAATACTAGAACAGTTCCCGTATCAAATAAAGCTGAGAGAAATCTACCAACAAGGTTAATCTGGTCATATCGGCTATATAATGGGTCAATTAATCCCGCCAGGTTACCGGCAATAGCCAGTAAATAAATTGGCAAACTACCGTAAGCAAAAAACTCAGGATTAAGATTGTTAGGCCAACTAATTTTGTTTGTCACCATAGTGATCATCCGTTCGTCGGGGTGTAGGTGATAGCCTTGATCCCAATTTAATCCGTAGACCCGGAATATAAATGCCAAAACAATAATAATTGTCAGGATTAGGTTAGATCTGTAAAATGAGCTCATATTCCTCCTTAGTTTTAGGTATCATTTTTTTATAGATTCTGATCACCGGATGGTCAAATACCGACCAAGTCTCTTCTCCAACTTCATCAGGAATCTCCAGCTTCCACCCCTGAATCTTTAGTTGAGGATATGAGGTAAAGATCTTAACTTCCTGAAAACCTAGTTGAGATGCAAAAAGACGATTATAAAAGTTTGCTGTAATGGGGAACTGATCCGGTAGTCTTTGATGGTTAATAAAAACCCGTCGGGATTGGATAATAAAATAATCAGAGGTTACTAAGGAACTTATTAGATCTGTTTGTACTTCTTTATTTTCCTCTAACTGATAAAAATCTAAGCCTAGCTTTTGGTAGTTTCCTGTTAATGGAACATCAATCATATTACCTCCTTCGAGTAAGATTATTGAGTTAGGAGGAATATTTTGACTAATCCAGTCTGTGGCAGTCTGTCGGACATCCATCCTTTGGTAAATAGACAAAAAGGATAATACTGAAATAAGGTGCAGTAGTAATAAAGTGACTAATACAATTATTGTCATCTTTCTTCCGGTGAAATTACTAAGATGAAAAATCAGTAGTGCTGAGAACAGAGCAAAAAAAGGAAAGGTGGGGGAGGAAAATCGAGTCCATTTAGCAAATAAAAAGCTGTTAAAGAAGAAGAATAAACCAAAGGTTAATATTAGCAGAAACAATTTTCGGTCTCTTTTAATAATACAAAAATAACTGCTAACACCTAGTCCAGTTAATCCGAAGATTTCCAGGGTTGGACCAAGGGCGTATGGGTAGATCTTCTCTAATTGAAAGATTATAGGGATAGTATTGATAAATTGACGAGTATAAAAAACTACAAATTTTCCGGCTGCTAATCCGCCTTCGTAATCTAAGTTAGACTTAAATGCTGAGTAATCTAAAATCACAAAAGGGGCTGTTATAAAGAAAAATAGGCAAGCAGTAGTTAGGGAAAAGAATAAATATTTTACCTTTTGTAGAATAGAATTAGGAGTTAAAAATACTAGAGCTATTAATGGGATGATCATTAAAAAACTACTCACTTTAACTGCCAGTCCTAACCCTAAACAAACCCCAGCCAAGAATAAGTATCTTACTTGTTTGCTACTGTTAAATCTAAGTTGGCAAAGCAAATTAAGCAGAATAAAAAAAATTAAAGTAGATTCAGGTGTCGCAAAATGAGCTTGTTGAATCAACCCAGGAATAGTAGCAACAGTAAAAGTAGCAAGAAGAGAGTAACGGATTGTCAGTAATTGCCGGGAGATAAGATAAATTATTGGGATACTCAAAGTAGAAAAGAATGCTGAATAGAATCTACCGATTAAAAATGGTGATATCAGTAGGTTTAAGCTTTCTAGAACCTCCTTAGTAAAATAAATTAAGTAGATAGTAAATGTACCGTAGGAAAAAAAATCAGGGTGCATCTGATAAGGAAAATTAAGTTGATTAACTGAGGTGACTATATGGTATTCATCCGGGTGGGTAAATATTCCTTGACCCCAATCTAGGTTGTAAAATCTTAAGAAACCCCCGGTAACTGTGATGATAATGATGAGTAAGAGCTCACGTTTCATGATGTACCAAATCTGCCACTTTTTGTCCCATCTCGACAGCATAATTTGTCCCTCTATCCCAAGGGTAGACCATATCCATGTTGGCCAAATAAATATTATCTAACGGTGTTTTAAAATTTGATAAGTTTTTTTTGTAACCTACTGTTACTACTGGTTGGGCAAAGGGAGCAGAAAACAAAAAGCAGTCAGTAATGGTTTGTTTGTAATCTGGTTTTAGCTTATTAAGATATGGATCAAAAATTTCCAGCAACTCTTTAGCAGATAATTTTAAGTATGGATGATTAGTTGGCAAGTAATTACCAACATAGATAATATGTTGATTATTATAAAAGACTTTATCCATAAAATTAGTGTGTTCTGCCAGAACCAAAAACGGCCAGTTTTTTTCAGTGATATTTAACCAGTAGGTATCTTTTAGGAATGGTTGATTAAGACACAAGATTAATACTTGAGCATGTAAATGTGAGATGGAACAGATTTTCTTACTGTAATCTGCTGGCAGACCAGGTGTGATTTTAGAAAATATTGGTGATGGCAGGGTGCAGATAACTTTGTCAACGATTATCGTTTTGGGTACTTTGTTTAGCAAAATAGACAAGTTGGTGTGGTCTTTATTAGTAATCTTTAATACCTTCGAGTTTAATAAAACTTCACCGCCTAATTTTTTGATCTCAGTCAATAGATGTTCAGCAAATAATTGAAATCCACCATCTGGATAAGCAAGAGAGGGGGTACGTTTTTTAATTCTAGCCCAAAACCAACTAAGCGAGATGTCATCTTTATAGTTTGAGAATTTCCCTTGAAATAAAGGTTGCCAAATTAAGTTAGTCGCATTTTTCCCCATGGTTTTTTCTAGCCAAGGTAGGGCTTTGATACTTTCAAAATTGCGATAATTGTTACTAATTTTTAAGTAAGATAAAGTTAGACCCATTCGCAACTTATCAATTAAACTCAATCTTGGTAATCCCAATAATGAGAGGGGGGAATCTAGCGGGTAAAGCAACCCATCAATCATTACTTTAGTGGTGGGTCTTTTAATAATTACCTTGTGGCCTATCTCTTTAGCCAAACCTAGTACAAATTCATCATTAGTAAACCAATGATGGTAGGCCTTTTCCAAACTCCAATTCCAGTTTGGTTGTTTAAATCCTACCGCCAAGCCACCCACTTGTGTATCTTTCTCAATTAAAACAACCTGCTGACCTAGTTTTAACAGGGTATAGGCAGCTGATAATCCACCAAAACCAGCTCCCAAAATAGCAATCTTCACTATGTAATTGTACGAGTTTACTGATTTTCAGTCCAGACACTTAATGTTCGGGTCATAATGTTATTTAAAATTACTAAATATTTGGGGTCATAAATAAGGTCTTCGGCAGGTTCATTATTTACGACGCTGTCTCTAGTGCGGACAAATTTAGGAGAAGTACTAGTATCAGGATTTAGATACATGACCGATCCTCGGATGGTTAACTTAGGAGCCTCGATTGTTGATGGACAGCTACCTGCGGAAAAGCCACTGCAAAAATTGCCGTATACTATCAAGACGGCATCGATATTGGTGACGGTGGGGGCGATATTAATATCTCCCTGGACAATAAAGACTAACCCTTGGGCGTTGCCATTTCCTGAGGTAATATTCTGATTAATAAGCAGATTACCGTCAATAAAAAGTAGCCTGACTGGGTTACCCGAGATACCCCCACCTATGGTTAGATCGCCATTGTTTACCCAGTAAATATGGGCATCATTACCAGAGAATACTATCTGTTGATGATTTATGCCACCAACTAATTTTGGTTGTTTATTAACCTTACCAGAGATGGTTTTAGCCTGTTCATAGAATATTGATCTCATCTCAAGATAGGTAGGGATGCCAAATTGAGGGATTAAAGCCCGGTTTGAGGTAATGCATTTGTCGTTAAAGCTAAATTTGCTGGAGATTAAGTTATTGTCGGCTGCGGTTAACAGGCCCTGATTGGTTTGGACTGTGACTGAATATTTATCTGTTCCAGAGCAACTAGTGGAAGTTTGGGCCAGAGGTGAACGTGGATATATAGTTAAGCTCAGGGAGAGAAAAATTAAAGGCAGGAAGTATTTGTACATGAGACTATTTAGAGTATAACAGAAACTATTTAACCGCTCTGGTTAGATTGGTATAATATCTCCCATGAAACTAAATGCTAAACAGTTAAGAAAGGGTATGGGGTTTAGGGAATTGGGTATAGGGGATAGAAATGAGATTTATATTATCTTGGACAATGTTTTGGATACCTATAATATCGGTAGCATTTTTAGGTTGGCAGATGCTGTAGTAGCGAACAAAATTATATTAACTGGTGGATCAACAACCCCGCCGAATCCAAGAATTAAAAAAGCCTCTATTAATACAACAGAGGTGGTGTCGTGGGAGTATGTCGAATCGGCCAGCGTCGCAATTAAAAATTTACAATTGCAAGTTGAAAATTTGCAGGTGGTGGCAGTAGAGCAATCTAAGAATTCAGTTCCTTATGATAAATTTAACTACCAGTTGCCACTATGTTTGCTGGTTGGGCATGAGACAGATGGGGTATCACAGGAGGTTTTGGATCTTTGTGATGGGGTGGTGGAGCTACCGATGTATGGAGTAAACATATCCTTGAACGTCATGGTTTCCCTAGGGATAGTATTATATAAAACCCTGGAAAAGGCTGATACTAAGTAATCTCAAAGCATTGACAGCTAAGATACACTCAGGTAGAATATCCTCACCTCGTTTGAGGTGATTGGGGCAAGTTCAAACAAGAAAACTACTCACATCTTAATATTTGCACTTTAACAACCGAACAAGCAACAACCGCTCTTCGGTTTTTTTGTGGTCTAATGGACCATCGATTGATTTCAGAAGAGTGGTGGGAAAATAAATATACAAGTAGTCAACTTGTTAATTCCAAACAACAATGAATTCACGGTACAAATCGTACAGTGTTTTTTGAGTTACGGAAAAACTTTACAAAGAAATGAAAGTTTCTTTTATTGAGAGTTTGATCCTGGCTCAGGATGAACGCTGGCGGCGTGCCTTAAGTATGCAAGTCATGGGGGTTCCGCAAGGAGCAACCGGCGGACGGGTGAGTAATGCATGGGAATCTACCTTAAAGTTGGATATAGCTTGCCGAAAGGCAGGGTAATCTCCAATGTGTACTGAGATCGCAAGGTCGAAGTATAAAGAGCAATCGCTTTAAGATGAGCCTGTGTCCTATCAGCTAGTTGGTGGGGTAAAAGCCTACCAAGGCGACGACGGGTAGCTGGTCTGAGAGGATGGTCAGCCACAATGGGACTGCGACACGGCCCATACACCTACGGGTGGCGCAGCTAGGAATTTTCGACAATGGGCGCAAGCCTGATCGAGCGACGCCGCGTGGAGGATTGAAGGTCTTTTTGATTGTAAACTCCTTTTGTAGCCGAAGATTATGACGGTAGGCTACGAATAAGCCGCTGCTAACTACGTGCCAGAAGCCTCGGTAATACGTAGGCGGCAAGCGTTATCCGGAATCATTGGGCGTAAAGAGTTGCGTAGGCGGATCGGTGCATCTTGCTATAAATATTCCGACTTAATCGGGATTCACGGCAAGATATGGCTGATCTGGAAGATGTGAGGGGGTGTTGGAACAGATGGTGGAGCAGTGAAATGCGTTGAGATCATCTGGAACGCCAAAGGTGCAGACAGACACCTAACACATTCTTGACGCTTAGGCACGACAGCTTGGGGAGCGAAGCAGATTAGAGACCTGCGTAGTCCAAGCCGTAAACGATCTCTGCTGGATATCCGGGACTTGTCCTGGGTGTCGAAGCTAACGCGTTAAGCAGAGCGCCTGGGGAGTACGGCCGCAAGGCTAAAACTCAAAGGAATTGACGGGGAGGCGCACAAGCAGTGGAGCGTGTGGTTTAATTCGATTCAAAGCGAAAAACCTCACCAGGGTTTGACATGTATCTGCAAGCGCACGGAAACGTGTGATCTTCGAGAGTGATACACAGATGCTGCATGGCTGTCGTCAGCTCGTGGCGTGAGCTGTACCGTTAAGTCGGGTAACGAGCGCAACCCGCACCGTATGTTAAATAATTCATGCGGAACTGCCCCATTTTTGGGGAGGAAGGCGCGGATGACGTCAAGTCAGCACGGCTCTTACACCCTGGGCAACACACACCCTACAATGGCGAAAAACAACGAGTTGCAAGCCGGTAACGGCAAGCTAATCTCTGAAATTTCGCCTCAGTTCAGATTGAGGTCTGCAACCCGACCTCATGAAGGAGGAATTGCTAGTAATCGCGAATCAGCAGGTCGCGGTGAATACGTTCTCGCCTCTTGTACACACTGCCCGTCAAGGCAGCAAAGTTGGGGGCACCCGAACTTCCACTATGTGGGAGGAAGGTGAAACCAGCGATGAAGCTTAAGTCGTCCACTAATGTGAGCGACCTCTGATAGTAACATCAGAGAAAAATCCGACTGATATCGGTGAAGTCCTACTTGAAATTCGGGTTAACTTTGGTTAATCTAGAATCAAGGGAGAATACCGAGGGAAGTCTGCGATGCTTAAGCAGTATACCAACAGCAATTGGCTCAAAGATTATAAGAAGAATCTAGATTTATCTAGTATTCAAAGAGATGTTTTGATTGGAACGATTTTAGGAGATGGCTCTTTTAAAATCTCTCGTTCAGGAAAAGCAGCTCAATTACAAATCTGTCATTCTTTTTCTTCTAAAGACTATGTCTCTTGGAAGAAGCAGATATTTGAAAATTGGGTTTTTGCAGAACCGAGATACCATCAAATAAATAACTCGTTAATTTTCAGAACGATATCTCACACTTTAATTTTTGAGTACATGAGATTTTTTTATAAAGAGAGGATCAAGATTATTCCACAAAATATTAAGAATATTTTAAAGAGTAATTTAAGTTTAGCTGTATGGTTCATGGATGATGGTAACGGTTACCTAAAAAGAAATGCATTTAGGATTAGTACCTATGCTTTTGGATTAAATGGCAACCTATTACTCCAAGAATGCTTAAGTCAGAATTTTGGATTACAAACAAATTTAGTTAGGGATAGTAAAGGATTTCAACTTTATGTCCCGGTTAGAGAGGGTGAGAAGTTTAAAAAACTTATTTCACCATTTGTAATTCCCTCGATGAAATATAAAATCGAGAATCGCAGCCCCCGTAGAGACTGATATGGAAGGTACCAGATATTCTGGAAGTAAACTTCCATTAAACGTCGGCTCCAGTGAATAACTGGATGAAGATATAGTCCATGCCCTCAGTAATGAGCGGGTAAACATGAACAAGGTATCCCTACCCGAAGGTGGGGATGGATCACCTCCTTTCTGGAGATTTGATCTAACTGATGGATTCCTGAAATCTTGCTTTGCAAGTAGGCCGAAAGGCCTGCCGGCAGGCAGGCAGGTAGCCACGGTTACGATCCAGATACCTCTCACGCTTCAACAGCCTCAGCGCAAGCTAGAGATGTTGGGGACAGGTATCAAGAAGTTTGAAGCTCTTCTTAAAAAAGGCTTCCCCACCACTATTCTGGAATTAATTATCTTTAATTCCAGGTCAGGACTGGCGTAGCCATGTTCTATTTTGGAATTAATTATCTTTAATTACAGATCAGGTTGATAAAAATATGATAGAGAGACATGACGGTTCTAGTGATATAGGTAGATATATAGATAGGGATCCAGCGGTGCAGATATCTAAAGGACTATGGTTGGTAGCAGCAATAGCTAACACCATCTGTGGGGTAGCTATGGGAGCCGAAAGGATTGCACGTTTTTCAGGTCGAGTCAGAAGAGTATTTACTCCAACTCATATAGAGCTTCCTTGAGGCCTCGACCGGATTCGCACCGGTGTACGAAGTTTTGCAGACTCCTGGATGACTACTCTCCCACGAGGCCAGAACGGCGGATTCTTTACGTGGGCGATGTTGGGATCGAACCAACGACCTCGTCTTTATCAGAGACGCGCTCTACCACTGAGCTAATCGCCCAAAGTTCCAATATTTTACCTTTTACGGAGTAAACAGGCAAGCTCAGCTTATCATGATTATGAGATAATAGCGATGTGATCAGGCGTGAAGTTATAGTTATTCTACTGCTGTTGTTTTTGAGTCTGCCCACAATTCAGGATCTTTTGTTTCCAGGACCATTTACCTCACATGATCTGACTCACCATATCGTCCGCCAGATCGATATGAACCGGCTGTTATCGGAGGGTCAATTTCCACCCCGTTGGTCCGGGGAGTTAAATAATGGCTATGGCTACCCGCTATTTTTATTTAACTATCCGCTACCGGCCTTGGTTGGTCAATTATTTCATTTATTGGGATTAGGCTATATAGACAGTGTTAAGGCAATCTTAGGGTTGTCGCTTTTAGGGTCTTCGGTAACCATGTATTTATTTTTAAGATCACTGCTGGGAAATCGCACCGCTGCATTTTTAGGGGCCATCTTTTATCTGTATGCCCCAGTCAGATTTTTAAATGTCTATGTCTCAGCTGCCTTAGGGAATGCCCTAGCCCTTTTGTTTGTGCCGTTAGTATTTTTATCCGTAAACAAGTTAGCTAAAACTGGTAAGAAGCTCTGGATCATGGGGGGAGCAATCAGTTTTGCGGCTTTGGTAACCTCTCATAACGTCACAACTGTGATGTTTGCTCCGGTAATAGCCGGGTTTAGCCTGGTGGCCCTTTATCTCAACAACCCTCGTTTTATGAAGCAGATACTTGTAATGTTTCTTCTGGGGCTTGGTCTCTCTGCCTGGTTTTGGCTGCCTTCATTAGTAGAGAAACAATATATCCGCTATGACCAATATATGGATAATTTTTTTGCTAGCCGTTTTGTGCCGTTTAAAGATATTCTTTATTCAACCTGGGGGTACGGCTCGGATTTTTCCCGACAGGTCGGAATTGCTCATTGGTTGGTGATGGTAGGACTGGTAATTAGTAGTACATATTTGCTGGTTAAGGGAGGGATTAAAGTAAAAGAGTGGGTAACACTAGGAACTTTTTGTTTGACAGTTTTTATAGGCGCAGTATTTTTAATGACGGAGTATAGCAGGGTATTTTGGGGGAGCGTTCCGCTTTTGGAGTATGTCCAGTTTCCAGCCAGATTTTTGACCCCGGCGGTATTTGCTGCATCTATTGCTGTAGCTTTGCTAGTGAAGCATCTTCCATTCAGGAGTATCTTGCTTGTCGGATTATTAGGGCTAGTTTTATATGCCAGCCGTAATAACATGTCCATCAATCAGTCGGTTGAGTATAGAGATGATTACTATCAAACCTTAAAGTATACCTCTACTGCCTATGATGAGCATTTACCAAATTGGGCTAGACCAATGATGGTACTCTCACCAGGGAAGTTCAGTGTGCTACAGGGTAAAGGAGTTGTTCATATAGACAAAAATTACTCATCTGAGGTTAAGGCTACCTTTATCACCGATGAAGAGACTACTCTCCAATTTAATCAATTTTATTTTCCCGGCTGGGAGATCAAGGTGGATGATAAAAAGGTGAATTTTGATTATCTGCTAGAAGGAGAGAGTAAAGGATTCCCGGTGTTTAAGGTTCCACAGGGTATGCACCAGATTGAAGCTGTATTTAATAAAACATTTATTAGAAGTCTGGCTGATAATATTAGCCTCTTCTCGGCAGTAATTATGGGAGTATTCTTTTCTAGTGTCATATATAAAAAAAGAGTGCTACGATAGGAGAAGATGTCCTCTCAAAAAGGTATTGCCCATATTATCTTGCTGGTTGTCTTACTGGCTGGCCTAGCCCTTGGAGTTTACCTGGTCCAACAAAGAACTAATCTTTTCTCCAAAGCTTTTAGTAATGATAAAAGTGTTCAACAATTAACTAATGAGCTAGTTTCTTTAAATTCCCTTGCAGGGAGAAGTGCCCAAGATGATGAACAAATCAGTAAAATGTTGGCAGTAGCTACCAAAAGAAAAGATAAATTGTTAATGGAAGCTGAGGAAGATCCGCAGCTTTTTTTGGATCATGCTAGGCTCGTGTCTTCACGAACAGATTTTCCTGGTGATATTCAAAAGTATATTGAAGAGGAGAAGACTTTGCAGGGATATTTTGACGCTCGACATATTGATAGTTTTGATGAGCAAAAATCCCGGAAGGTATTTTTTATAAGGACAAAGGAAGAAAATATACAGCTATTTTTTGTTTCTCCTCCTGACAATGTCATAAACAACTCAAAAATTGAAGTGACTGGAGTATATCTGAGCAATAGAGCGGTCTTGCAATCATCAATTTCCAACGAACGATATGGAGTGAGAGTTGTTCAAGGAGGAGAAGGTCAGTTTCCAACGCTAGGCACGATCAAGGTAGCAGTTTTCTTAATTAATTATAGTGATAATCCAGGGGAGCTTGTAAGTAGAGAGACGGTAAAAAAGCTTGTTTTTTCTGATGACAGATCAACTTCTAAATTTTTTGAGGAGACCTCTTTTGGACAATTAAAAATGACTGGTGATGTTTATGGGTACTTTACTATTCCCAAAAGAAATCCCAATGATCCCCAATCTAGCTGTCCTTTTCTTTTTTATGAAGAGGAGACTCAGAAACTAGCTAAAAAACAAGGTATTAAGGTTGATGACTATGATTCTCTGGTTTTTGTACTAACTGGATCAGGAGATGGTTGTGGATTTGGTGGAATGGCTACCTTAGGAGGAAAACCAGGACTTGTGGATATTAAGTTGTACCGTGCTCCCCAGGTTTATACCCATGAATTGGGACATAATCTAGGAGTTGATCATGCTAATTTATTGAAGTGTGGCTTAACATCCGTCGATGATTATTCTCGTTGTCTACCAATTAATCAAAGGTTCTTTAGAGGGATTGAGTATGGAGATCGTTACGATATTATGGGATATTCCTCTGGCTTCAATCAATTTAATGCCCCACATAAAATAGCTGTAAATTGGATTTCTGGAGGAAAAGTTCAAGAGGTGACTGCAGACGGTATTTATACTATCACTGTTCCTCTTGAGACGAATATTGATAATGGAATTTACGTGCTGAAAATTCCTAAGGCTAACAGTAACGAACATTACTACCTAAGCTTGCGCAAAAAAATGGGATTTGATAGCGATTTGCCCCAGGGAGTTGTTGATGGGGTAAGCGTACATATTTGGGATGGGATTATTTCACACCCAACTTTATTTGTAGATACTACTCCAGGAAGCTCGGCCATTCTAACTGAAGATTTTGCTGACGCTGGGTTAAAAGATGGAAACTATTTTTATGATTCTGTAAATAAAATTCAGGTAAAACAATTGATCCATTCAGGTGATTCAGTTAGCTTAGAGGTTAAGTTTAACGTTCAGACCTCACCTAGTAATCCCATACCGCCGATCCCTAGTCCAACATCAATGAAAGGTTGGGCAGTGACGGCTAATCCTGTTTGCCAAAACGGAAATAGACCAATCGGTCAAGGGAATATCTATTATACTGTTTGGCCAAGGGTTCCTTACAACTTAAATAATCCTTTGCAGTGGGTTTATCCTGAAGCGTCACCCGGGGCTCAGACAGCGGTAATTTATACCGATAATGACGCTAATAATGTTTATGTAGGGTTTAAGGATGAAAAGGGCAACTCCTTAGTTCCCATTGATAAACCACCAGATCCCAATATTGAATATGGTAAATATTTTAATCTCCAAACCCCTTTAGCTAGGTGGAATCGTGCACTAGTTCCAAATTGGCCACCGGTTATAAAAATTAATTTTCGAGCTCCGGATTCTTGGTGTAACTAATCTTCGTAGTATTCCCGGAGCCTAAGATTAGAGGGTCCGTTTCTCAGTACCCGTTTTGCAGCTACTAAGGCATAACGGACCTCTCCTAAGGTAATGCCTAGCTGGTGGGCTATGTCGATAGGTGTGAGGACTTCTTGACCACTCAAGCCAAAACTCATAGCAAGCACATCCTGCTGCCTAGGTTTCAGTCGGCTGATAGCTGTTGCTATTTCTTGTGTTAGCATACTTGCCTCAACTTGTTTTGTAGGATCAGCGCTAGGGTCAGCAACTAGATCTGCCAAAAATTGCGTATCCTCCTCGTTACCCATTGGGGCATTCAGAGAAAGGATGGGAGTATTATGTGGGAGTAGCTCATTAACAGTATCTTCTGATAATCCTGATATCTCCACCAATTCGGCTCTGGTTGGCTCACGATCTGTGCTTTGTAATACCTCTTGCCTAATTCGCTCTAAGCCTCTCATCTGTCCTTGTGAGTGGATAGGGATACGGATACTTCTTGCTTGATCCTGAATAACTCGGCCGATCGCCTGCTTAACCCACCAAGTGCCATAAGTGGAGAACCTAAATCCTCTGGCGGGGTCAAACTTATAAACTGCTCTCATTATTCCTAAGTTGCCTTCCTGGATCAAGTCTTCTAAAGGCACACCTCTGCCGGTATTTCTTTTGGCAATCGAGACCGACAGTCTTAAGTTTGCCTCTACTAATTTTGTAAAAGCCTGATCGCCTAGTCTAGATTGCTCCAACCATAAAGAAGTTTGAGGGGAAGATGGATTATGTTGCAGATTATTTAGAGCTTGAATCCCCAGATCTTTGATTTTTCCGAGTCTTTGCTCTTGATCCGCAGTTAAAAGGGAGATCTGCCTAATCTCGCCAAAAAAAAGAGTTAGAGCGTCATCTGTGCCTGTTGCTCTTTCTGTCATAAACAATTTTGAGATTATATAGAATATAATAACCTTATGCAAACAGTTTCTGCCCAGTTTGTCTCCGCTAAGGTTGTTTTATTAAGGTATGACATAGATGTTCCTTTGTTAAATAGTATGGTCTTAGATGGTTTTAGATTGACAGCAGGCCTGGAAACATTAGGGCTCTGTTTACAAAATGGGAAACGGGTTATTTTAATGGGACATATTGGTAGGCCGGGAGGTCAAGAGGATAATTCCTTGTCTATAGCAGCAATTCATGATTGGCTAATGGGTCAACCAGAGATTAAAGCCCACCTCCAGAGTGGTAAATTAAAATTGTTGGAGAATCTCAGATTTGAAAAAGGGGAAGAGGATTGTAGCTTGGAGTATGCCCATCAACTGGCCTCGTTAGGAGAAGTATTTGTAAACGAGAGCTTTGCTGCTTACCGTCCGTCTTCATCAGTAACTATTTTACCAACCCTAATGCCGGCAGTTGCTGGATTAAGGTTTAGCAAAGAGGTGGAGATATTAACCGGAGTGAGGGAAAATCCGCGGAGACCGTTAGTGGCTATATTGGGTGGAGCTAAAGTGGAGGAGAAATTACCGGTAATTGAGGCCATGTCAAAGATAGCGGATATAGTTTTAGTGGGGGGTAAATTGGTAGCGAATATTAAAGGGCAGATGTTAAGGGATAATGTATTTTTAGCTGAGTTGAATGAGTGGGGGACAGATATCACTGATCAGACAGTAGAAAATTGGCAAATAATTATTAACAAAGCTGGGCAAATTATTTGGAATGGACCTCTGGGTAAAGTTGAGGATGAGAGGAATCAAAACAGCAAAAAAATAGCGGAGATGATTATTAACTCCCCAGCTTTGAGTTTAGTAGGAGGAGGGGATACTTTGGGAGCTTTAAAAAAATGGGGTCTGAGAGATAAGTTCCACTTCATTTCCACCGGTGGTGGAGCTATGTTAGAATTTCTAACTACAGGAACCCTGCCTACTGTTGAGGCACTGGGTGATATTTAAATTAACTCTTCTCTTAATCATTTTTATAACCCCACTTTTAACTCCAAATTGGGGATTTAGTTATGAAAACATTAAGGTCTTGGGGTTTGTAATTTTAGTAAGCGTGATAGTTTTGGAATATGCGCTCAATAAAAAAAGACCCCAACTTAGATGGAGTAGGGTATCTGCTATATCCCTGTTGTTCTTGCTTAGCTTATCCCTAAGCTCTATTTTAGGGGTTAAACCCCCTAGTAGTATTATGGGGGAAGCCCCTTATTACCAGGGATTAATTTTTTATATTTATCTGTTTGTCTTTAGTTTATTAGTAGGGATATCAGGGATATCCATCAGACAATGGGTTGTTGTCTTATCTCTCTCCTCTTTGTTGGTTAGCGTCTTTTCTATTAAAGACTATCTGTTGCTACACCTTTTTCAAATTTATACTCCCACATATGCCGACAGGGTGGTGTCAACTTTTGGGCAACCTAACTTTTATGCCGGATTTATTCTTCTCACACTACCTTTAACCAGCTATCTTTTTAAATCACCAAGAAATTTTATTAGGTTATTGGGTTACCTCAGTTTAATATTAGGAAGTCTGGCTATTATAGCCTCTGAATCCAGAGTGACCAGCGGGTTATTATTAATATTCTTGCTGACGTGGTTGATTATCAGAGCTCCAAAAATAGTTGGCTTAACTCTGGCTTTTTTCTTAGGGTTTATTAGCGCCACTTATTTTTGGATAAATTTATCTACTCAGGGTTGGGATCAGACATGGTTAATCCGCAATGCTCCGGAGAGACGGTTGTTATTTATGCCAACACTTTTGGAGGTGTCAAAAAAGAGTCTGTTGGTGGGATACGGGCTGGAAAATATTGGCGTGGCTTATCAGAGGCATTTTCAAGAAATGAATTTTAATACCCTTAATGATCCTTTGGCTCATGCTCTAAAGAACTTACAGGTAGATAGGTCACATTCTTATTTACTAGATATATTATTATTTTCAGGAATTTTGGGGTTAGTTAGTTATTTGGGCCTAGTGGTAATCTTAATTTTTAAAACTAAATCTCAGCTACCCTTACTTTCCAGTCTGATGATCTATCTGATCTGGACCCAACTGCACAATCAATCAGTAGTTCATTTAATTTATTTTTGGTGGTTGGTAGGGGTAGTTTCTCAAGAGGCTACTTGACAGAGAGGGGGGGGTGTTAAATACTGGTTGTAATGTCTAGGTATTACCAAAGGGGTGTGGCTCATATATTATTAATGTTGGTATTACTAGCTGGTTTAGCCTTTGGGGTCTATCTGGTTCAACAAAAAACCAACCTTTTCTCCCGAGCCTCCTCCGGTCCAATCTCAGGCCCAATATACCCGAGTCCAACAACCTCAAATTTTGGTAAATCCTTAAAAGTAGATAACACCACTTTGAGTAGAGCCCCCCAATTAGTTACAGTTCAGAGACAAACCCCGTTTACGATTGGTAAAGAGTTTACCGTAGAGTTCTTTGTAAAATTAAATAAGGCGACGACCGGTAGGCGGAACATTTTCCGGGTAGCCTCGCCTTCACAAAAGGGAATCACGATATCAGCTGATTATAATGGATCAACATCTGTTAACGATTTGGTAGTCAGATTTAGTGACGGAGTAAAACTCACTACTTATAATTTACCAGTTTTGAGCGTGGGGGCCTGGCATCATGTGGCTGTTACTTATTCCACTGGGTTTAGAGATGATGGGTCTGAGACACATGTTGCTCGTGTATTTGTTGATGGAGACTTTAGTAAGCAAGCTTATGTTTTCGTAGATAATTATGCAGATGATAATCTGGCGATAATTGAGGTAGGGGAGTTGCTTGATGGGGAGATTGATGAGCTAAGGGTCTCTGATCAGGTTCGTTACTCAACTGAATTTACTAATAATCGGTACCCTTATGCTGGTCCCTTTGACACTGACGCAGGGACTTTATTGTTGCTACACTTTGACGGAAACGTTCAAGACTATAGTTCGTATAAAAATCATGGCCAACTTAATACCGGTAAGGAGTTGTTTGTGGATTCAACCCTGTCATCCAAAGGTTCAACTCCCTCTCCAACGACAGCTCCTCCTCCTGATGTTCCTGCTCCGATACCTTTGCCTCCAGGCTGTTTTGAGATCCCGATCATCGGGGTGGTATGTACTGGAGACAAGCCTGATCCCAATCTTCCCACTCCCACCCCCACCATCAGCTACATGGGTGTCTGTGCTGACTCAGCTGGTAATGGTCCAGATGGGATTAAGTGTCAGACCAGCTCGTACTATTCATCTTCTGACAGTAAATGTAGCAATAAAAACCTATACCCTTATTACTACACTAGATGTCTTCAATCTTCAGTGACCCCATCACCATCACCAACTACTTCTCCAACTAGTATTGGGGGGGCTTGTGCTGACTCAGTGGGAAATGGATCCAATATCAAGTGTGAACCAAGCTCCTATAACTCTAATAAGGACAGCACCTGTACCAATAAAAATCTCTATCCTTACTACTACGATAAGTGTAATGCCTTAGCAGTTCCACCGCCACCAACTGGAGGTAAAGATGAGAGTTGTAGCGCTGGTCAGACTAAAGAGTGTATCGGCTATTCATCAAACGGCGTCAATGCCTATTGCTGGCAAGGTAGTACTTATATTAAAGCGATCTGTAACTCCAGCTGTGCCAATTACGGTGATTGTAAGTAACTCTTAATCTTGACCTCATTATTCGAGCGAAGCGAGAAGTACAGTGTTAACTTGGCTCGATTAATTTCCTCGCTTTACACTTTTAGCTTTCGGCTTTACACTAGATGTAATGCTCATCAAAGTTGCTGTGAACGGTTTTGGAAGAATAGGTAGAAATGCTTTTAAGGTTATCATCGAGAGATTTCCAGATGAGATCGAGGTTGTGGCGATTAATGACTTAACCGATTCTTCAGTCTTAGCTCACCTCTTACAATATGACACTGCTTTGGGACGATGGGAGAGAGAGGTCTTCTCCGATGATCAGCACCTGATTATAGAGGGAAAGAAGATCCCAGTACTCGCTGAAAAGGTCCCAGCCAATTTACCCTGGAAAGACATGGGAATTGATGTAGTAATTGAATCAACCGGTAGATTTACTGATTTAGATGGAGCCAGACAGCACATTATCGCTGGAGCCAAGAAAGTGGTAGTGTCTGCTCCTGGCAAGGACGGAGTTCCAACATTCTTAATTGGTGTTAATCACACTAAATATCAAGGCGAAGAGGTGATTAATAATGCCTCCTGTACTACCAACTGTATTGCCCCGGTGGCAGCTATCATCGCCTCTAAATTTGGCATACAGAAGGCCTTAATGACCACCATCCACTCAGTTACAGCGGAACAGAATTTAGTAGATGGACCACCTCCAGGAGGAAAAAGTAACGACTTGAGGCGGGCCCGGGCAGCCTATCAAAATATCATACCTACCACCACAGGGGCAGCTATCGCCACAACCGAAGCTATCCCAGAGCTAAAAGGGCTATTTGATGGGGTCGCCTTAAGAGTTCCAACGATTGTTGGCTCGATCTCTGATTTTACCTTTCTTTTAAAAAGGAAAACTACCGTTGAGGAGATTAATAAAGCTTTTAAGGAAGCTGAGGCAACTCCGTTTTACCAGGGGATTATGGCTACCACCGAAGAACCACTGGTATCATCCGATATCATCGGCCGCTCGGAGTCAGCCATAGTTGACCTATCCTTAACTCAGGTGGTTGACGGGGATTTAGTCAAAATCTTCGCCTGGTATGACAATGAATGGGGTTATAGCAACCGATTAGTAGAGCAGGTTTTAAACATCTCTAAGTAAGAGGTTAATGCGATCCCTAAAGTAAGTTACCCTCTCTTTTTCAGCAAGTAAAAGTTTTAGTAGGTCAGTTGGGTTGTTGGCATGACTGGTGATCACAGATTCATCTAAGCTTTTTATCTCCAGTACTCGTCTTCTCGCGACCTGGGTTTTGGTAGGTAGATTGATTCCTTGTAAAAGTTGGCATTTCTCTTCTTTTGTTAGAGGAATATTTGGCGGTGATGAGTGTATCTCGGTGTATCTTTTGTAGGCAATCTGTCCAAGCTCCGCTTCGTAGTTTTGTGGTGGTACTAAAATCCCGGCGTGCTTAATGTAGAAATTTTTTACCCAACTGGCATCTGGTCTTCCTTCAAGAGAGGCGGAAAACAGTAACACCCTAGAGAGGTGATGGACATACCCAAAAACATCTGAACTGTAATAACTAAGGGCATGAAGTGTTTGAATGGGTACCTGATGAGTATTTCCTGATCTCTCTGATATTATCGACAAGCTTTTGACCCTTGGAGATGTTACTGGTAGAAGCCAAGCTTGTCAATATATATCTTGACAGTTGAGTTCAATTTTTATTAACATCACAAGGTTGTGCAATTTTTATGACAGAGATAAAAGGCGGTAGATGTTTTGATGAGAGAGGTGCAGCGTGTCACTTACGAGACTGTATTGATACCGTATTATCTCTTCGCAGTGAACTCCCTCCTGATTGGGTTAGACAGCTTGAGTTTACCAGAGAAAGTCTTAACCACTTAGCCTCCAGGGAGAGTCGTTTAACTACTAGTTCTCAAGGTATTAGGATACCACTGGTAAGATCAGCCGAGGAAAGGTTGGCTAGGTTAGTTGCTAGCGCAGTTGCAGCAGTTGATATTGACCAGGTTCCCTATACTGATCTTCCGGATTATCGCGTAGGTAGAGTGGATACCGGAGTTTCGGGATTAGGATTTGGATTTCGGGAAGATCGGTTAGTTGGGGGTAATCGGGAGTGGAGAATAGAGGCGGTTTTGTCTCCGAGCTAGAGAAACCTAACGGTTCAGTTGACATCGTTAGCTTCGTTTGATAAACTTTCCGTTACTAGATGAGACTCAACGCAATTTATTTAACCTGCCTTTACGCTTAAAGGACATATCCTTGAGTGTAAAAGTACACTCAAGCGTTGTATCCCTCAAAAATATTAACATCTAAATAGGATTCGAGTATCGCTTCGGAGTTTACTCCGAGTGAAACGAGGAGGGCCCGTAGTTCACCGGTAGAACGCTTCATTTGCAATGAAGATGTAGGAGGTTCGACTCCTCTCGGGTCCACCCAGGTAGGGTCTAAGGTGTGGGGTCTAGTAATTTTTATTAGTCCCTAAACCCTAGTCCCTAAAGGATTAGATTTGCACCTTGAAATGTGAATACGGAAAAAATACCACGTTCATGTAAATTGAATGTGGGGGAAGAAGGCCAAAATTTACTAAATTGTAAATTTAATGCCAAAAAATACTCAACATAAAAGCATACGGCGGATGCCTTGGTCGAAAGTACCGATAAAGGGCGTACACGGCAACGATATCCTGTGGGGAGCTGCCACGAAGCTATGATCCACAGATGCCCGAATGGGGAAACCCGATCTTTATAGATCACCTCCTGCTGAAGCATAAGCAAAGCTTGCTTTGCTGTGCAAAGTAAGCAGGAAGGGGGGTACGCGCTGAACTGAAACATCTAAGTAAGCGCAGGAAAAGAAAGCAAAAGCGATTCCCTTAGTAGTGGCGAGCGAAAAGGGAGCAGTCTAAACCACGTTCATGCGCAAGCACTGAACGTGGGGTTGTGAGGCCACGATATAGGATGTAAGAAGAATAGTAGAATCCACTGGAAAGTGGAGCCAAAGAGGGTGATAGCCCCGTAAACGAAATTTTACTTACCCTTAGTGGTTCCTCAAGTAGCCCGGGACACGTGTAATCCCGGGTGAATCTGGGTCGACCTTGATCCAAGACTAAATATACTTTCGGACCGATAGTGAACTAGTACCGCGAGGGAAAGGTGAAAAGAAGGGCGAAATGCCCTGTGAAATAGTACCTGAAACCGTATGCTGTCAAGCTGTGGAAGCACTGAGCCGCAAGGCGAAGTATGACCGCGTGCCTATTGAAGAATGAACCGGTGAGTTATCGTATGTGCCAAGTTTAATCAGCAATGGCTGAGAAGGCGTAGTGAAAGCGAGCCCTAACTGGGCGTCTAGGCGCATATGTTAGACCCGAAACCGAGTGAGCTAACCATGTCCAGGGTGAAGATCTCCGAAAGGTGATTGGAAGCCCGAACTCGTGACTGTTGCAATAGTCTGGGATGAGGTGTGGTTAGAGGTGATATGCCAATCGAACTCGGAGATAGCTGGTTCTCCCCGAAATATATCTAGGTATAGCCCTGTGCAATCAAATGAGGGGTAGAGCTCTGGATGGATCTGGGTGCCGCAAGGTATTCAATCCAATCAAACTTCAAATACTCATTTGTGTAGCAGGAGTCAGTCCGATCCGGCTAAGCGGAGCGGTCCTGAGGGAAACAACCCAGACCGATAGTTAAGGTCCCTAAATACAGACTAAGTGTCAAAGGATGTAAGTTTCCTTAGACAGCCAGGAAGTTGGCTTAGAAGCAGCCATCTTTTAAAGAAAGCGTAACAGCTCGCTGGTCTAGTCACGGAGACTTGCGCCGACAATTTATCGGGGCTAAGTCTGTTACCGAAACTACGGATCAAGTCCGGATTTCAGAGTTCGGATGTCAGATTTCGGATATGTTAAAATGAATTTAATGCAGGATGTAAGTGATCTACACGTCTATCAGCACTCAATGAGATTGTTAGATGAGATAAATCGTTTTCTAGATCAGTTACCAAGTAAGGATAGAGATCTCTTTCATCAAATATTGAGAGCCGCTAGATCTATTCCCGCCTTACTTGCTGAAGGATTTGCTAAAAAGTCATCACAAAAGGACTTTCGTCACTTTGTGATCATGGCGATGGGTTCTTCAGATGAGGTCATTACCCATCTAAGAATAGCAAAGGCAGATCCTCGGCTAATTGAGGAATACAAAGTTGTATCTAAGCAACTTAATAGATTAGCTCAGTCTCTTAATTCTGAAGCTAAACAGTTGCTGGATCAAATAATTCATAAACAATCTGATTTCTGATATCTGATTTCCGATATCCGGGCTTGGTGGTAGGGGAGCGTTCAAAATGGAGCGAAGCTGTGCTGTGAGGCGTGGTGGACTGTTTTGAAGTGAGAATGCCGGTATGAGTAGCGTTTCAGACTGAGAATGTCTGACGCCGAATGCCCAAGGTTTCGCAAGCAATGTTCGTCAGCTTGCGGTTAATCGGTTACTAAGGCGAGGCCAAATGGCGTAGCCGATGAATGATCCGTTAAAATTCGGATATTAGTATTGTTTCGTTGAAATCTACGGGAGGACAAAATGGGAATATCCAGTCCGCCAATGGCGGATCCAAGTAACAAGTTAGTGGGGGTTATGAAAATCAGCCCCAAAATCGCGCAAGCGACTTAAACACGTTTGAAGCGAGTTACAAGTGCGATAAAAAGTGGAAAGTTTCTGTTTTCAAGAAAAGCCTCGTAGATAGAAACAATTTAGCCGTACCATAAACCGACACAGGTGGGCGAGTTGAGTATACAAAGGCGATCGAGTGAATCATCCTTAAGGAACTCGGCAACAAAAGCTGGACGTAAGTTAGCAAGATGTCCTGCCTTAAATCGCAAGATTTAGGGCCGCAGTGAATGACCCTGAGCGACTGTTTATCAAAAACACAGCTCCCTGCTAAAGTGAAAACTGATGTATAGGGGGTGACACCTGCCCAGTGCCAGTAATTTAACATTTTCTTTGACCTGATGGAGCAATCTTGAGGTGAGGAGAGGATCTAAGATCTGGTGAACGGCAGCAGTAACTATAACTGTTCTATGGTAGCGAAGTTCCTTGTCTGGTGAATGAATTCGCCAGTTCCAGAAGTGATTCTGGAAAAAATTCGGCTAATATCGGTGGAATCCTAAAAAAGTATTTACTTTTGTCTTATATTCGGGTAATCTGATTATAGGAGGGACAATACCGAGGGAAGTCGGGAAGTACCAATTGGTATAACCTTGACCCTGTAACGACTGATATATGAGGTACCAGATAATCTGGAGAAAAACTCATATTATACGCCGACGCTTAATGAATAATTTAGGATGGTATCTTTCTGGTTTTGCTGACGGAGAAGGTAGTTTTTGTGTCTATTTCTCGCCTCGAAGTCGAATGACTTTGGGTTGGGAGGTTAGACCAAGCTTTTCTGTCGGGCAGAACACTTCAAGGCCTGAAGTTTTGAATCTATTTCTGCAATATTTTAAGTGTGGAAGTTTACGAGCTAATAAGGGAGATAATACTGTAAAATTTGAAATTCGCAGTTTAAGACCGTTATTAGATATTGTGATTCCTCATTTTAGAAAATATCCAGTACTTTCAAGCAAAGCTAAGGAATTTGAGAAGTTTGTTGCTATTTGTAACTTACTTTCCCAAAGTTCCCACTTAACTGAAGCTGGATTTAAGAAAATTGTTGATTTAGCATTTGAAATGAATGGTTTAGGAGCAAGAAGATATAGCAAACAATACATTCTAGATAATCTTAAGATGAAGATATAGTCTGATCCTACTAGTAATAGTGGAGAAATATGGAGTTCAGACCCGCACGAAAGGTAGAACGACTTAGGGACTGTCTTGAGGGTGAACTCGGCGAAATTGCAGTGGCTGTGAAGATGCGGCCTTCCCATACTTGGACAAAAAGACCCCGTGGAGCTTTACTGTAGCTTGTCCCTGATTTGAAAATTTGATTGTGTAGCGTAGGAGGGAGCTTCGGCGACGATGAAACACCTCTCTTTCGAATTTTTAAGTCTCACCTCGACCCATAATCTGGGAGAGGGACAAGGCCTGGCGGGCAGTTTGACTGGGGCGGTCGCCTCCAAAAAAGTAACGGAGGCGTGCAAAGGTTGACTTAGGACGGATGGCAATCGTCCATAAAGCGCAAAAGTAAATAGTCAGCTTGACTGCGAGACCTACAAGTCGAGCAGGTGCGAAAGCAGGCTTTAGTGATCCTGTGTCAGCTCAAGGGAGCGGCACGGCTTATCGGATAAAAGCTACCCCGGGGATAACAGGCTAGTGATACCCAACAGTCCACAAGGACGGTATCGTTCGGCACCTTAATATATCGGGGTGCGGTGGGAGTAATCCCATTAACCTGTTATACAAAATATATAATTTGTCTTTTTGAAAAAATACTAGCTAAAATCGGTGAACTCCTATCTAAATCAATAGAGGACAACACCGAGGGAATCCTTCGATTCTGAGAATCTCAGGACGAGGACCCGTAACGACTTTTCCGCCTTTGGCGGGAGGATTCAAGGTACCGAAGGTTACTTCGGATTAAAACTTGGATAAAAGGCTAGCTCCTTCATTTGAGCGGGACTTGTCCCGAACAAGCGAAGGATGAAGGTATAGTCTAAGCTGCAGGTAACTGTAGATTTTTATGACAGCGATGTCGGCTCATCCTATCCTGGGGCTGTAGAAGGTCCCAAGGGTCTGGCTGTTCGCCAGTTAAAAGGTTACGCGAGCTGGGTTCAGAACGATGTAAATCAGTTCGGACTCTATCCAGTATGGGCGTTTGGATTCTTGAGGGGAGTTGTCTCTAGTACGAGAGGACCGAGATGAGGCAACCTCTAGTGTGCCGGTTGTCACTACAGTGGCAGCGCCGGGTAGCTACGTTGTTTCCTGATAAGTGCTGAAAGCATCTAAGCACGAAGCAGACCCCAAGATTAGGGATCTTTAAGACCCCAAGTAGACTACTTGGTTGATAGGAGAGCGGTGTAAGTGCAGTAATGCATTTAGCTTACTCTTACTAATGGTCGTAGTTGAGATTTTTTGGTTGGAGCTTTCTTTCGTCCGTATTCACATTTTAGCGTGTAAATTAGATTGAGCTTGTTTTCTTGCTTCATCAATCGCCATTTTTTGAACAAAATAATATTTATTATTTGGCTTGCGAACTTTCGGGTTAACCAATCCCCATTGTTTTTCGTGTTCAGGAAGCTCGTGAATAAAAATCTCAGATCCTCCCAGCTGTCTGGCTCTGGTGATCATCTTTGGCAACATCCCTCCCTCTTCTCCGTTAAACCCCAGCTCACTAATAATTAAGTTTCTTTTTCCGGTCGCTCTCTGAACAAGTTTCATTCTTCTGTCCAGCTCTTCCATGTCGTAGGTATGTACAGAGAAGTCGATATTATTTAAGTCAATTTTTTCATTATCCCTCAAAAGTCTTACCAGGGTTTCTTGGTTGCGCTCGGGATTGGCTAATGCTCCAATAATAATTCTGACATCAGGTTTAATCCTTCTTGCCTCTTTTATTAAAACACTAACAAATTTAGCATAGCTTTCCATATTTCCATTGGTATTGTTGTAATCTAACCAGTAACCATTGGTTGTTTCATCTGGTTCGTTACCGATCTCCAGATCAACTTTAGGGTTTTTTAAAACCTCCTGGAGGTGATTTCTAATTGAAGTTAAGGTAGGGGTGAAGCTGGGGTTAAAGGTATAAAGTATATTTAAATCTTGTCTTTGGGCTTCTTGTAAAGCCCGGCGCAGTGCTTCTTGACCTTGAATTTCTGCTGGGTGGTTATTGTTACTAACAATTCTGACTCTGGTGGCTCCTAATCCATGTACAAAAGGCATTAACTCACTGACGTTGTTACGGATTCCCAAATAAGGTAGTTTGGGAAGATTTTCTTTATCAACCACCTCGCCACGGGCTATGTTCACCTGGTCAATCGGTACATCATAACTTTTCCTGCTTGTTTCATCATAAAAGCGAAATGAGTAATTTCCATCATCGCTATATCCAAGAACTCTTATTACATCAATATTTTGTAGAACTTGCTGCGTCTCTAGAACAGTTAATAATGACTTGGTAGTTGAATCTGTAATCCTAGGGTGGGTAGTGGTGAATAAGCCATAAGCCTTTATTTTAGGCGTATCGACCTCTTCTGCTTTTGATTCAGGTGCTGGAATTGGTTTTGAGGTGTCAACACTTACAACAGCCTGGATTACTTCTTGAGAAATGGAGGGTGGAACTTGAGTATCATGATTGGGCGTTGTGACCGTATTAGTTTGGCCGGCAATTCGAGCTATGAGATCTTGTCCCATTGTTATAGCTCCCACCCCAGCTGCTACAGTAGCCACCCCAATAGTTCCACCAACTAGCAGCCCTTTACTTATTCTGCCTATTCCAGAGCCCTTTTCACTTACTTTAAGTCCCAGTAGTTTGGCTAATTGAAATGAATTAGAAGCATCAGTCTCATTTTTAGCAGTTTTTATTTTTTGCTCTAAAGCCTGTTGGATTATTGGATTTGTGCCCAGTGCTTCGGTAAGACTTGTAAAGTTTTTGCCAGTTCTCAAAGATAAGTCATGTAGTTTTAAAACATCAGTGAATAATACAGAAGTATCCATACCCTCTTTTTTCCCATAATTATCCTTGAGGGCAGTAAGTACTTGTTTTAACTGTTGGGTTGGTGAGGATTCAATAGATTTGGGTGTTTCACTAAACGGGATCATATATTCAGTTTACCAAAATTTCACTCAAAAAGAAGAAATTTAAGTAGTTAAATGGTAAAATTGAGGAGATGACTCGAGAACCTGAATCTCCTGAAAGACTATTCCCAACACCACTGGAAACTTTTCTTCAGGCTACCAAAGGTATGCCTTTAGTTGGTGATAACTATGGTCTCGATTATCATAGTGCATTAGAAACTTTGGTGAAGGGTAATCATTGGAATTCCTTAAACAAGTTGAGAACCGAAGAGTATTTTAGAGATATTAGAAGTGATCCTAACTTTGCTCAAAAATTTCAAACAGTCAGGTTGCATACGGGGAGTCAATTACTTGGGAGAATTAAATCAAACAGAGCTCATCCAAGCCAACTTTTTAATAGAGAATATTTTATTAAGCTTGATGTAGAAATAATGAGACTTTTAGGATTAGATCAACTAGAAGGTAAGGCAGGTGAAGGAGCTAAGAAGCTAATTGCTGCTGCTGAAGCAGAGATCCAAAAAATTCAAGCCTTACGGGATGCCATGGAAAGGGAAATAGCAGTTCCTATAGAGAAACCAGCAACTCCTGAACCCATTATCCCCGAACCGGTGAAAGTTGAGGATCAGTCAGAAGATCAAAGATTAAAAGAACAGCAAAGAAGGGAATGGGAATTTATGGAAAAGGTGTTATCACAAGGAGATTGTTTGTTAAGTACATCGACTCGGCCAGCAGGCGTGGATTATATTTTTCAGTCAGGCAAGGGGTCTTCGGGGATATTAAAAGACTGGAGTATCTTATTGTCTTCGGAAGATTCAGCAGTTTCTGTATTGGGAGCCTTATGGAAAAAGAAACAAAATGTGGGGATATATAACGTATTGAACGAGGCTATTATACCGGAGGTAGCAGTGATAAGGCCCTTGAAAAAAGATGTGCATGGAATAAGGAGGGTTAGGAAAACAGAGATAAAAAAAGGTTTTTTGGGAAGAAATAAACAGGTTGAAATGGAGGTTGATGAGGATTTTGTATCTGGTCAGGTTCCCTTAACTCTTAAAGAGGCAATAGGGACTGATTCTGATGAGGAGGCTTTTACGTTGCAATATTCAGCAGGGCATCTCCAGCATGCCTATATTAGAACAGATATACCATCTTATAGAGATGGTTGGGGCAGGAGTGGAAACGTCTTGGATTTTAGTGTTGTTATGCCTAAGAGTTTAGCTTTGGGAGTTGAGGGATTGGTTAGAGATAACCCAACGTTTGTCAGAGATTTAGTGTTGTGGATGATATCCAAAAAGTACTCGAGGCAGTTTAATGATCAAGTTATGAGAACTTATGGAACGCCTCCTTTTGAGGCTTGGGAGAAATATCACCAACCGAGGATGTATTTTGTGGATGTTTTAGCAAATCCGCCCCAGGATAAAAATCAAGGTTTGGATAGTTTTGATCCATCTAAAATCATCAGATTTAACACCAAAACGGTAGATGGCTATAAATTTGCAGTCAGGAGATAATGATTTTTATGTTTGACGGTATCTTGAAATTATGGGATGCTAGAAGGTGAAGAAAATTTGATATGGAAGATAACTCTGCCCCAGGCTCAACAGAATTAAGCACAGATGATTTAGACAGCTCTCTGGCTGATTTAACTGCAGGAATTAAACAAACTGCTCAAGCCCCACAGGTAACTCAGCCACCAAAACCAGAGTCTACCTCTCCAGATCCCAATAATTTAGTGGATCAACTGGCTAAAGTACAAGACCTCCAGGCAAAATTAGGAGGAATTAAGGCTGCAGCAGGAAACCTGGATCGTCCTAAAAGAGAGCCCCCGCCAGTTCCATATGAAGAAGAGATTGTTAATGCCCGGATAGATGGAATACGGGGAATGTTAGATAGCCAAGATGCTCAAGGCAGACGGATAGAAGATATGGCCAGTCAGATATTAGCTGATCATTCAAGACCGGACGAAAGGGTTACGCCAGAGGTTGTACTACCAGCAGAACCGGAGTTGCCTTTGGATAGGGAAGCAACTGATGATTCTAATTTACCAGAATTTTTACGTACACTACGATTCCCACGGGAAGCTGGGAATGAGCCTGGAGAAAGAGCAAGGGCTATTCAACCAAGGCCGTTGCCCAGGGTTGTTCATAGGCCAACTGACATACCTGAATCAGTTGAGTCTACTACTGAATCGGCTATTAGGCCGGAGAGACCTCTAGACGAATGGGCGATTGTTGAACAGCAGATTGCAGAGGACATAGCAAATAATAGATTTCCAGAAGGTGTTAGCTATGATGAAGAGATTGAACGTAGATTAAGAGAGGCTGGAGTGTCGGAGGATCAAATAGACGAGCGGTGTTGGACGGTTCATCAGATAACAGTACGAATGGAGAGAGAGGAAGAAGCGGTTTGGGCATTACAGAATTACGATCGTAATAGCATGATCACCGATGATTCGGTAAGAAGGGCTTTGCAATATGCTAGTTTCTTTCCTGAAGAAATCAATAATGAGCTGATCCAAGAGGTTGGGCATAGGGCTTTAAATGAGAGGCGGGTCCAAGCTGGTATTACCACACCCCTCCCACCATTAGATAAAGAAGCTGATCAGCCAGAATCAACAGGTACTCCTCCCTTAGATCAGGTTGATGCTGAGATTGATAGAGCCTTGGAGGATTTGGATCAAGAACCTGGAGCTGTAACAACAACTGAGGTACCTCTAACTCCGGAGGCAGTAGAGTTAATAAACAATGTAGATCATGGGGGTGGAGTTCCAGCCTTTATTAGTAGAAGACTAGAGAACATTGCCAATGAGAATGGGATTATTATCTCTGGTTCAGATACCCCCAACGAGGTGATTAATAGATTGAGGGCAAGACAGGGAGCTCCTGCTGGTACAACCACAGGAGATACTTCACCTCTGCCTAGAATCAATGTTCCCAGAACCTCTCCTCCTATTCCAGCCAGAGAACCGGAGAATCCATCAGCCCAGGAGAGAAGAGGAGGGGTGGGAGGATTTTTAGGAGGGTTATTTGGAAGAAGAAACAGAGGAACGGGTGAGGTTCCCCCTCCGCCAGTTGTACCTCCACCACCCATTCCACCAACGGTAGCTGGATCAGGTGGGGAGATCGATGGACTAAATCCCGTAGATAGACTGGATTCTATTTTGGAACAATGGACCGCTTATAGAGACAGCTCTACCGGTGCCAGGGGCAGATTAGACCTACCAGCTTGGGCAGAAAGATATCTTAATGATAAAACAGGTAGTGAGATTTATGATCTGCCAGCTAAAGAGGGTCAGAGAAAAGAAGATGCCCTAAATCGAGATAAGAGGATCCAAAATGAGGTAAAGACCAGATATAAAGGTGTTCACCATATATTAAATGAGCTTCCAGCGAATAAACGGACTGAGTATCTGGGGAAGTTAAAAGCCCTGTTAAATGATAAAGATTATCAGGGGATTGTGAATTATCAGGAATCTACGGGTCAGCCACCAATTGAACAGACCGGAAATCCTTATGGTAAGAAGGCATTTGCAGATAATCTGACTTTACTTAACCAATTAAGCACTAAGGAGGCAGAGAAACAGTTATTAAAGGATGTGGGGTTACAAAAAAGGAAATCTGATGTTCAAAGAGCGATAGCTGAATATCTAAATCAGGTGGATTTTTTTACTAGCAATACTCCCACCAAGGAGTGGTTAGATAAATTACCATCCCAATTTAGGACTCAGATATTAAGTAGATTAAGAGGGATGGGAGATTTTCAAGGAAGCGTTTGGAGCTGGAAAGATGGGGTTCCAGAGCCCTGGAGAAATTTCTATGAAACCTACTTTAATAGGCTACAAGATTTGGTGAGAAAACCCGGTGATCCCTGGGATGACGTTAGAAAAAGTCTACCAGATACAGCTCCCATAACTCCTCCAGCTCCAATTCAACCCCCTCCACCTTTGCCCAGAGTTCCCAGGGCTCCTGAACCCGTTCCAACTCCAGAAAATCGCCAAGGGAGTATCCTCTCTCAGAGAGATATAGACGCCTTATTGGCTGCACTTCCTCCAGA
>MFCS01000030.1 GCA_001776975.1 Candidatus Daviesbacteria bacterium RIFCSPHIGHO2_01_FULL_41_45
GTAGGTAGTCCCGCCAGATAATCCAGATACCATGAAGCTGGTGGTACCTTTTCCGCCGATATTATTGTTACCATATTGTTGCTTGCCCGGAGCATCTCCGTAAGTCACCACATAATAAGTAGCGTTCTCAGAGTTATCTGACCAAAATAAGGTGACTGAATTGGAGCCCGCTACCGCTGATAACAGGGTTGGAGTAGCAGATGGTTTGGAATCAGTACAACTAACTGGGCCAGACCCAGATAGAGGGGTGCTGGTATAGGAAACAAACTTAGTAAAGTGTTTAGTCCAAATTACCATATCAGCTCCAACATCAATCCTACAATCCCCACCGGCTGACAAAGCATCCCCGGCAGCTTGAGTATCAGCGCTACAAAGGGTGTTAATCTCTGTCTGCACTCCGGATCGGACATAAGCAGCCTTTCTGCCAGCCTGACCAGGAATTAAGATCCTGACAGCACTAGATAAAGTCAACGGCACATCACCAAATCCAACTTCAACAACTGCCATGACACTGCCCTCATTACCCGAGACCGGAGAGGAGATTGAGGTATTGGATTGGATCTGTGGAGCATTAATTACTCCACTCCAAGCAGATGAACCTCCAGTAATCACTGTTCCAGATGGAATCTCCATCCTTACCGTCCCGAGTGATGTTGAGGTATTAACAGTCAATGCATCTGGCAACGTCGCCTCTCTGTTTGATCCACTGATCGCATCAATATTAGTTAAATCCAAAGTAGCGTTAGTCACAGTTGAGGGAATAGTAATGGTGGCTGAAGACCCAGAGATATCATTGATAGTAATCTGAGGAGTGCTGGTAGAGACTGTCGTTGAGGAAGTTAGTGTTGTACTAGTTCCAGAAACAACTAAAGACTTATTGACACCCAACGAGCCAATCGTACCAGGAGTCGAGAGAGTTAAAACCGCATTATTTGATAGAGAATCTCGCAATGTTCCTCCGTTTAATTCTAAAGAACTGGTTGTAACATAGTCCAAGTCCGATGAGGAGTCGCCTGCTTGTACTATATACGTAAACACCAAAGAGGTTGATCCAGATCCCGAGCTATACGTTGCATATCTGTCGGTTGTACCGGTTTCAAGTAATAATCTTGGGGTACCACCGGAGGTGACAACTATCACAGCTTCTAAAAAGGTTACAGTAACATTAATTGTATCTCCTGCTGCAAATGTCCCATTAGTTGCCGACGATGTTACATTACTAACAACCGGTCCTGCAGCATCAGAGGCAACCGCATTTGCCCCATTGGCAACCTCATTACTGCTTCCGTCAACCACAGTTCCCGAAGCTGAAACATAAGTGACAGTTGGAGTTTCGGTCGTTCCAGTGATACCAGAAACAACCATGGTTAGAGTTGTTGAGTTGGAGGGCTGTGTGACTGAGGCTATGGTCCCGGCGGACAATGTCCATGCAGCAGTTGCCGTATCCGAAGCTGAAACATTCTCAGAGAAAGTTAAAACAATAGTATTTACGGCCGTTCTTGAAGCTGTAAGCGTCGGAGCCACACCATCAGCTGGGGTCATTGCAGAAACAGTGGAGGCAACGTTACCTGCCAGATCAACCACAGATCCAGTGTAAGCAACGCTTGGAACAGCCGAAGTTGTGATCGGTGTCGCCAAAGTAAGCCGAACCACACCGGGTGTGACCTCCGTAGCATCTGGTGTGGTTAAGGTACTACCAGAGACAGTAAAATCAGTGTTAGTAACGGTTGTTCCGTTCAAATCCTCACTAAATGTCAGGTCAATTTGAGTGGTAGAAAATGTCCTGGCAGATTGTAGGACCGGAACAATTCCATCAGTTGGAGTTATGCTGCCACTACTAATAGTATTTCCGGCGATATCTGCAACAGCCCCAACTAAAGATACCAAGGGTACTGCAGCAGTCCCAATTAGAGTCCCCACAGTTAAGGTAACTTTATCCGCAGCAACACTCACGGCAGTTACTGTGTTGGAAGCAACCGTAAAGTCAGCAATAGCTACACTAGTGGGTTCTATATTCTCGCTAAAATCAGCTTCAATGGTGGTGGTAGTTTTAGTGACTACTGCATCAAAGGTTGGAGTAGTGTTATCAACAGTAAAGGTGGCTCCAGAGGTTGGAGTAGCGGTAACTACATTCCCAGCTATATCGGTACCAACACTCAAAACAACTGTGGCAGCTCCATTACCGGTGCCGACATTGTGAGAGTAGGTATAAACCGTCGCTGAAGTCTTAGTCATATTGGTAGCAGCTAATGTATTAGCCCCACTAATAGCTACCTGTGGGATCGGAGAATCTAATACCGGCTCACTAAAGGTGGAGGTGATAACTAAGGTATCAGGGTCGCTGACTGCTCGGTTGAGACTATAGGTAATAGCAGCCGTTGGAGCCACACTATCAATTACAATTGCCTTATTTGCACCCAAAGATCCAGCAGCTCCTGGAGTAACCAGGGTTAAGGTTGCGTTATTATTTGCAGCGTCTCTTATCGTTCCACCGTTTGTTTCCAAGGAGGTGGAGGCTCCATAATCCAGATCCGTTGCTGCATCGCCTGCTTGAACTGTGTAATTAAAAGTCAGGGTTGGCCCACCACTGCCACCAACGTAGGTGGCATACCTGTCGGTGGTTCCCGTTTCAAGCAATAATCTGGGAGTACCACCACCTGTAGTAACGGTAACATTTTCTGTAAATGTCACAGTCCCCGCAACAGTCTGTGTTGGGCTGTATGATCCATCGGCAGTGGTGGATGTCACATTGGTAACTGTTGGTGAGACTCCATCAGTTGAGGTAGCGTTAGCTCCATTGGCGACTTCATTTCCAGCTGTATCTAAAACCGTTCCCGAAGCTGCAACATAAGTCACAATAGGGGTAGCGGTTGTGCCTGTTATTCCGCTTGTAACCATAGTTAGGGCTATTGAGTTTGAGGGCTGTGTCACAGAAACAACAGCTCCAGCATCAAGAGTCCAAGCTGTCGTTACAGTATCCGAAGCGCTTACATTTTCATTGAAAGTCAGGGTAATCTCATTCATCCCGCTTCGCACTGCCGTGAATGTCGGTGTTACCTGATCAACATCTAAAGATGTTGTGCTTACCGTACCCGTGGTTGCATTGGTATTACTGTCAGTAATAACCGCCCTGATTGTTACATTGTCGCCGTTTGAGAACCCAGTTAATGCCTCCAGTTGAGTGTCAGTTCTTGAAAAAGTTTTATTTGTCCCTAGATCCCCTAACAATATGGTGTAGGCAGCACCGAGATTTTCAAAAGCTCCGTCTGCTTCTGCTTGTAGTTGAATCGTTCCTCCGGTTAAAGTTGGGTCATTGGCAACTGGAATAGTAATATCAACCCCAGTATTTGTACTATTCCATTTACTAGCTACAATTGTGCCCCCTGTAGTTACCACTGTTCCAGCCGTGAAAGACGATGGAGCAGTGACATCAACAACCGTTGCCACAAAAGTGAAAGCAGTCCCCGCCACACTGGCAGTACAAGTAACAGTGGTACTGGTGGTATCGACACAAGCAACTGCGACATGAGCATCCATCGAGGTAGCTAAAGCTGCAACCACAATTGCTACCGTATTCCCAGATGCTGCTAAATAATCATAGTTTGTACCATTAATAGTCCCTCTAAAAGTTTCTCCAACCGTCACTAAAGCTGGTGTGAAAGTGACAACTTGAGCAATCGGAGTTCTATTGGTAGTCCCGGATGTTTGCACAAATCCAGTTCCAGCAACCTTGGCTGTTAAAGTAACTACTGATCCAGAAACAGCGGAAGTAAAATCTTGAGTAGCATAATTTGTTGCAGCTTGAATAGCAGTATTTAATCCAGTAGCGACATTGGCTGTGGTTGTATCCCCACCTGTCACTGTGTAGTTAACCGCGCCATCAGTTGGTACCGTCGCCGTAACAACGTCTCCTGACTCTACCGTTCCACCAATAGTAATAGTATTTACCTGAACAACTGCAGCCCTGTTTATCGCTCCCGATGTTTGAGTAAACCCAGTACCAGCAACTTTAGCAGTTAAAGTAATAACATTTGTGGCTACTCCAGAAGTAAAAGCTTGGCTAGCATATCCAGCCGAAGCCAGAATTGCGTTATTTAATCCTGTAGCAATATTAGTTGTCGTAGTATCCCCACCAGTTACTGTGTAATTAACTGCACCAACAGTTGGCAAAGTAGCTGTAAATACATCTCCTGTATCAACCGTTCCAGCTACAGTAATGGTATTAACTTGAGCAACAGGAACTACTCCCGTTACAGCCACATTAGTAATATCCCCAGTTGTTCCATCTGTAAAAGTTATATTGGTGGCACTATTCTCAGTGTTAGCAGTTGTAAAAATGGCATCATTTCCTGCTCCTGTTACTGTCAAAGCTCCATGGGCAGCATCAGTTACTCCTGTAAAGGATCTGAGTCTTGTCGCAATTGTAGCTGTTGAATTATCTGCTGTTGTGTCAATGGCTGCATTATTATTAGAACAATCAACATCCTGAGTTGCTCCTGTATTAAAAGTTACAACACAGGTACCAATAGTTACTGTTTCTGCATTTGCAGGAACAAATGCAACAGTTAAAGTTTGCGAGGCTTTAGTTTCAGCCACATTTGCCACGGTTGTGGCTGTAGTCGCTGCTTGATCATTAGTTCCAGCAACAACATTTGCCACAGTAGTAGCAGTAGTTGCTACCTGATCATTAACCGCAGGCAAGTTAGCTACCGTTTGATTGGCTGTGAAGGTTCCGGTAATGACAGCTAGGGCTGGATTAACCCTAAATAAGCTCAATGTTGGATAAAGAAGACCTTGGAAGAACAATAAAACAAGGGAAAGAAAAACCGACAGTGATTTTTGAAACAGCCTAGAGGTCATCAATAGCAAGCAGTAACCCGACAATACACTTTGTGTATAGCGTTGTCAACATCTAGCATGTATCGATACATCAATGCGACTTCAACGATATTTAGCTGCATTTTCATTATGTTCCTCCAAGGTTGTCGCATAATACGAGTTGCCTTTTGTATCGTGAAAATAATAAAGGTATGGGGTCTCATGAGCACTAGCCACAGCCTTTAATGAGGATAGCGACGGATTAGAAATTGGCGCTGGAGGAAGCCCTGGATTTAAATAAGTATTATATTTGGAGACAACCTTTAAATCATCATAGGTTAAACTTTTCTTCCACCAGCTCTTTTCATCTTTTTGATAACCGAGAGCGTATTGCACTGTGGCATCAGCATCTAATTTCATTTTAATCTGGAATCTTTTTAGTAAAATCGATGCTACCTCAATCCTAACTTTATCTGATCTTCCTTCCCGCTCAACAATGGAAGCCAATATTACTCCCTGCTCCACAGTTAATCCTTGATCCTTAATCTGGGACTTTAACTCGTCAGTGTACCTTTGGTTAAAAGTTAATTGCATCAGTCCAGCCATATCAGAGGCAGAAATTTTGGGATCCACCAAATAAGTATCGGGGAACATATAACCCTCTTTAGCAACTTTTAAAAATTGATCTGGATCTATCCCTAAATCTTTATTTAATTTATCAGCCACCTCCTCCACTCTCCAACCCTCTATTAAGGTTACCCATTTATCCACCACTCCTACAGTTAGCTCTTTTAATATCTCGGCTGAGGACATAGAAGGTGAGAGTTTAAAATCTCCTGCCTGAATCTTAGATCCTTGACCAGTCTGGGAGGCTAAAAGTTTAAAAGCAGCCACTGATCTGATAAAGTTCTCCTTTTTTAATTTATCAGCCACCTCTGAGGTAGAGGTGCCCAAAGAGATGACAAAAAGTGTTTTTTTGCTATTACTCAAATCGGGAGCGGAAAGCAGATGATTTTGATACATCCGTAAACCCAAAAATATAGCTGCCACAAATAGCAATAAAAATAGCAGTCGTTTAATTTTATTATTAGTGTGTTTTGGAGTCATCTAGGTACCCTTGTAAAATTAAAGTGGCTGCTCCTTGGTGATCATTGGAGTTGTGAGTTGTCAAAGTCTCATCAGCCAGCTTTACCATCATTCCTAACTTCTTTAAACCCACTACCCCTTTTTCTACCGCCATTCTAACCTCTCCGCTATCCGGAAGACCCACAATAATAATATCAATCCCAGCTGATTTTACAACTTGGCAGACCATATCTAAGGCCTGGTTTAAGGAATTAATTTTAACCTCTTTCAAGGGCGAGGAAAAAATCCCCTCGGAGACAGCAAATCCTAAACTTTTTAACCCCCAATCAATTCCCAGATACTTCATTGCGGTGCCAGGGTTACTTTAATATTTCTATTTAAAAGTGGCAAGATACCGATTTGGGGTGGGATGTTGGGTATAAATACAATCTCAGCCCCCAATACCCTCTCCATACTCTTTAAACTATTAATAGCCATCAAGGACGGACGGGCTCTAACCCTATTTTTAATCTCTGTCTCATCTAATTTAGGTAGTAGTTTGGCTTTAAACCTGGCCAAAAATACCAACTTATCATCCTTTTCTACCTTGGAAACTGCAGCTGAGGTCTCCGAATCACTGAGAGCTAACTGAAAATCATCTGGAACATTGGTCTCTACTAATTTGGCCACAATTGTCTTCAGGTCTGAGTCTAAATAGGAAGTTCCCTTAAATCTCACCGTAGCGTTGAGAGAAAACTCGCTGGCCTGGTCGTTTAGCCCTTTATTATAGCTATATTTTCCATCTATTACAGTTAAAGCATCGGCAATTATCTTTTGGTCACCTTTTAGGGTAGCCTGTAGCTCTTCTTGAGCTTTTCGGCGCAAAACAGCAAGTAATTTAGCCTGCAATCTCTTTTGATCATCCGAGGTAACTACCGTAACCGCCTTCGAAGTCCCCCCAGCTAATGCCTCATCCACTTTGGCAACTACCGCTGATTTAGCATACGATCCCACTGTTAACTCATTACCGGCCGGTAAATTAGAATCCGGACCAATGGCGCTAGCTGTTACCCCAACTGGATCTGATTTACCTGGTTTAATAACGGTGGTAAAGTCAGTGCCAACAGTAGATGACTGGGAGGCAATTTTTAACGATGTATCCAGAGCGAATTTTAGACCATTACTGGAGGTCACCGTAGCACCTTGAGACAAAGACACCTGTTGACTGGTTAAATTATATAAAATAACTTTACCTCGAGCTGGGCTGCCGATCTCTTTTTTACCAGTGGAGATCTCTTTATCTGAGCCACTAACGGTAGTCTCAACAATCTTCCCAGGAATCACCTTAGCATTTTCATCAACTGATGTTACCTTGGGATCAGCCATCACAGTAGCGTCTTTTTCCAACACTCTTGGTTCAACAAACACCGTTACCTCAGCTTTGATTAACAGCATCGATACAATCAACAAGATCAACAACCCGACAGGTAACAACACCAAGCGATTAGAAATTTTAAAATTAAAACGGAGCTTACTTTGGGCACTTGTTAACAATTTGCCCAGCTGTTTTCCCTCTGTCTCAATAATCTTGGGGGTTAGATCTACTCCTTCCTCTATTGGAACAAAACTATGCTTTAAGCTAACCTCTGGATCAACCTCAAAGGCAGCTGCAAACACTAACGCTTTATTTACTATCTCTGTATCCAAAACTTCAATCTTGGGGAAATGGAGGAAAGATAGCTTATTCATCCAAGGATAGGACACCATCTCATCTTTTAGCTTAGATAAATCTTCTCCTTCCTTGGTTGTATAAATCAAAATTCTCGAAGGCAATACCTCGACACTGTCAAACTGCATTAACAAATTCTCCATATCCTCAAACAGATGCCCACTTCGTTTCATCTCTCGGGAATCAATGATCTTACCACTTTTTATGACACTGGCTTCGGCATACTCCCCCAATCCCAATAAGATAACTGTTTGCACCACGCCTTCTAATTGATGCAGGTAGTGAGACAGGGCGTGAGCGCTGGTCACAAAAGCTATCGGTGTCAGATCAAACTGATCGGACATAGTCTTGAGAAGTTTTAAGTGAGGCTCCTGCAACGAGTCATCCTGACTAAAGCTACTAGGAACTCCGAACACTATTTTTTTAGGTTCATAAGGCAGATCAGCTAGGGATTGATCTAACGCCAGATGGGATCGTTGAATAGTCTCTGCTTCATTATTACAAGCGAGTGTTGTCGGCTCCAGAGTAAAAATTTTATGATCCTGTAGCCACCAAACCGTAGCAGTTACCTGGGAAAGTCCAATATTTAAAGCAAAGAATCGTTCCGAGACCTGAACTGACTTCTTGAAAAACGGGATATCCGGCAGATAGGAAACTAGTTTAGTGAGCAGATCCATAACCATACGACACGCTTTAACGTGCTACTAAAAGTCTAGCACTCAAGGTATAATCTGTCTATGTCCTCTGAAGATTTAAGGAAAAAGTATATTGAGTTTTTTAAAGGTAAGGGGCATACCCAAATCCCATCAGCCTCTCTGGTTCCGGAAAATGACCCCACAACTCTGTTTATCTCTGCTGGCATGCAACCGTTAGTTCCCTATCTTTTGGGAGCTCTCCATCCCGCAGGAAAAAGATTGGTAAACTTTCAAAAATGTGTTAGAACTGGGGATATCGATGAGGTGGGAGATACCTTCCACCACACCTTTTTTGAGATGCTGGGCAATTGGTCATTAGGAGATTACTTTAAGGAAGACTCTATTAAATGGTCCTACGAGTTTTTAACCCAGGAGTTAGATATCGCACCGGAACGGATTAAGGTTAGTGTTTTTGCAGGGAACGATGAAGCAGTAAAAGACGAAGAATCAGCCCAAATCTGGAGAAGTTTAGGCATTCCCGAGGATAAAATTATGTATCTGGGAAAAGAGGATAACTGGTGGGCAACAGGCATAACTGGACCCTGTGGACCAGACACCGAGATTTTTGTGGACGGGGTTGAGATCTGGAATAACGTCTTCATGGCTTTTAATAGAAAAGCGGACGGGTCACTCGAGGAACTGCCCCGAAAAAATGTTGATACCGGGATGGGATTAGAGAGAGCTCTGGCCGTCCTAAATGGATCAGATGATAACTATCAAACCGATCTCTTCGCCCCAATAATCCAAAAAATTACAGAGGTTACTGCAAAAAGATACTCTGAGCAGACTAAATGGATCAGGAGAATCGCTGACCACACTAAGGCTGCTACTTTTATCATTACTGAGGGAGTAGAGCCCTCCAATGTTGGCCGGGGTTATGTATTAAGAAGACTACTCAGACGATCGATGAGGTATTTACATAAATTAGGAGCTGGTATTAGCACCATCAGCCAAATAGCTCAGACGACTATTGATAAATACTCTTTAATTTATCCAGAATTATCACAAAACAATCCACAGATCTTAGCTATTTTAGAGAAAGAGCAACATAAATTTACGGAGCCAATCAATGATTTAGAGATCTACCGACAAGACTTAGAGGTGGCATTCAAAAATCAGATCATTAAAAAGATCGGCTCAATACCCATCTTATTATCCCCCAATGTAGCCTCCGGACAATATGTTTTTGAGAACTACCAAACCTACGGAGTCCCACCTGATCTGGCAGAGGAGATCGTTTATGAATTGGGGTTAGAGTTTGATAAAAGCGGGCTTGAAAAGGCTTTAAATGAACACCAACACAAATCTAGGACGGCCAGTTCTGGAATGTTTAAAGGAGGACTGGTTCATCATTCAGAGACTACCACCAAGTTACATACTGCCACCCATCTATTACAACAAGCTTTAAGATTGGTTTTAGGTGAACACGTTTCTCAAAAAGGCTCAAATATCACCGAGGAGAGATTAAGGTTTGATCTCTCCCATCCTGAAAAACTAACCAATGAGCAAATTAAAGAAGTGGAGAATTTAGTTAATCAAAAGATCATTGAAAATATACCTGTGACGGTGGAGACCATGAATAAAGAAGAAGCTCTTAACTCAGGAGCTCGGGCTTTTTTTGCTGAAAAATATGGTGACCAGGTAACAGTTTACACCATTGGAGAATTTTCCCAAGAAATCTGCGGAGGACCACATGTTAAACAAACCGGTGAGGTAGGAAGTTTTAAGATTACCAAGGAAGAAGCCGTTTCAGCTGGAGTCCGCCGTATCTATGCTACCGTCTCTTGAAGAGCCTTCTGGCAGACTTATTAGTTTTAACTCCCATGGCCTTAACAATCCTCACCCCACTCTCTAAAACCTCAGTGACCTCTCCAATTGCCCGAGATGGTTTTTCTAAATCATCAGCAATATTTTGGGCATCGTTTAACACTTCATCTAATTTATTTAAGGATCTTCTTAAATCCTTTAGAATAAAAAATACCTGAATCCCCAAGATTGATAAAAACACACCTAGAACAACAATCAGCAGAATTAAAGCTACCTGTAAAAAATCCATGACAGTCAGTATAACTTATAACCTTTTCAAATACACCGTCCTTTCCACGGTAGTGGCCTGACCAAACTTATTAGTAGAAACGATCGTTAATTTATTTACCTGAGCACTGAGACTGACCTCTTCTTTAAAATAGCCGTTTGCCCCAATCGGTATCTCCTGAGAGTTGACTGTTAATTTAACCTCAGGATCGGTACTGCCTTCCATTAAAACTGAGGTTCCATCTATCGTAGCTTGATCCTGAGGGGAGCTAATTGATAAGTTAGGAGCCTTGGCAAACTGGTGATATTGCAGCCACAGGTAAGTAAAAAAAACCAGGATCAGTAAAGAGATCACCACCCCTAGCACCCGAGTCGGAGTTATATTGAGTGTCGTTTTTTTAAGAGGTTTGGTAAAAGCATCCATTATATAAGGCCTATTTTTCTCTGAAGAAAATTCTCTCCTGTAAATTGCCAGCAATTTTTGAGGATCAAGATTTAAAAACCGGGAGTAATTTTTAATAAATCCCTGCACAAAGGTCGCGGGAGGAAGCTTGGCATAATCATCCCTCTCTAGTGCCTCTAAAATCTTTTTTTGAATCTTAGTAGATTTTTCCACCTCATCAAGTGAGTAGAATTTAGCTTCTCTGGCCTCCTGAAGAATCTGACCAACTGTTCGCATACAACCAATTGTAAAGAGCTAAACACCTCGTTGCAACCTCCTAAAATTGAGGCATTCTGATCTCTTGAGTTTTTCATCAAAAATGCATAATATTGGCCTAAAGAAACTGCCCATGGAACAAAACTCACCCAATCCACCACCTATCGGCGATCCTAAAAAAGCTGATAAATATATCAACTCTCTGGTGAGACTGATCAGCAAGGATAAGGTAGCCCTAACTCAGACAGATTTAAATAAATTTGATGTCGCTACCATGCAAAACCACTACCGGGTGGATTTGGGAGAATATGATGTGGAGGTCTCTCACTCGGTCCAAGCTGAAACAAATAAGGATTTCTATACCATCATTTTTAATAATCTAAAAAAACTCCAGGATGGTAAGTCTGATAAGGTGGTGTTGGGATACATCCATCTAGTTGATGAACAATACAGTCGGTTTAAAGTAGTAGCTGATGAATATTTAGAGAGAAGAAGAAAGGAAGCTGACAAGGAGAGGTTTGCTGAGAATTTAGCCCCGATTGAGCAACTATTGGAATATATGGATCCAGAAGAAAATACCCCTAATGAGCCTCAATTCATTCCTGAAACAGAACCCGACACCTCTTTAGATCAACACTAGGACTAAAAGGCATAGGGGCTGGCTTCTGTCTCCTCGGTAGGAATAACTCCATCTGCTGTTAAGTCCTCCCTAAATAACGCTTTGCACACGTCAGTAAAGACTGTGCCTTGTTTACGATAAAAATTGCCAAGAGGATGACCTTCTTGCACCCCATCAATACCGGCCACCAATAAATGATCTACATTGTGTATTTTTAAAACCATTCTGGTAATCGATAACAGTGCCGACCCAGCTCCCTGTCTTCTTAATTGATTGTCCACAAATATTCCCCAATTTTTATATCGGTCAATTGGACGCATAACTAGAGGATGAGTATGATACGGCTCACTAGCAACATATATATACCCGTATTTATCCGCTGAAGGAGTGGCTTTTCTGGGATAATTCCAAATACTAAAATCAATCCACCCTCTAGACTTAAACACTTCACACTTATCTCTGTTGTTATCATCTGCTAAGTGGCCTAAATCTAAAGAAAAATTTGGACACGTATACCTGCCACTTGTTTGTCGCAAAAGCAGAGAATATGGCATACCATCTAATAACCTTGTAAATGGGAAAATAAAGGTAGATCGATCGGAATACGGATCTCGCACTAGACTCGCATACCGCAACGTTCCAGACAGATGTTGTGGTAAGGTAATATCTCTATGTGTCCAATATTGAGCACCCTCCGCCTCTTTAGACAGGTAGTCTGGGGATAATTTCTTACTATCGGTGTCTAATGAAGTCATCAATGATCCCTGCTGCTTTTCTTGCTTTTTTAGCTTGGGCATTCCATTTAGGATCATTGTATAGAGGTGGGGGGGTCTGTTTATGGTCTCTCCAAAAGGGCCTCATATACCACCCGTGGTATATGACAAAAGGGAGGGGAACTGGACGATGGTAATGATAATCGGCGATCTCATCTAACAACACTTGAACGGGAACAGTTTCTAGTCTGGGTTCTTGATTATCTGCAAACGACAATAACTTAGCCTGCCTCTCTTGAGGAGTCTGTCTTACAAATAACGGTTCGCCACAAAATTGAGCTTCAATCATCATGGGATTGTTTTCTGGCCAAAGGAAAATGTATGGCAAATAAAATTGTGCCGACTAAAGTAAACAGTAGCGAGTTTTTAATGTCCTCCAACTTTCTCTCTTTCCTCTCCCTCTCTATTCTTTGAGTACAAGATCTTTTGAGATCCTCACTCTCTTTGGCACTAATGCTGGCAGTTGGGATGGTCTCTGCCGGGTAAGGACTTTTAACTGGAGTTCTAAAATTCTCACAATCTTCTGCTAAATATTGGAGCGGATACTGCTCATATTGAGTTAAATTAATCAACAAATTAGTACTGGTGAAAATCCCCACCACAATTAAAGCCAAGGAAGCTGCTGATATTAAATAAAAATAGATTGTTCCAATTGGCTTACCGCTCACCCCACCCACCCATCCGGCACATGCTCCATAATTCTCAATTGGTGCCCGATATTCTCTTGTAGGTGACTCTGTGCTACCTGTTCGGCCTGAGAAGCGCTTGCTAGGCGGGAAGCCAGTACTCTTGGTAAAAGAGCTTCTCCCCAACCCATCTCGCCTGGACAAGTGAGACATGTTACGATGCGCTCTATTTGTTCAGAGGCGGGTACCATCAGATTGTATTCTGTGATTTCTACTACTGCCATCTACTAGGATAGTGTGCCAAATACCACCATATGTCAACCATTATTGTATTAGGTAGCTGTCTGATTGGCAGGTTTAGCAAAGTATTCATCCGGGTTACGCATTAAAACATCCCTGGGCTTGGCTCCATCACCAATCCCCACAATCCCGGCTGCCTCTAGCTCGTCCAAGATTCTAGCTGCTCTGGCATACCCCACTCTTAATCTTCTCTGTAACAAAGAGGCTGAGGCCCGATCATACTGACAAACCGTTCTGGCTGCCTCTTCAAATAGCTCATCTTGATCATTGGAGCCACCCCCCCTACCTCCCGCTTTACCAAGAGGCATCTCAGTTACCTCAGCAGTGAATTGAGGAGCTATTCCTAACTCCTTTAAATATTTAATCAAGGAGTTAATCTCGCCGTCTTGGACATAGACTCCCTGAATTCTCAGAGGTTTTGAGGCATCAGGTGGCAAAAAAAGCATATCCCCCCGTCCCAGCAACTTCTCGGCTCCCGGTTGATCAATAATCACCCTTGAATCGACCATTGAGGAAACATTAAAAGCAACCCGGCAGGGTATATTAGCCTTAATTAAACCAGTGATAACATCAACCGACGGACGCTGAGTCGCCACAACTAAATGCAGCCCCGTTGCCCGGGCTAACTGAGCCAAACGGGTGATAGCATCCTCCACCTCAACCGGCGCAAACATCATCAAATCAGCCAATTCATCTACTAAGATGATTATGTTCGGCAAAGCTTGGAAACCTGACATCTCGTTATAACCTTGGATATTCCTCACCCCTACTGATTGAAATAACTTATACCTTCTATCCATCTCCGCCATGGCCCACTTTAAAGAAGAGAGAATTTTTTCTGGTTCAGTGATCACCGGCGTTAAAAGATGAGGAATATCATTAAAATTGGTCAGTTCGACTCTTTTTGGATCAATTAATATCAACTTTAATTCATCCGGTGAGTTTCTAAACAGAAGGGTAGTAATAATGGCGTTAATTAAGACCGATTTTCCTGATCCGGTAGTACCGGCAATTAAACAGTGGGGCATCTTGGCGATATCAACAATTACCGGCTTAGACGCAGTGTCTCTTCCTAAAATCACCGACAATTTGGATTTTTGTTTAGCCATCTCCTCAGATGAAAGCAGATTTCTTAAGCTGACTACCTCCAAGCTTTTGTTTGGTACCTCAATCCCCACTAAAGATTTTCCCGGAATCGGAGCCTCCACCCGCACCGTTCCGGTAGGGGTAGCTAAAGCCAGGGCAAGATCGTGTTGCAAATTAGCAATCTTGGCGATCTTAGTACCAGCTGAGATCTCTAATGCATACTGAGTTACTGCCGGTCCACCGTTAATTTCGGCTACCTTGGCCTGAATCCCGAAAGAATCCAGAGTTTTTTCGATCACTCCAGCACTTTTTCTAACATCTCCTCGCTCAGCCGGCGAACCAGCCTTGTCTGATAAAAGCGATAGCGGTGGGTACTTCCACACCTTACTTTGACCGGCTAGGTTTTGCACTAACTGGTCAGCTAATATCTGCTCTTCCGGAACCGCGGTTTTTACCGGAGCTCTCATCGTATCAGTCACACCCGACACCTTAATTGTTACACCCTTACTCGAAGATGTCCGATTTAAAAGACCCCCGATCGGACTGAATAAATCCGTCAAAAAACTGCCTACTGAGGTAATAATACTAATAATTTGGGCCAAGGAGGTATTAAATAGCACCACCACGCCAACTAATACTGCTCCAACCAACACCAACAGAGCCCCTGCCCAGGTCAATAGGTTTGATAATTCCAACCCAACCAGCTCTCCTACCATTCCAGCCTGTTGCGGGATAAACAGATAGGTCAGTGACGATAGGGACATGATGATTGTTAGTAAGCCCACTAGCACATTAGCCTGGGCGATCGCCCATTTGAATCTTTGTAAAACTAATCCGGAGACAAAAAACAAGAACGGGGACAAAACAGCCGTCCATCCTAAATTTTCTAGCAAAAAGTTTCTCCAAAATGACAATACTTCTGAGTCAGAAAATAGTGCCACTAGAGACAGTCCTGCTAGGACAAAAGAAACTAGTGAGCCGACAGTAATAATAGTTCTGGGACGAAGTTTTAATTTAGGTAGTGAGTAAACTGATCTTCTTCTTGGCATGTTATTGTTATATTATATCATATCCCATAGTAGACACAGGTCTTTTAAACCTCAACTACTACCGGTAAAATCATCGGACGTCTTTTCGTCTCCTCATAGAAAAACTTCTCTAGGTTTTCTTCAATATGAGAACGGACAAACCGCCAATCCAGAGGTCCTTCTTTGTGATCTGACAAGGCTGAATCAACTACCTTTTTAGCATCAGCTAATAGCTCCTCCGAGGTCTTTTCAAAAACAAACCCCCGGGAGATAATATCTGCTTCCCCAGCCAGTCTGCCTGTTTGGTAATCTATTGGTAAAATTACCACCACTATCCCTTCCTCCGCTAAAACCTGCCTGTCTCTTAACACTATAGTCCCAACATCTCCTACCCCTAATCCATCCACATAAACATTTTGGGTCTCGATATGTTCACCAATCTCCACTCCAGCCTTAGTAACTAGGAGTACTTTTTGAGTGTCCAAAGTAATGACTTTATCATCCTGATAGCCCAAATCTTTCATTAAGCGCGCAAACGCCCGCATACCACGAAAAGTTGTCCCGATTGGCATAATATAATTTGGCCTGACTAAAGAAACCATTAACTTGATCTCCTCTGATGAAGCGTGTCCAGAAACATGGAGATGTTCTTGTATATCAGAGTAATAAACATCAATTCCGGATCTGGATAATTTATCAATCAAAGCATAGTAGGTGTTCATCGACAGAGGAATCGGATCAGAAGCTACGATGACCACATCACCTTTTTTGAAAGTGACTAAACGGTGATCATTATTAGCTGCCCGGGATAAAGATGACCCTGGCTGGCCTTGGGATCCAGCCATAATCAACATTAAATTATCATCAGCAAATCTCTTGATCTCCTCATTGGCAATAATTAATCCTGGTGGAGAGCTAATATAACCCAGATCACTGGCTACCTGGAAGTTATTCTCCATTGACCTGCCAATCAAAGCCACCTTGCGGTTTAATTTAACAGCTACATTGATGGCTTGCTGAATTCTGGTAATCGAGGAAGAGTTGGTTGTAATAATCACTTTGCCTTGAGTCCTGTTGCCAATCTCAAAAAAGGTATTTTCAATCGGCCTCTCCGAAGGATTCATACCACGCCTTTCCGAACGGAGTCCATCAATTAACATCAAGACTACTCCGTCTTTGGCAGCCTCAGTTATTTTTTTAACATCTGTGATCTGATTATTGACCGGGGTCCAATCCATCTTAAAATCTGACTGGTGAATGACTCTACCCACCGGAGTATCAATAATTAGGCCCGTCGAGTCAGGCACAGAATGAGCCACTGGATAAAAGCCCACCTTAAAAACACCCAGCGTTAATTGAGTAGTTAGATCAGTGGTTTTAATCTTATCTAAAGGTAGCTTATTCTCGCTGAACTTAGATTTAAGAAACCCAGCTGCTAATTTTTGGGCATAAATTGGCACCTGGAGCTGTGGCCAAAGATAAGGCAATCCCCCAATATGATCATCATGTCCATGAGTCACCACAATTCCTCTAACTTTATGGATCCTCTCCTTAAGGTAGGTAATATCCGGGAGAACCAGATCCACCCCCAACATTCCTTCATCTGGAAAACCTATCCCACAATCAACCACGATAATGTCATTACCATACTCATAGACATACATATTCTTAGTCACATCTCCTACTCCACCAAGTGGAATTACTCTCAATGTTTGGGTAATCGGAGAGAGGATATTGGGTTTACTAAACGATGGCTTGAATGATTTCATTTTCATATATATTGATTTATATTAGCAGCGGTCAAGTGATATGGCCCACCATGTCCTTCAACTACCTGTCTGGCTACCTTTCTAACTATTGACTGTAGCGATCGACCCAAAGACCTGATCCCTCCATCAAACCCCAAAGGCCGGACGATTGTCGGCCACAAAGCTTCATCAATTACCACCGTTCCCTCTGGCAAACCAGCTTCTTTTAAAGCTCTCGGTAAGAGATACTTTGAACCGATGACAATCTTTTCTTCATCACTATATGAAGGCATCTCTATTAACTCCAACCTATCCAGTACCGCTGTAGCTATACTGGCAGTGTTATTGGCAGTAGCTAAAAATAGCGCCTTTGACAGATCAAAGGGATAGTTAATATAGTGATCAACGTATCCAAAATTTTGCTCCGGGTCAAGTAGCTCCACTAACACACCCATAATATCCGCCCGAGACTCAACTGATACCCGATCAATCTCATCTAATAAGATGACTGGATTATTTACCCCCAGTTTCATCACCGATCTCATAATAATTCCTGCCTCTGCATCAGGTTTTAATCTAGTTTCACCTCTTAACTCTCTGACTGAACCTAATCCTCCAAAAGGTATCCTGATCAATTTCCTTCCCAAACTCTCAGCAATTGTATAAGCCAGCGAGGTCTTACCAGATCCAGCCAGTCCTACAAATGCTAGAACCTGCGACCGAGACTTATTATTTTGACGGCTGTTTAATATTAATACTGAAAGATACTCTAGAATTCGATCTTTGACAACCTTTAAACCATAGTGTCTTTGATCTAAAATCTGTTGTGCCCGTTTGATATCTAAAACATCCTGCGAGGAGGTGTTAAAAGGCAAGGCACTAACGAACTTAACATACTCGATCTCCCGATCAAATTCCAACTGGAAGTTATCGTTTTGCTGCAATCTCACCAGTCTATCCACTCTCTCTAAAAGCTCTTTTTTTAAATCCTCCGGTAAAGAATTATTCTGTAAAGAGTTTCGTAAGATAATTAATCTGGAGTCTGAAGACTCTCCTGTTACTTGGGGCAGATCCATAATTTGAGTTTTACTACCAATATTGTACTACTAACTAACGTCTTCGGCGATCAAAGGAACCCCGAGGAGCACTACCAGAAGAACGCTCGCGATTAAAAGGCCTTCTCTCACCGCCAAACTCTCTTCTTGGTCTTCCCTCAGTTTCTGGTTTAATATCGTTACCAAAAAGCATTGACAATCCAACCTTACCATCCGGAGTAACACCAGTCACCCTCACTTTAACCTCTTGACCTTCAGACAATATATCCTCCACCTTCTCTACTCTGTGGGGCGCCATCTGGGAGATGTGAACCAATCCTTCTTTGCCAGGGACAATCTCCACAAAGGCTCCAAAGGTAGTAATTTTGGTCACCTTTCCGCTATATTCCTCACCAGTAGTAACAGTCTTAAACATACCCTCAATCTCTGCTAAGGCAGCTTTAATGGCATTATCATCAACTGAGGAGACCATCACCCTTCCATCGTCCTCGATATCTATCTGGGTGCCTGTTCGGGCGATAATAGCGTTAATATTTTTGCCTCCTGGCCCAATCAACATCCCAATCTCCTCTGGCTTAATATGAGTGACCTCAATCTTGGGAGCATATTGACTGATCTGTCCTGCTTTAGGTAAGACCTTGTTCATCTGTTCCAAGATAGACTCACGGGCAGCCTTACCTTGTTTAAGAGCCTCCTCAATAATCTCAAAAGTTAAACCCTGTAACTTGGTATCCATCTGGATGGCTGTTACTCCTTTTACTGAACCGGTAACCTTAAAATCCATCTCACCATAAAAATCTTCAGTAGCCTGCATGTCGGTGATCACCTGAAATTTACTCTCGTTTGATAGTAATCCTAAAGCAATACCTGCCACCGGACTTTTCAAAGGCACCCCAGAGTTAAGCATAGCTAAAGTTGCAGCACAAAGTGAGGCCATGGAGGTTGAAGCATTGGCCCCCAAAATCTCCGAAACAACCCGAATAGCATAGGGAAATTCCTCTTCTGATGGTAAAACGTTCACCAAGCCCTTCTCCACCAAAGCTCCGTGTCCAATATCACGCCTGTTGGGTGAACCCAAGCGTTTTGGTTCACCGGTTGAGAACGGATTAATGCTCATATTGTAGTGATGCATGAACCTCTTTAATGATTCCCCTTGCATACCTTCTAGGGTCTGTGACAACGAAAGGGGTCCTAGCGTAGAGATGGAGAGAACCTGGGTACTTCCTCGTTGAAACAGCGCCGATCCGTGAGCTCGGGGCAATAATCCCACCATCATCGATAGTGGTCTAACCTCACCCATCGCCCTACCATCAACCCGTTTACCTTTTACTAAAACCGCCTCATTCATAATCTCTTTGGCCACCTTATCAAAGATAGCTGAGACCATCTGAGAATTTAAAACCTCTGAATATTCTTTGGACAGCTCCGATTTAATTAAGTCACCAGTAGCCTCGTGCCAAGGGTGTTTAGTATCAAATAATGCTAGTTCGATCCTCTCTTTAGCTTTAGCTTTGATCTCTTTTAAAACCGACTCCTCCAAGACCTCAGCTACAACCGCTAACTGTAATTTTTCTGGAGCTACCTCTTGGGAAAAATCCTCAATCAGATTAATTACCTGTTGTGAATGCTCATGAGCGGTTTTAATTGCTTCAAAAACCAAACCATCCTCAACCTCTTTAGCCTCCACCTCAATCATGGCAATTTTTTCTTTACTGGAGGCAACCACAACATCTAAATCTAGCGCTTCCAGATCAGCCAGAGATGGATTCAACACTACAGTCTCACCAGTACGGCCAACACGGGTGATAGCCAACGGTCCATTCCAAGGTACTGAGGAGATTGATAAAGCTGCTGAGGTAGCAATTAACCCTAGCGTTAATAAATCAGCCACACCATCGTAAGACAAAACGGATAAGATAACCTGTACTTCATTTTCAAATTCTTTGGGGAATAACGGTCGGATAGACCGGTCGATGGCTCGGCCGGTTAAAACTGCCACATCAGTTGGGCGAGACTCTCTTTTAATAAACCGCTGTCCGGTAATCCGGCCACCAGCATAATATTTCTCCACAAACTCAACCGAGAGGGGAAAGTATCCAATGGATTCACTTAAAACTTTAGTGGCAACTGTTGCTAAGATAATGGTATCGCCCCACGTAGCCACCACCGCTGCGTCAGCCTGTTTAGCTAACACCCCGGTCTCTAATTTTAATTTTCGACCATCAAGGTCGAGTTCACGAGTCACAACTTTATTCATAAATTTATCAGTGAGGGTTGGAAACTGTAGAAGATGCAATTAGTAGCTACTAACTGTCTCTTTGCAATCCCCAACGCCCTTAACTTAAGAGCATTATACTCCCTTCTTTGGATTAAAGTAAATACACCGATAAATTATAGACTAGGATTGCCCTGGTTCAAGGTCTTCTAACGGTGGTCCACCGTGCCAAACCCTTTCTGTTCTCCACTCAGCAGTTAAGGTCCTAGTGGGTTGAGTTAATGCTCCTAACCCCTGAAATTCATCTAAGGCGTCTTGGTTACAAACTGCCCCCTCATCCAAAACTCTCCCTGACCTGATTTCTTGAAATTCTCTTGCTGAGATCGGTTTTACATTCAATGGGTCATCATCAAACAGTGGCAAAGATTCTAATATCGACCTAATTTGATTATCAGTTAAGAGATGTCTTTCCATTATTTTGAGTAAATTATTTAGCCAAACCAAGCTTGTCTATTAACACCTTATATCTATCAGTATCTTTTTTGAGAAGGTATTGTAGTAACCTTCTTCTCCTGTTAACCATAGAGAGAAGTCCTCTTCTGGAATGAACATCATGAGAGTGTTGTTTTAAATGAGAGGTTAAATTTTGAATCTGTTGAGTAAGCAAAGCTACCTGAACCTCGGGCGAACCGGTGTCACCTTCATGGGTGGCAAACTCCTCAATTATCTGTTTCTTAGTTTTATTATCTAACGGCATAAATATCTGGTATCGCCTTTATCAACGGAGCAACCTTGACACCAAAAAGTAACTCCTTAAATTAACTTGGGCCATTCTAACAAAATAATCCCCAAAACACAATCCACTATCCTAGCGATTTGCCTGAATAAATCTTGGGTGTTAGCCAATCTTCTTCTGGAGTAACGTTTTCCTCAATCTCATTTCCAGAATAAGTTAACTCAGTGCCCGGCTCTCTTTCATGGGTATGAGAAGCAGGATCGGCAAAATCAGCTTGAGTGGAGGGTTGATACATCTGGGTGAAATCAAAACCATTTTCGGGAGCAGTAATGGGTTGGGCCACCTCTGATATCTGAGATTCAGGTTGTTTTCCACCAGCACGTAGCGCCCTCGCCATGACCTCAAACGTTTCAGCTGTCACCCGACCCTGTAAATTACTGGTAGCTGAGTAAATACCAGCCAAAATGTTTGAGGCAATGTCTTGGTCAATTGATACCTTTAGATCATCTAGGATCTGCCAGACCATCTCAGATAGTGTCGCCGCCACAGAATCAATAATTTTACTGTTACCAAACTGAGAGTTAGCTTGCGAGTTGTCAATATTTACCACAAAAGATTTAGCAAAGGCCTCCTGATGTTGGGTATAAAGATCACCTAAAGACTCTAAATTAACTGCCCCTACGGTAAAGATTAGGTCAAAGTTTGATCCCTCAAAAGAGGGAGTAATATGGGTGGGTACAAATTGTTGTCCCGGAATAATCGGGAACTTCATCTTCAGATCTGATCCCTCTAAATTGTAATCAACCTTTTCAAAGAGTGGTTTATTATCACTACCAACAACTCCCCCAATTTTTAATACCCAAGTTCCAGTACCATTTGTTGGTAAGGTATTTTGAATCGAACCAATCCCATATAGATTTGATTCCGAGACCTTTAGAACACTCTCCGAAGCAATAGAGACACTCTTGCCATAATTTTTCAGGGCTAAATATAAAGATAGTCCGGATGACAGACAATCAACCCCACAGTTAGATGGTAAAACCACCAGAATGTTTTGAGCTGCGGGGAGTTTCGCTTGAAGTTCGGTGAGGTAAGATTGATATTTCATAATAAACTAGTTGTGGGGCGATTCTACACCCAAGCCTAATAAAAAATCAAGTTAAATATTCCGGAAGGACTCGACAACGTCCCCTATTTGAAACTCCAAACCGGAAAACATCATTCCACATTCC
>MFCS01000031.1 GCA_001776975.1 Candidatus Daviesbacteria bacterium RIFCSPHIGHO2_01_FULL_41_45
CCAATCCTTTTCGGGGTCAGCGTGGTGCCTCTTGGATCGCCAAGCTTTTCTCCACTCATCCGCCGGTCGAAGAGCGGATTAGAATCTTGCGAGGGATGTCAGTCTAGTTTAGACTAAGGAATTGAAGTGGGGAAAGCCGTCGTATGTATTCGACAAAGACCCCTACAAGCATACTGACCGGTCTGGGAAGTTTAGACAAGAGTGATAGTGGAGGTATGGCAAAGTTGTTTATTTGTGATGTTTATGATATTCTAGTTCTGTGGCTAGAATATCATTTGAGCCGGGCAGGCAAAGAGAATTTTTTGAGAAAGTTAGGTTTCGGAGTGGCCTTTCTTTCTCTGCGCTAGCCAAGAAGTATTCGATTGGGGAGCGTTCTTTTCGTGATTGGCGGAGAGAAAAATTCAGCGCAGATTATGAAAAAGTCCTTATGTTAAGTACAGATTTTCATATTTCAATTCGTAAAGCTAAAAAAGTAGATGATTACTGGTATACCGAAAAGGGTTCGAGTATTGGAGGGAAGGCTCATTATAAGCTCTATGGTGCGCCGGGGACGCTTGAGGATCGAAGGAAGGGTGGTAGAGTATCCCAGGAAAGAAGAAGGAAGGATCCAGAAAAATATCGAGAGTTGGGGTGCAATGTTAAAAAAGTTTTTGCTATGCCGCCCTATTCGGAAAGACTTGCAGAGCTCGTTGGGATACTCATGGGTGATGGTTCTATGAGTGATTACCAGGTACGCGTAACTTTGAGCAGAAAGGTCGACAGAGCATACGCAGTTTTTGTTAGGAGTCTGATGGAGGACTTAATCGGGGAAAAACCTACGTGGATAGAGCGCGCCGAATATAACACTATCGATCTTATTCTTTCCGGCGCGGGCTTGGTGGAGGTTTTCGAATATCTTGGTTTAGAAAGGGGGGATAAGATTGCTCACCAAATAAGCATCCCGGAATGGATACAGGAGAAGCAAAACTATCAGATTGCTTGCGTGCGAGGGCTTTTTGATACGGATGGAGGATTTTACTTTCATCAAAAAGCACGTAGGAAATATCTTGGGTGGTCTTTTTCTAGTTCTTCGAGGCCGCTTCTTCAGGGGGTGATGGACATACTATTGGAACTAGGATTCAATATAAGAAAGGGTGGTGTGAATAAGCTTTATATGTATCATTTGGAGCATATGTCTCGATATATGCGGGTGATAGGTTCGAATAATCCAAAGAATACTGTTAAGCTTGAGCAGCGCATGGGATACGTAAGGAAGGGTGCGTGAGATGGCTGAAACGGCAGTCCTGGAAAGACTGTATGTCAGAAATGGCATCGAGGGTTCGAATCCCTCCCCTTCCGCCAAAATTCAGAATATTCCTAAAATGTTTGCTCTGATATTATGCTTCTTTAATAACTCCAAAATCAAGCCACTTCTGATCGCTAAGGCATTCTCAACAGAAATTGTTCTTCCTCCATTTGTACTTACTCTCGGTTGGGTTACTGACCCTTGCATCCCAACTACTATACCTCGAATGTCAAAAACTGGGCCACCACTCATACCAAACAAACCAACGTCGCGCACAAGAAAACCATCGTGCTTTCTCGTTACGTTTTGTCCACTGCTGCTGCTAATTACTGCATTATCGAGTACGAACGTCGGTTGGAAATACCTACGCACACCGCCAACCTCTAATCCCCCATGCTGATTCGTGGTAATTTGGGCAAGTGGATATCCACTGACACAAACCGACCTACCAATGTGGGGGATTTCTTTTGCAAGATGAAAGTAGGTAGGTGTTTTTAAATTCACGCGGCCAACATAAATATCAGCATCGTCATTTCGGCAGATCTCGGTAATTTCCAGGGGAGGATTTTGGAGGTTGTCGGGCAACTTTCCCGCATATTGGAACTTGGTATTCTGCTGTGCTCCATCGAATACGTGTGCTACCGAGACAAAATAACCGCGAGAGTTAATAAAGAAACCCGTACCAGCCACGCCGACCCTCGCTTGATTTTGGGCTAATTGATCCCAACGAAAAATTGGAAACATTGCGCCTTGGGCAGTTTTAATTGATTTTATAAACATATTTCTAGAGTTTTATATCAACGTGCCTATCTTCGATCGCTTTTATTTTTGCCATTTTTTCCTCGTACTCTTTCTTTAATCGCTCCGCGACTTTCTTTTCTTTCTCCACCTCATCAAGTTCTTGGCCAATCTCGGAACTTGAACGGAGAATCAAATCTCGAATTTTAATGACTTCTTCGGGTGATCTCCTGTTTCTTTCAACCATGACTTCTGCAATCGCCTCCGCGATGTTCCAAGTGCCGTAGAAAACGTGATCTGTTGTGCTAGCAAACCCCGGAAAGGCAATATTAGTAAAAACCTGAATTCCAATCTCGTCATCAACATTTTTATCTTTCAATACCTCGTCTGTTTTTAGATCGACGAAGCTGTGCGTAACCTTGAATTTTTTACCATTCACCGTAACGTAGTAGGTTCTGCGAACCTGATTTTTTTTCGGTTTTCGATTTTGTTCATCCTGGGGTATTGGCTCCTCTTCAATCGTGACAACATCTCTCTGGTCTCTTTTTTCTATTTCTAAATCTGTAAGCCCCTCATTTTCTCCTTCTTTAGCTCTCACTTTTTCCTTCAAGTCCGGGAAGGCGTATTCCTTAAGTTGAGGAATCTTTTTGATGGCTTTCATTATGTTATCCTTTTGGATCTCCATTTTATCTAAAATACCCTGATCAATTTGCGTTTTTCGTTCAGAAGTTTTTGCATCACGAACGAGATCTCGCATGAATTTCCAAAAGATCCCTTCTTCGTTAATAATTTCTTGATATAGCGGTGATTCCTCTATAAATTCGCGCTTATTGTGAGTGACGGGAACATGATCAAGGTGAATTTCGCCAACAATTTGTCGAGCTTCGGGATGGGGATGAAAACCCAACTTCACAAACTGCATAATCAAGCGTCCGCGCCGGAAAACTCGGAAACCATAGTCGCCTTTATTCGATCCTTTTTTTAGCAATCCCCTCCATCCCCAAATCTCACTACCACTCTCCAATTTCATCTGAAACGGCTCTTTACCATCTGGTGCGTGATATTCGGTTTTTAAGTCAAGTGGCTCTGGTTCGCACCATTTTGTATTTACCTTGATTTTCACCTCGCCATTCTCTATGAACGGAGCAAAGCGAGTAGCTAAATCTTTTCGGAGATTACCTGGCAAATTGGGGTAGATGCTAAAGCGGAGATCTTTTATACGAATCGTGGTGTTCGATCTTTTTTTGTCGACTCCGCTTTTTACTTTCATTTCATGTTTGGTCCAATCTCCGCTTTTTAGCCACTTTTCTTCATCGTATTCGAGAATATATTCCTCGTCGTTACCTTTTTGCGTGGTAAGAATCTGAAATTTTTTTCCTAAACTTGTTGCCGCGGTTTTTAGACCTAGACCGAATTCCCCGAGTTTATTTTTCTTCGCGGAGTGCGCGAGCTTAATGCTGTTTGCCGCTGTTTGTTCGTCCATGCCAACTCCATCATCGGAAACTTCGATCATGCCCTTTTCGTTATCAAAATGGATCTCAACGGTAAGGGCCTTGCCGTCCTCGCGGGCATCAATTGAGTTATCAACCAATTCTGATATAGCTTGACTAACGGAATAGCCGGTTTGCCCGATCTTTGGCATCAAGCTGCGATCGGGGAGTATATTTATCTCTTTCGTCTTAATACTTGTCATATTGCTTGTTTTTGTTAACTATAGCTAACTATAGCGACTTTTAACTTTTTATATTACGATCGCTGTGAATCTTATACCTACGGATAAAAGAAATCAATAGGGCCACTTATCCACAAGTGTATTCCTCGCCATTTGGGCGAGCAGGCAAAAAATGGAAGGGGGTGGGGGATCTTACCGCGCCCGAGCGTAGAAGCCCCGCTGCACCGCCCGAATACTTGGAGGGCAGCGGGGCGGGCCAGTCTGGTTTCCGCTCGAAAAAGGTTCGCGCAAAGGATATAATTTCTCCGCCAAAGGAAGTCTTTTTTTGCCAAGAAGACAGAATCTGCTAGGATTTTCGTGTGTGAATGAATGGGGGGGGATGTCTGTTTCTTAAAAAAAGGGGAAAGTTTATGAGTGAAAATCCGTATTCTTGGGATACGGCTACGCTCCTAAGTAAGTTTATGGATGCCTGTGGCCGAGCCGGTTTTTCCAATTGCGGTTTGGTGATCAGCCCAACGGCTGACAATGACCTGGCTGACGCGCACTATTTGCGCGGCGTAGTGCTGGCCCGGATTGATCAGGTGAAGCCGCCGTTTGTGGCGGGAGACCGGGTGGGTGCCAAGAGTTTGCTGGTCAAGCCCGTTAGTGTTATGCATTGGCGACTCGATGGGTCTCAGCGGCACCTGCCGCATCAGCTGACTGTAGCTAAGGTAATCTACTGCGGCAGCAGTCGTTGGCAGGTGCTGTTTCGGGAAAAAACCGAGCAGACCGCGTCCCAGGAGTGGGATGAGGATGGGCATCGTTACTGGAATCCACTACTCTTTCATGCGGAAGATTTCGAACTCTCGCCAGCGCTGGCTGCCACTGTCTGAAGTGGCAGCCTCATCAAGGGCCAACCTTCGCGGGTTGGCTCCTTTCTTTTGCGGGTGTTTGTGCCAGATAACCAAACTTAATTTTATTGAAAAACTGTTAGAGTTGAGCTATGCTCAAACCAACAAAACTTAACTTATCCCCATGCTTAACTATCACAACTTCTTAATCTTTTTTCATATCCTGGGAGTGGCGGTGGGATTTGGCGGAGTAGTGATGAGTGATTATATTTTTCTTTCTAGTATGCGGGTTGGGAAAATTGCCAAGGAACGCTTTGAGTTTCTTAAAGAGAGTAGTCGGATGGTGTGGATTGGCGTTTTATTAATGGTTATTTCTGGCGCATTACTATTTTTCGAATTCCCTGATCGCTATCTGGCCTCTGGCAAATTTCTAGCCAAAATGACTCTAGTAGCGATTTTAATCATCAATGGAGCTTTCTTTCATTGGTATCATCTGCCACGCTTGAAGCGATATTTAGACGCCAGTTTACCAACCCTTCCAGAATTCAAAAGGCATGTTTCGACTCTGCTGATTGGCGGGGCGATCTCATCTGTTTCCTGGCTAGGCGCTTTACTGTTGGGAGTGATAGGCCGTTCGCCTTACACCTATTGGCAGGTTGTTTTGGTCTACCTAGCTATTTTGGCAGTCGGTATAGTTGGCGCACTTTTATTAAAAAATAAAATAGTACCACGCCAATAAGACGAGAACTCCGAATGAAATATTATAAACTGGCGTTGGTAAGTTTCGTCATTTTATTTTTAGAGCTTTTACTTATTCGGCAAATTGGGACGGAGGTAAGGATTTTTGCCTATCTTTCTAATTTGCTTTTACTCGCGACCTTTGTGGGTTCAGGGATCGGCATGCTAGTAAAACGGAAGTTTTCGCTCCAGGTTTCCTTTATACTCCTTCTAGTCATCGTACTTTTGGTGCGGGTTGGGTTGTTTAGTGGAATTACCGACTTACTCGCTCCGGTTAATGAAAATATTATCTG
>MFCS01000032.1 GCA_001776975.1 Candidatus Daviesbacteria bacterium RIFCSPHIGHO2_01_FULL_41_45
TTATTTATCTAACGCTTGTTTAGCTATCCCCACTGGAAACAGCAAAACTGCTGATGGTTGTGGATACACTGCCAATACTCAAGCCCCTACTCCCACTCCTGTTCCTGCTGGAGCTGTAGCTTTTGCCTGTCCAGTAGCTGGGGGTACCTTTATGGTCAACGGCTCAATTATTAGCTGTCAGGCTCAATCACAACAGCAAACTCAAAACAATAACCAGACTGTAAATAACACCATCATCAATCCAGTTTTGCCGGTGGCTGCTACAGTGGCCCGAGCCAGTAGCTCCAGAGTAGCTGGAGTAGCCAATGTTAAAGAGTTGCCTAAAACAGGTTTGCCACTAATGGCCTGGGTGATCAGTGGATTGTTGCCCTTGGGAATTGGCTTAAAGAAGTTCTCTGGATCTGAGGGTGAGGAAAGCGAGAAGACCGCTTCCCATATCTGGCAGATGAGAGAGTATCTTAAGGGTTAATTATTGACATTAACCAGGGGAATGTGTGATACTAACCACGTCCCCAGGAGAGTTTTAAATTTCTTCATTGGAAATTGCAATTAAAAATTAATTTTTATGCCTAATACCCGTTCATTTAGACCGTTGTCTCAAACATCTTCAGATGTGGATCAAACAACAGAGGTTCGTCCAGCAGCAACTTATACCGAGCGTGACGTGCCTACCGAAAAGGTGAGCGGTATACTTGATTCCATGCCGGAAGGTCACGGCTTCTTAAGACCTAAATATATTCCCTCTGACCGTGATGTCTATATCTCCTTATCCCAGATCAGAAGATTTAATCTCAGATCAGGGGATTTTGTGGAGGGAGCAGCCAGACCACCTAAAGATAATGAGCGGTATTTTGGTTTACTACAAGTTGATACGGTTAACGGTGAGAATGCTGAGAAATTTGTAGTAGATCCATCTTCCCGCTCAGCTAAAATCAAACGGGTAAAATTTGAGGATCTGACAGCGATTTATCCTAATAGACTGTTAAAGCTAGAGACCGGCAAATTCCCCTTGTCACAAAGAGTCATTGATCTAATCTCTCCGATTGGTTTTGGTCAACGGGGATTAGTTGTCTCTCCGCCTAAAGCCGGCAAAACTACCATCTTAAAAGAGATTGCAGCGGGAATTACTGCCAATCATCCAGAGGTAGTATTAATGGCGGTCTTAGTTGGGGAGAGGCCAGAGGAGGTAACTGATCTATCCCGAAGTATTAAGGGAGATGTCATTGCTTCCAACTTTGATGAACCAGCTGATGCCCAGACCACAGCTGCTGAGGTAGCCTTAGAAAGAGCCAAGCGCTTAGTAGAGATGGGTAAGGATGTAGTAATTTTACTAGACTCTATTACTCGTTTGGGTAGGGCCTATAACTTGGCTGTTCCACCCTCAGGCAGAACTCTGTCTGGTGGTTTTGATCCGGTAGCTCTTTATCCTCCTAAGAAATTCTTTGGTGCAGCTAGAAACTGTGAAGAGGGTGGTAGTTTAACAATTATCGGTACTGCTTTGGTTGATACAGGTTCTAGAATGGATGATTTAATTTATGAGGAATTTAAAGGAACTGGAAATATGGAGCTACACCTGGATCGGACTCAGGCTGAAAGACGGGTTTTCCCAGCCATTGATATTGAATCATCTGGTACCAGACAGGAGCACCTAATGTTTGAGGAGCCGACCAATGAGTCCTCGTCTGACGGCTCGGTTTCTAAGTCTCCGACTTATAAAAAAATGGTAGTCATGAGGCGGATGTTATCAATGTTGCAAGCCAGTGAACGGACTGAGGTATTTTTAGAGAGACTATCTAAGATGGAATCAAACTCGGAGTTTCTCAGCTCGCTTCAAGACGTTAAATAAATTCTACCCCCTAAAAAGCCGTAGGAATTTTTCTCGATCCATATTAGCCTGTCTCAGTATTGATTGGAGGGTACCCGGAGCAATGGGTTTATTGTGAACGGCAATAGTGAGCTTGTTTCCATTAGGATGCACAAGTCGGGCATGACTACCGACCTGTCTTGTAATAATAAATCCTTGTTTTTGAAAGAATCTTAATAGTGCTGTGGGTTTAATCTGGGGCAGTTTAGCCATTAGTAGGCAAGCCGGGCATTTTTAGGTAAGACAGCTTCAAGCTTAGTGACAAAAGAACTCTCTTTTTCGTCAGGTATCTCTTCCCCCTCATCTGCAAGTGCTTGTAAATGGAACTCGATTAGCGACTTAATCTCTTTTTGAACCTCTTCAAGAGTATCTCCTTCGGTAGCGATACCCAAAAGCGGTACTAGTGCAGTAAACACGAATTGGTTGGTTCCCAAACGCTTTTCTCTTCCTATAACCACAGTATAGTTGGCAACTTTTTGTTTCATGCTGATAGTATATCACGAACCCAGAGGTCTGTCTGTCAGCAGGCAGAGTTAAAAACCTGTGGTATAATCTCCCCACTAGTGGATCCGATAAGCAAAGATTTTATCCAATTTACTCGTTTTTTAATTAAGTATTTTCGGGGCAAAATTGTCTCTTTAGCTATCCATTTTGAGGAGTTTAAAAACTTATTGGTTGATATTCTGATGTTCAAGCGGGGGATGAACCAAAAAAAGGTTTGGCATGGATCAATGATCGGTTTATCAGCCTTTGGTCTGTTTACCTCTGGGGTGTTTGGGGGTCAAACAATTATCTCCTCAACCTTTCCGGGAGTAGTGGAGCAGGATCCCAGGTTTGCTCAGCTAACTGAGAGTCGTTTTGATGCCCCAGTTCTTAACTCCCTGCAAGATACCCATACTGTGATCTCTGAAAAGCCCCGGGCGGAGATAATAGAACATGAGGTAAAATCAGGTGAGACAGTTTCCACCATCTCTAACAAATATGGTATCTCACAGGAAACCATTCAGTGGGCCAATGATCTAGATAACGTTAATACTATCAAGCCGGGGCAACAATTAAAGATTTTGCCGGTCTCGGGGGTCTCACATCAGGTAAAAAGTGGGGACACCTTAGAGTCAATTGCCAAAAAATACTCCGCTTCGTCTCAAGCTATCTTGGACTTTCCCTTTAATGATGTGCCGGATGATTTTAAACTAACGGTGGGACAGGTGTTAATAGTTCCAGATGGAGTACCGCCACAAAAGGCAACACCGGTCAGGCGTGGCCCGACGGCTCCTTCCAGTATTGCTTCTGGTCCTACTTATCAGGCTCCGGGGGGAGGGCAGTTTATCTGGCCAACCAGTGGTGGGATGACTCAATATTTTGCCTGGTATCACCCCGGGATAGATGTGGCTAACCGGGCTGCCCCAGCGGTTGTGGCCTCAGATGGAGGTAGAGTGATTGTGGCTGGCTGGCCTGATAATTATGGTTATGGGAATAGGGTGATTGTTGATCACGGTAACGGTTACCAAACAATCTATGCTCACTTATCAAATATCTATGTCACAGGGGGGCAAACTGTCTCCCGGGGGCAATCAATTGGTCAGATGGGATCAACAGGCCGGTCAACCGGAACCCATCTCCACTTTGAGATTAGATATAAGGGAATTGCAGTGAATCCTTTGGCTATCTTGAAGTAAGGATTAGAGGGGATATTTGGGTTATAGGGGAGATAGAGGAACTTAAAAGTTATTTCTTTCTTTAATCCTTCTTTGAAAGAGATTCTCTGAGTACCCACCCTCCTTTACAAATTTTTCTTCTAAAGCAAGACCTTGCCGGTCAAGTAAAAAACAGGCTTGGTTTATTAAAGTAAGCAGGAGATTAACTGCTGATTCTTGGTTGGGAGGGAGAGCGGGAATGTAGGGGTTATCAGGCGAGTACCTATCCCTTATATCGCCTATCTCCCTCATACCCCTGGCTTTTTCTGGCACCTATACCCACACGTCATGTATGAAAATTACCACTACGCGTAGTGGTAAAAAATTGATAAATTTGAATCTATATTAAGAAAAAGTCCTTCCTATCTATTACTTATATAAATATAAGAGGATGTAAAATTGATATAATAACCCAATATGAAAGGATTTAAACCATTAACTCTAAAAGAAATAAAAAAGCGACATTCCAAAAACACACAGGATAAAGACCTACATAAAATAATTGAAAACAATACAATCAACAAAAAAATATTTAAGAAACTAATAGGAGAAAGTGTTAAAGACCGACCGTTTGACAAAAAGAATATATCAACTGTAACCAAACCTAAAGTTTGAGTAGATAGTACTCGATGAGAGATATAATTGGAGTAGCAAATATTAAGTTATTTAATAAATGAAGGAAAACGGTCTTTAGAAAGCTATTTGAGTATTCATAATAGAGAGCAATTAAGGCTCCAAAAATAAAGGTATTGATACTGGCTACAAATCCAAACTGATGCAACAAGGAAAATAATAACGTACTAATAATAACTGATATCAATAGACCTTTCCTTCTTAGGAATCGAAATATTACGAAACGGAATATAAATTCTTCTATAAATGCCCTAATAAAAAGAAATCCACTAAGTAAGAGAAGAGCTAGTGGATTAAACAATTTTTCTATAACCTGATTAGGTGTTGCTTCATTTAGAGCTGGGTGTATTTGTAGCCCACCAATTAATCTAATTACAAAGGGGATAATAAGTATTAATGCTAAAGTTGTAAAAAATAATGTTAAAGATTTGTTAACTTTATGCGGAAAAAGTTGTCTCAATAATTTTCCTAGCTCAAACTTATAAAAAAGAATCGCTATCAGCGTAATATAAAACAGATGTTCAATTATTGTTGGATACATACTACCTATAATACTTAGATAGTAGTTAGAGCTATAAAATTGAACTATTGGTTTATGTAGAGTGTAAATTATTAAAGAAACAGAAAAGAATATTAAGAAGATTTTAATAAAAAACTCTTTAAAGGATATACTGGGAAGTGAATCTAGAAAATGATTATGAATAGATTGATCAATCATTAAGTACCTATAACTCCAGATCCCATTAGTAAGAATAGACCAAATAGGACAGCAAGAACCCCGCTTATTCTGTAAGTCCACACTGTTACACTCGTAATTTTAGTATGAATCCCCTTCATTGAATTAGTTAGTCGTATCATAAACTCCATAGTAGGTCTGAAAAACATCATGAATCCCCCTAAAACGAAAACAATTCCAAAAAAGGTTAATACCACATTCATAACTTTATTATTAGGTTATTTTAATTCTATGTCAATGACGAAAAAATATAAAAGTATCTACGTTTAGGTATTAAATTCAGAAGTTTTTGAAGCTAAAAAGCCTAAAACCACAACTCTCTATACTTATATAAATATAAGGGGATGTATTTAAACGACTTTTAACACTTTCACATTAGCTATTTCTCCAAGTAACCTATCAAACATTTTATCCTGATACTGCCTATTGTTATATCTCCAACTATATTCATCTATGTATGCCTGTAAATATTTCTTACTAACCACTCTATATACTCCATAGATTCCTCTTTTTAATATTGACCAGACATTCTCAACATTTTGTGTATGAATTTTTCCTCTGACATATTCTTTATCTGAATGAACTATAGAGTAGTGGTGATTAAATCCGTGCTCTATTAAATGACGATATGCAGAATAATCATCTGTCATCACAAAAGCTTTTGGACTAACATGTTCTTTCAATTGGTTGATAAGTGTCCAGCTATTAGTATTTCGAATGTGTTTTAGATATGCTTTTCCTCGTCTTTGCACAATACCCATCACAACTTCTTTTCTTTTGTCAGCTCTCCATTGATATGCTCTATTTACTCCTTTTCCACCAATAAATGTTTCATCAGCTTCTACTATTCCATCCAGTAAATCTCCTCCGCTATTGGCATTTGCCATTAAGATTCTTATTTGCTTAAACATTCTCCAGGCTGTTTTGTAGGTTACACCCAATTCTCTCTGAAGTTGTTTAGCAGAAATACCAGAACGAGTTTGAGTCATAATAAAAATGGCATAGAACCAATATTGTAGTGGTGTGGTAGTTTTCTCAAAGATAGTGCCAGCAAGAGGAGATATTTGATACCCACAGGAGCATTGATATACAGGACGATCTTTAATTTTAGTGAAGTTAGTTACTTTTTGACATTTACCGCAAAGAATTCCATCAGGATACTTAATTTCTTTTATATGATCTAGACATGCTTCATCATTTTTGTAGGTTTTGAGGAAAGTTCCGAGGCTAAAATATTCTTTCACAGCTTCAGTATAGCAAATTATGTACATGATGTCAAGGGATAAGTGCCCTTTTTCTAAATCCCAGACAGGAATTTTATTCTGTCTGGCAAAGTCCTCGTAATCTTCTAGAAGCTCTCCTAAAGAAGCTCGGGCTACTCCTAAAAGCTTGATATACATCTTCAAGCTTTTTTCCAGGTATCCTTCAGAGATGTTTTGTTTTCCAGAACGGGCGGCTTGGACCATCTGGTCATGAGTTCGGGATCTTTTGTCTATCCAACAGTTACAAAAATATACAGTAAGATCATAAATGACTAAACTGAGTTGGTAGCTCTTTAGGTATTTGTAACCAGCTTGAGACATAAAGGTTATTAAAGTTATAATAACAGCTTAGAAGGGCCGGTGGCGCAATGGTAGCGCACTTCCATGGCATGGAAGGGGTTGAGAGTTCGAATCTCTTCCGGTCCACTTCGTCGCTTCGCTCCTCAGTGCAAGCACCCCCTGAGCGAAGCAGAAGAGGGGCTTGTAGGTAAGTGGTATACCGGTACATTCGCATTGTACAGTCTCGGGTCCGATTCCCGACAAGTCCACTATTATTTAACTAACTCTGCTTTAAATTTTTTAGCTGCCTGGTAATCTATGCTTGTTGGATCAAGTAAATTGAGAGCGGTATCAATACTTCTACTGGCATCCGCAACTCTACCTAGCTCCTTATAAGTTAAGCTCAAATTATAGTAAGCATTAGCATAATCATCCTTGAGAGTAATGGCTTGTTCAAAAAACCCGGCTGCCTGGGAGAACTTGCCGAAGGTAAAATAACTCTCAGCAATTGTAAATAGC
>MFCS01000033.1 GCA_001776975.1 Candidatus Daviesbacteria bacterium RIFCSPHIGHO2_01_FULL_41_45
TGCCTCAGCTGCTTGCTCCTCCATCAATCTTTTCATCTCCTCAGTGATAGCAGTATCTAATTTTACCACCACCTCCTCCGGTTCAGCTAAAATAGTGACTCCCTCTGGCACCTGTAACTCAGAAACATGAATGGCATCCCCAATCACCCTTAAAGATAAAACATTGACTATTAAATTCTCGGGAATCTCAGTTGGCAAAGCCTCAACTTGAACCTCAGACAATGATTGAATAACCACTGCCTCACCGGTTTTGACTAACTCGATCTCCTCAACTACGCCCTGTAAAATAATTGGTACTGGAACAGTCACCTTCTCTTTCAAATTTACTTCGTAAAAATCAATATGAAGTGGGAGTCCTTTAACGGCATCTGTTTGCACCCCGCGGATTAAAACATGCTTAACCCTTTCCTCGCCAATTTTTAAATCAACCAGGGTGGTTTCCCCAGCGTTATCTAAAACTTTGAGGAAGTCTCTGGCGTTAACTGAGACGTGTTCTATTTCGGTCTTGTTTCCATAAACATGACCCGGAATTAACCCAGCTTTTCTTAAATTTTTAACAGCCTTTCCCAACACTGTTCTCTCTTGGGCTTTTAAAGGGATTGCTTGCATAACCTGTGTAATTTACCACATTTTACTGATCCAAGGCAAATACTTATTAGGGAGAGACTTTGAAAGTTATCACAAACTGCTTATCTTGATCTAAGTCTGTGTCCCATTTTATAACACTCCCCTCTTTGCTACTTCCCTCCCCCATTTTAATAACTGTCATCTCAGCAGGATAGCTAACTATTACTGTTAGCGGATAGGTTAAGATTCCTGGCTGTTTAAATACTCTCAAAATATGATCAAACTCCCCTACCAACTGGCCAGTTTTTTCAAACTCCAACACAATGGTTTTTTGCTCTTTGGGTAAAAGCTGGACCATGCTGGAATAACCAGCTAAACCATAATCAGAAAAGTTGCTGACCTGTCCCTTAATAGATTGACCGTTACTACCAGCTGCTAGCAGCTTCCAACCCTGAGGGGTATATAGCTTAAGACGGCTCTCATAAAGAAACTCCTGGCTCTGATTGCTGTATTTTAACTCCACAATTGTGGCTACTTTGCCGATTGGGTTTATTTTTTGTCTGATTAAGGCAGCTCTTTTGATCTGTCCGAACACTCCACTTGATTTCACATCTGACTCTACCCAACCCCAGCCATCTTCTTTGATTGATCCGTCCCAATTTAGAGACGATACCATAGTCTGCAACTTCGAATTAACAAAATACATTCTAATCCCCCCTCTTTTGGTGGCAGTTTGTAAATTTTCCCCTATTGTGATGAGATTTGTTTGCGGTACATATAATAAGTTATTGACAGCCTTTTCTAAAGAAAGCCTTAATCCTTCTTCCTCGGTCAGGTCTCCTTTAAACTCTGAATTTAAAGTTGTTAAATCTACTGCTATCACCCCTAGGGGTTTAACCCCTGTTTGTTTTTCATAGAACCAAAGTATATTTTGGGCATTAAGAGTAAAATCAGCCTCCACCATAGCCTCTTTTAAGCTCCAATTTTTAATAACTGTATCTTTTTTTAGGTCAGCCGGGGGTTCAACTACCTCAGTGAGCTTCTTATCCAAATCCCCCACCTTGAAGACCTCTACCTTTTCTACTCTACCTGATTTAATATCCACTCTGGCAACAGACATAACCAATCCACCACCAGGTCTTAGTACTCGGTTATCAATTAAAGCTACCAGATATGATCCTTGAGACAATGAGATCTCAGATAAGATAGAGCTCAATATCCTACCAATATTAGCCAACTGTGAATAATTAGCTAGCTGTTGCTGGTTTGCCCCTAAACCCAGAACATCCAATAAGGGTATCCTTGGTAGTGACTGCAAGAAACCCAGGGAGCTAATCAGTGAGGAGGTTGCTGCTTGGGTGGTATTTGTGACTCCCAAAACATCATTATCATCTGCTCCAGAAAAGGCTCCCCAAGTTTGAGCCAAAGATTGAGAGCTGTTTATAGCATAAGAAGAGACGTCAATTGTTCCTGATTGAAACGAGATCAGATCGTCAATTGCACTGAGGTTAACGCCCATTACCCGCAAAGCCTCAAAAACTAAGTAAGACGACCTGGCCTTATCCACCTCACCAAACTCAGCTTTAGCCTTTTCTAACTGGACTAAGGCGTCGGCAAACTGCCTAGTGTTAATATCTTCAGCAATTTTGACAATACTTTGTCTAACCATGAACGAGCCCACCACCATGTTGGCTATGGGTACCACCAGAGCATAAATAATTAGTGCTGTTCCAATTACCATTGGGGTGTACTTTTTAAATGGTGTTGTTAGCGGTGTTAGATCTAATCTGGGAGGGTCTTTTTTGGTTGGTTGTAGCGAAACCTCTGCAACTAGTGGCTCCTCTATCCGCGGAACATCCCGGGGAATACTCTGGTAGCTCTCCCTTATTTTATTCTGATGATCGGTAAAATAATTAACCGTTTCTTTTAAAGATCTCGCCAGGGGATACACCGGTCTCCAGCTCAACTCCCTCATGGTTCTTTCCAGATTAGGAGTGACCCAGGGTGGTAGCGCTGCGGGTAAGAAACTCGTATTCTCATGCCACAAAGGGTCAAGTAAAACTTGTTTTATCTCTGAGACCTTAAGGGGATTTATCAGACATCCATCATAAATTTTATGGGCGGTCGCTCCATGAAAGAGAGATTTCTCCAAAAGAGAGACCGCATCGCTAATATAAAGTGCCCGGGTAGTAAAATCTAAAGAGGGTAGCTCCTTTTGCAACTCTCCCCTAGCTTGAGAGTCGACTAATTTAATAATTGGATCATCCTCCCGAAAATGCATCCTTGGTCCATACACCGCCGACAGGCGTACTACCCTAGCATTCAACTTATTATCCTCAGCAAACTTAGCCACCTTGCCTTCAACCTCTTTTAAATTAGTTTGATAATGAGCCTCGTAAAGCTTTATAGACGAAACTAGTAATATCTTCGGTTTAAATTCGACAATGGCTCTGAGGAAATTTTCCACTGCTACCAACATCTCTTTTTGGGGCAAGGTTTCATTGATGATAAACACCGCATAATCCAACCTCGGTAATTGATTAAGTGATAGTGAGAACAGCAAAGATTGCTTAATAAATTGAAAGTGATTATCCCGAGCCGAGCTCGCCAAATTATCCAGGTCCCCCGTAGAAAGATCATCTACCCCCACCACTTGAACACCCTCAGATAGTAATTTATCTGTTAGGTGTGAACCTAAGAATCCAGCAGCCCCCACAAGAAGTGTTATAGGCAGGTTTCGCGAAAGAGATTTCATATTAATATTGTTGCGCGCATTAGCCTTCTTTTCTCGTTAGGATACTACAAACACCCAATTTAACAAGATACCGTTACGGTAACAAAAGCGCTCAGTAGTTTTTCAGATAAGTTTTTAGGAGCGACAATATTAATCCTAGGAATAAACCTGCACCGCTTCCAATTAGCACCATCAAAAACATCTCTCCTGAACTATTACCGCTACTTGTTCCCAACACTTGAAATCCATATCTGGCCACAACATAATTACTTAATATTGTGGCCTCTTTACTTGCTAACTCCAGCGAAGGGCTCTCTACCAGTAGGTTTACCATCAAAGGACCATTCTTGTGAGCAACTACCTTAGTTTCTTTGCTGATCATTAATTCAGCTTGTATTGACCTTGACCGCAATATACCAACCACCTCGTCAGCCAGCAGGATATTATCTTGCATTTTCTCCAACTCAAACCCAGCTTCTAGTTGCACCTCAGTAAAACTTTGCAGTGGTTGTTTTATGGCAAACGAAGATCCAATTAGCCCCCCAATCAACATCAATGATAAAAATAACCACCAGAAGGATCTGAGGAAATTCAGATAAATAAAAGATTCCCTGTGGATGATTGTCATGCTGATAACTGTTTATCCAGTACCATATTGGCCATCTTATCAGCCAAAAAATTATTAGCTCTCGGGGTATAGTTATAGGTAACTTGGCCAAGATTCTTCTCAAGTTCCTTAATTTGTTGGTGTAAAACCTGTAGGTTGGCATTTTTAACTTTATATTTACCTGAGAGTTGACTGGCCAACAGCAAGGAGTCTAGTCGAAACTCGACACTGGTGGGAAGGTGCTTTGTAAAATCAGATATTAATCTTTGGCAGGCCCACAAAACAGCGTGATACTCAGCAACATTATTAGTGGTAATCCCTAAATATTTACCGTCCTGAACCCAGATAACTCCGTCAGGGGACTGGATAACAATTCCACAAGCAGACTGGCCTGGATTACCTCGAGACGCACCATCGGTATAAATAATGAAGTTCATCTTATCGTTTGAGAAGTGGAATCAGTATGATAATTTGTAAAATTAAAATCAAGTACTCTGTCAACCCGGTGATCCAGGAAGAGGCTACATAAGTATACCTAGCAATAAACAGATAATTTAGAATAACGTTGACAATTAGTCCAACCGCGTAAATCAACAACACCGTTTTATACTGTTTTCGGCCAATTAACACCCACATCAACAACGCCGATAGGAAGAAGCCTGGAAAAGATAAGGATAATATTCTTAATGCTTCTACGGAACCCGTAAAACCTTCTTTGGCAACTAGTGAAATAAGATAGGGAGAGAGATACCAGGTGGTAATTGAACCTAATATCCCCAACAATCCTAAGATCCCAGCAACTTTAAGAAGATTTTGCTTGGATCTTAACATCACTGGATAATAACTATTCATAATAAAGGTGGGGACTACCAAAGCTGTCTGAAAAAAACTGTAGGCCAAATTATAAATCCCTACCTCTGAAAAATTACGGAAGTAGGAGATCAAAAAAACATCAACCCGAAAATAAACAGTGTTTAAAAATAAAGTGGCAGCAATCGGCCAAGCAATCTTTAGCGAGCTAGTTAAAAAATTTAGATCAAACAGGGGAGTAACTCTAGGTGTGATACCTTTAATTAATCCCACCGATACCAACACAAAAACTAGCCAACCTAAGACGTGTCCTAAAAACAGATAGGGAAGTGGCGCCTGATTAATAGCTAGCAGGTATGCTATTCCTACTGTTATTGGGGTACTAATTAGTAGGGCCTTGCAGGTCAAGTCATAGCGCTGTTGTGCTTGATAGAGTGCCTGGAGAGTAATAAATATAGCTTGAGTGACAATGGTTAAGGAGCCGATTAAAACACTCCATTTATAGTCAGGACTGTTAAATGACAGTAGTGGCAAGATTATTAAACTAAGGATCATCAAACCTACCGATATTAAAATCCTTCCCCCTAAAAGCTTCTGCCAGACAGCGGTATTTGTGTTAACTAAATAGGGAAGTAGGTGAGCATTTAAACCTAGGTCAGTGGCTACATAAAAGAAGGCTAGATAAGCTAAGGCCAGAGTATAAACCCCAGTCCCAACCTCCCCATAGTTTTGGGAGATAATAGCTAAAATAAACAGGGTGGAGAGAGAGGTAATCACTTTACTGACTAACTGCCAAACAGTCTGTTGGGAGACCTTCAAAAAAACACTCATTTAGTAATTTTACTTAACCTTGACAATTAATAGTAGTTGGAATATAGTCCTCCTTAAGATATGGCCGAGATAAAAGGAGATATTGTACCTGATCTAGAATATCCAGGTGAATACGTATTTGCGGGAAGAGTCACAGAGGACAGGGAGATTTATCTGGGTAAACCTGAACAGTCATTCAGGTTAATAAGTACTGAAAGATGGACCAAAAACTTAATTAGAACAATAGCGCTTATTGGAGGAGCCATAACAGCTGTGGATGGTTTCCATCACTTCAGAAACCCAGATGATCTGTTGACTATTGGTACGGGGATCACCCAGATAGTTGCCGGCTTAACAGTTTTTTATTACAGCACAAAACGATGGCGCTTGGATGAGAAGTTCTTTGGACTTGCCCAGAATAGATTGAATGGTACCCTAAGAAAATCTTTGCAAGAAACAACTACTCCTTCTAGGTTATAGTTAAGCTTCTACAGGAGTTTTTGTTACTTCTTTTTTAGAAATTTTCTTGCTTTCCGTAACTGGCCTTATCTCTAAGTGTCTCTCTTTACCCTCACCAACACTCTCTGATTCCACTCCCTCAATCTCTGAAACTATCATATGGATAATTCTTCGCTGCCAGGAAGGCATCGGCTCAAGCTCCATAGATTGTTTACTCTCCAAAACTTCCTCAGCCCAAGTTTTGGCTCTTCTTTCTAAATCAGCCTCTTTATTCTTTCTCCAACCAGCCACATCCACCACTACTCTTTTAAACTCGTCTGGTGATTGCCGGGAGACTATCTGATTAACCAACAGCTGTAAGGCATCCAGTGTCTCACCACGAAATCCAATTAACCTGCCCGGATCATTTGGCTCAACGGTTACTACCACCTCATCAGTCCCTTCAACCACCTCAAAACTTCCCTCCAAGGCAAGGAGTCCTAAAATATTTTCTAAGATCTCTGAAACTTTTGCTTCCACTGGAGAGTAAGTATATAGAATCAGGGCTGAAGAATCAAGGATTACCTTTATCTTCTGATGATTTTTATCCAAGGAGCAAATCCACCCCAGCCAGCAATAAGATACTGTTGAATAATACCCACCAGGGTAAAGATGTTCCAATAAAGTGACAGTCCTACCGGAAACTGGTAAGAAAAAACTCCAATCATCAGTGGCATCATAAACATCATCTGGGACTGCATCGCCCCCATGGTATCTTCCACCCCTTCTTTTTCTTTAATCGCTACCTTGCTATCTTCTTTGCGAACCTGCAAAGGTTTTACTGGCAACATCATCTTAGACTGGATAAAAGATAGCGCCATGGTGATTATGGGAATCAACATTAATACCCACCATTCACCAACAAAAGGGGTTTTATCAATTAATTTATCTCCCAAGCTAAAGCCTGCAAAATGAGGGTCGGGCGGGGCAATCAATTTCAGGTTTGGGAAGTATAAAAGATCATTAACTTTTTGTAGCTGATTGGCATCAAAAAGCATGGGGATAGCATTAGCCAAAGCAATAAATACCGGTAATTGAATTAGGGCTGGGATACAACCACCGGCTGGATTAACTCCATGTTCCTTATAGAGAGCCATCTGAGCAGCTGACATGGCTGCTTTATCCTCTTTATGTTTTACTTTTAAGACATCCAGGTGAGGCTTTAAATCAGCCATCTTTTTGGCACTCCTGATTTGGGAGGCAATAAAGGGCCAAACTAACAGGCGGATGATTAAGGTTAAAAGTATCACTGACCACCCTAGGCTACCCGGAATACCCAGGAGTTGGAGTTGTTCTAAGATTATTACCAGGATATTAACAATCGGCCTAAAAAAGACCTCATGAAACAAATTACCGATTAGTGAAATTGGGTTCATAGACACTTCCTGAATTGTTTAAATCCTAAATTTAGCCCCTTGAGAACTCCATGCTGTTCAACCATCTGTCTCATATAAACTGAGCAACTGGGGGAGTACTTACAAGCTCCACCAGGAGCAAAGACCGCTAATACTCCTTGGTCAAAAGATATAAATTGATGATAAAAATTAAGTAAAAATACAGTGATTGTTTTCATTTGTTTAGTAAATTCTTTCCCTCTAGTAAAACCTTAACCTTGTTTGTTAACTCACTAGATGACAATTGTAGCACCTTGTTAGTTGGCATAGCTACCACATTTAGTCCGGTCTTTAATTCATCATACAAAGACTCGAAGACAGAAGAGGTTAATCTCCTGACTCTATTTCTTTTGGTGGCCAAAGAGGAGACAGAGGAAGAGATGGCAATTCCTACTAATGACCTTGGCTGGGTTCCGCAACGGTAAAATATTCTCAGGAATTCATCTCCAACAACACTACCAGCTCTGACCCAGCGAAAACTTTTTTTGAGATTTAACCTTTTTTCTTTAGATAGCATCTTAGACCGGGGTAAGTCTGGTTCGACCTTTTGCTCGTCTTCTTTTTAAGATGTTTTTTCCATCGGTAGTGGACATCCTCTCTCTGAAGCCGTGCTTTCTAGCTCGCTTGACCTTTTTTGGCTGCTTAGTTCTTTTTGGCATGCAATCATTTTACCCTGTTAGCTGTCATTTGTAAATTGATATATTTGTTAATACTTTCTGCCCCTTGTTATGTGGATAACTTTTACACTATGGTAGTGGTCACTCAAAAGTATTTATGGAAAGCCAGTGGAAAAAAGTTCTTGATTATATCAAAGAGGAGCTAGGGCCGGCTCATTACCGTACCTGGTTTGCTAAAAGCACCATTCTCTCTCAAGAGGATGGACGAATGTTGATTGGAGTCCCCAGCGCTTTTATTAAGGATCAAATTAACGCTAAGTATCTCAACACCCTAAATGATGGTATTAAAAAAGTCTTTCCTGAGGACTTATTGATCGAGCTTAAAGTTGATGGGGGGCTGAATAATCTAAAAATTGACGAGCCCGAGATGGAGTTAGAGTTATATGCTCCAACTTTTAGAACCGAGGCTGTTGGAGTTAATCCAAAATATAACATGACAAATTTTGTGGTGGGTCTGTCTAACAACTTGGCTTATGCTGCTGCTCAGGCAGTCGTCCAAAACCCGGGTATATCCTACAATCCGTTGTTTATTTATGGAGGAACCGGAGTTGGCAAAACACATTTAATGCACGCTATCGGCAACGACTTATTGCAAAAAAACCCTACTACTAAAATTATTTACTGCTCATCAGAGAAGTTTATGAATGACTTTATTGAGAGTATTAAAAGTAAGCGAACTAATGAATTCCGTCACAAATACCGCTCCTGTGACCTCTTATTAATTGATGATATTCAGTTTATCTCCGGCCGGGACTCAACCCAGGAGGAGTTTTTTCATACCTTCAATGAGTTACAGGGTAAAAACTCACAGATAGTCTTAACCTCTGATCGACCCCCCAATGAGATTCAAAAAGTTGAGTCCCGCCTGGTCTCTCGATTCCAAGGTGGACTAACCGTTGATATTCAGATTCCTGATTTTGATACTCGAGTAGCTATACTCCGAGCTAAATCTGAAGAGAAGGGGGACTTTGTTCCTGAGGAATGTTTAACTGCCATCGCTGAAAGTATGCCCACCAATGCCCGGGAATTAGAGGGTAAATTTATCCAGATTATTCAGTCCTTAAAATTAACCAACAAAGAGATTAATATTGACAATGTCCATGCTCAACTTGGTAAACCAATTTCGGCAACAGGTGAAAAAATTGAGTTTAAAAAAGTGCTTCTGGAGGTTAATCAATACTTTAGCATTAAGATGGCTGACATTACCGGTCCGAGGCGTAAAAAAGAGTTTGTATTACCAAGGCACTTAGCGATGTATCTACTTTATGAGGAGTGCAAACTTCCTTATCAACGGATTGGTGAGTTACTAGGAGGCAGAGACCACACCACAATTTTACATGGGGTGGAGAAGATTAGAGAACAACTTAACCGGGACAGAGAGATTCAAAGGGTTTTAATTGAACTGCGACAACAACTATCCACAACGGCCTAAGGACTTATCCCCAAAGTTATCCACAAGCAAAAGATAGTTTTACACACGAAGTTGAGGCGAAAGTTGACTAGGGTTTAAGAAAAAACTTCTAAAAATAGGCTGAAAAATGTTTTCCCCACCCAAAAAATAACCTTCTAATCTCACAATTTAGTATTTGTCCCCATATACACAGCACCTATTAATACTTACTACTGTAATATAAGATAGAGAAGTTACAACAACAGACTTGGGGATAACTTCTTATAAAATGGAGATTAATTTAACATCTATTGGCCTGGGAATAGCGATACTTTTTATTATTTATCTCTTAGGGAGATCTCATGGTAGAACTAAGTCCTCAGATATACCCACAGATTTAATAGATCTTTATAAACAAGTCCAAAACTTACCACTGCGGGTACTACAGACTGTCCAAGGCTCGATTAATCCTCAAAAAGGTAAGATGGCGGAGCTTTTAACCTATGCCGAGTTGAGATATGACTATGATCGGATTATTCCTTTGGGTTGGCCGATTGACTTTATTGGTGTTAAAAATGGAGAGAGGGTAGATTTTATTGAGGTTAAGTCTGGTAGTAGTTACATCTTGACAGAAGAGGAAAAACACATTAAAAACCTAGTACAAAGTGGGAAGGTCTATTTTCGGTTAATAAAAGTTACCGAGGAGGAGATTAGTCAGTTTGTATCTGCCCAGAAAAGGGAGGAATAGTGATATTTTCTGTTTTACAAGCGGATCTAATAAATCATCTTCAGGGAGTTGCCCGTTCCTGCGGGGTTAGGCCCCAGCTACCAGTTTTAGGAAATATATTACTCTCCGTTGAAGCAGGTAAGCTCAAGTTGTCAGCCACTAATTTAGAGATTGGCGTGGTTAAACTTTTAACTGTCGAGATAGAAGAGGAGGGTGAGGTAACTGTTCCCGCTAAAACATTGGTTGAGGTGGTAGGTAATTTATCTGGGGAGAAGTTAATTTTTGAATCTAGTGCTGAGGTGTTGACCATTAAATCAACTCATTTTACCTCCTCCATGAACGGGATAAATCCCTCAGAGTTCCCACAGATCCCCCTACAAGGTAAAGAAGTTGTCCGCTTGTCTCCCAAAACACTAGTCTCTAGTTTACCCAGGGTGATGTTTGCAGCTGCTTCTGACGAAGGCCGGCCGGTGCTAACCGGGATTCTTACTGAACTTAAGGATAGTAAATTAGAGCTAGTGGCCACTGATGGTTACAGGTTAGCCCATCAAAGTATCCCGGTGGACAATACCGCCGTCTTTAGAGCCTTAATCCCTAAACGGACACTTGAGGAAATTAGTAGGCTTTTGAGTGAAGAAGAGGCTGATGAGGTGGCAATCTCTGTTTCCGAGGATCAAAACCAGATAATATTTTCATTTGGAACAACCCAACTCTCATCCAGGTTAATCGAAGGGTCTTATCCAGCCTGGGAGAAAATTATTCCCCAGTCCTTCAAATCAAGAATTATCTTAAATAAAACAGAGGGATTAAAAGCTTTAAAGTTAGCGTCAGTTTTTTCCCGGACTGAGGCAAATATTGTCAAACTATCCTGTTCGGAGGGGAAAATGATTGTTGCCTCACAAGCCAAGGAGTTGGGGAGTCAAAGCTATGAACTTGAGGTGCAGTTTGAGGGGGAAGACATTGAGATTTCGTTCAACACTAAATTTCTGACTGATGCCTTGTCTGCCGTTGGGTCAACTCAGGTAATCATTGAGCTGTCGGGAACATTATCTGCAGCGTCAATCAAGCCAATGGGAGAGGTGGGTTTGGAGTATATTGTTATGCCAGTCAACCTGAACTAGACTTTCTCAGATTCCCCGGTACTCAATGCTTTTAAAGCGGATACTTATATCATGGTCCAATTTCTTTTTGGTAGATTCTTGTCCGGGGTTCTCATTGAATTTTGAATCAGGTAAAATAGTTAGTGCATAGCTTGTTCCCAGTTTCCAGGCTGATTTTGGTGAGATCTGGACTGTTTTCCTATCATTAGACAGCCCTACTTTGTACTCGACGGTAGGTTCAATTTTATGTTTAAACTCCCCAATATTTTCCAGGGGCATATTAAAAGTCACCTCAATTGTTTGTGTTGGGGAGATAGTGATATTTTCATCTCTGTTTATCCCTGCTGGTACGGTGGAAACTACTACTGGCCGGTCAGTGGGAATCTGCTCGGCTATGCCAGTCGACTGAGGGGTAGAAGATAAAAAGAGAAGTTGTTCTTGCTGAAAGAGATAAAACAAGGCAACTCCGAGTACGGTGATTAGCAGTAAAATTTTTTGTTTAAGAGTGGTCATGGTTAATCTATATTACTTGGTAAATAACTTTCTGACAAATTCAGCATGACCTGGATAGCTACCTTCATAAATGGGATTTGAGGATGATCTTATGCCACATCCTAAATCCTGTTCAGGAACTCCAGAGTTAATAAAATAGGTAACTGTCTCTGAAAAGTCTTCATCCACTTGTGAACCTCCAAAGCAAGTCTTATCAGAGTATTTTGTTAAATAACTATTATTGTCAACATCAATTGCGTCCAACATCAATTTATCGTAATTTTCTGCCTGGCTGCTGCCAGGATCACCTCTTATAATGTGGGCTAACTCATGAATTAACAACACCTTAAATTGCTGCTCTGTACCGCTTGTCAAGAAACCATTGGGTAGTGTGCTGAAAAATATTGTTCTGCCTGTTCTCTCACTAACGGCACTATGTGTTGAAGCGATTACATTGGGACCTAGCAACTCAAAAAATTTAGCAGTTTTTTGTTTAGTTAATGAGAGTATCTCCCAAGCCCACCGTAGGTGATTCTCTTTGAAGTTCTTACCTTGAAAATCAATCCCAAATTGTTGTTTGATGGCAATTTTTAAGTCGCCCTCAGGCAAGGCAACTGGTTGTGGAGCTGGGGTGGTAATCTTACAGCTTTGAATACTTGTCCATAGGTCATCTCCGTAAAGATATGGACCTTCACATTTTAATGGATTTGCACCACCATAGTTGGGGCAACCATAGTATGACTCAGCTAACGCTCCGAGCGCTGCCTTGTTGCTTGTCCATTCAGGGTTCCATTTCTCGTTAAATTTGTAGCCAAGGTAGCCCATTTTATGAATAATAAATCCAGTGCCAATAAGAATATTTTTTCTAGCGTCACAGTAGTCTTCCTTGGTCAGAGTATCAACTGTCTTACCAATATATTTGGCGCCATTATTAACAGCTTCGCTATCGTGTCCTGTTGTGCCTGCTGGCTGTATCTGCATTATTCCCAAGGCTCCCGTTTCACTTTCAGGACAACTGTTGTTTAGATCTGGGTCGATTTTATCTAGAGTTGATGGAGATTCAACTCTGACAAAAGCAGCCAGTAGTACAGCCGGTATACCAGACAATCCAGAGGCCTCATTAAAATAACTTAAAAGAAGAGGACTTTTATAAATTTTCTCACTGTTTATTCCATCTCCAGCCCGGTAAAACTTACACTGAGCGATCTCCTGACCTGTACCAGTAGGGGAGGATGGTGGGGTTTTGCTGGATGGGGTTTGATCCAAGAAATCATATAGCAAAGGGGTGGTAGTAAATAAATCCTGACCCCCGGGTAGAAAAGCTATCAACAATAAAACTACAATGCCGATAATGATATATTTTAATTTGGAAGCCACTGCGATGGCCCGTCCATAAGGAGTCAAAAGGGCTAATTGGGAAGCTGCTCCACCCACATTCAAACCACCACCAGCAATCTTACCCGCTGTCCCCAATAAAGTATTCCCCACGACTCCTACAGTATTGCTAATCCGTTCGGAGTTAACGACGTTAGTCAGTAGTCTTCGGGATTGGATTTTAAGGAAACTAGTGGCGTCTTTAGTGGGTGATGAGATTTGTGGTGAAGAGATTTGTGGCGGAGCCCACCTCTCGTATTGCTCTGTTTTAGTCTTCCTATTTTTAATAGACTCGATCCTCTCCAGATTTATCCTATCTGGCTCTGATAGATGTCCTAAGTAACCACCCTTTTTAATCTGATCATCCAGTTTATTAAACTCATTGGGACTGCGGTAGTATTTAATGAAAAAATCATTATCCTTGCCAAAGCTGCCGGTGATATTTTTATAGCTCCGTTTATAAATTCCGCTCAGATTGGGAGATAAAGAGTTGATCAGGAAAACATAGGACTTAAGTGGTCGGCCACGGTATAAAATAGGACGGTTGCTGTTAAGTAAAGCCAAGAAGACATTACGGAAACGGGGATATTTATTATAAACCTGAACTAACTTTTGTGTGTCTTGTAAAAAAGAAGCAGTTGGGGCAGCCATTAACAAGATTATACTAGCTCTTGGGGATTAGTGGTAATCAATCTGTGTTCTTCCTCTGAGGCAACCACCCTCATGGCTACATGTGTATTACCAGCAAAGAAGAGTCCCCGGCCAATCCCGGCTGCCAAAAGCAGTCTTTTCTCTCCCTGGGATAAATTAAAGGCCTGGCCAATCCCTTCGATTGACGAAGGAGCTTGTTTAAGAAGAACCTGGATGGCTGAGTTAGAGATTACCTCTTTGCCCCGATCCTGATGTAAAAAATCCTCCACATCTTGAGAGATGGTAGTTACCCCTAAATAATACTTTCTGGCTCGTTTAACCAACTCTACTAAAAAGTTAGCTGAATCGGGATATTTCATTAGATACCAAGCCTCATCAACGATTAAGACCCGTTTTTTTAAACTGCTTCTAACTTTGGTCCAGATATAGTCAAGAATTAAATGCATCGCCAGGGGCCTCAGTTGATCAGGGAGATCACGGACCGAGAATACTGTTAGTTGATTGCTTAAATTAATATTGGACGGAGCAGAGAATATTCCGGCCAGTGATCCTTTGATAAATCTCTCCAGTCTTAGGGCTAGCTCAGCAGCAGTAGCTTCCTCCATACCGAGCAGTATTTTATAGAGGTCTTCCATTAAAGGTGGAGCAATGTTACCTCTTTGGGTAATTGGATCCTGGGTGATGCCTTTTAGCCTGTAGGTTGAGTTTAAAGCCTTATCCAAAACTGCCGATTCCTGTGCGGTCAACTCACCTAAAACTAGTTTTAGAAAGGCTGTTAAGGAAAGAATCTTTTGTCCCAAGACGTTATCGTTGGAATCGATATCTTGCGGTAGGTCAAAGGGGTTAATCTTAATAGGGGAGGTGGTGGTGAAGTTAAGATAGTCTCCTCCTGCTGCTTGAGCTAGACTAACATACTCTTTTTCAGGGTCAATTATAATGACCTCTGTTCCAAACATTAACGACCTAAGAGTCTCCAACTTAACCATATAAGACTTGCCGGATCCTGATGAGGCTAAAACTACCATATTGGCATTCTCCTGGGAGAAACGGTCAAAAATAATCAACGATTCGTTATGCTCATTAATCCCATACATGACCCCTTCGGAGGCAGTTAGCTCAGATGAGGTAAAGGGAAAAGTTGTTGCTAAAGAGGTGGTATCCATATTGTGGATTAAATAAAGCTGGTCTTGTCCTACTGGTAGTGTAGAGATAAATCCATCCTCCATCTGGAGCGTGGTTGGGTGAGCCGTGATTGAGATTGACCCCAGTGTTGATTTTAATAATTGAGAGGAGTTATTAAGCTCTGCTTCGGTAGGTGAAGGTAAAGTAAGATAGAGTCCAAATTGGAAAAAACGCTCTGCCCCTCTCACTAGTTGAGATTGAAGCTCGCGGGCGTCTTCTAGCGCTACTTCAACAGAAGGGTCAACTGCCCGGCCTCTTTGTAGGTCGGTCTGAATGGTAGCTTCCATCTCGGCAATCTTCCGTCGCAAGTCGTCTAGTATC
>MFCS01000034.1 GCA_001776975.1 Candidatus Daviesbacteria bacterium RIFCSPHIGHO2_01_FULL_41_45
ACTCACCCTCTGGGGTCTTAGTCATTCTCTTTAATAAACAAACTGTCCCTACCTGATATAAATCCTTTTCCGAAGGATCATGAATCCGGGAGTTTTTTTGAGTTACGAATACCACCAAACGAGAGTTTTCCCAGGCGATATCCAGGGCAGCTTTAGATTTAGATCTACCAGCTGAGATAGGCAAGGAGGTACCAGGGAAAATAACTGTCTCACGTAGCGGGCCAACCGGTAATTTCTCGGGAATTTTAATTGATTGGGTAGTGATATCTCCAAACATATTAGCAATAATTTAACATGAGTGCTAAAAACTGTCAATACTTCAACTTAATAATCTATTCCTGGCTTAGCTAGAAATCCTTTATCAAAAGGGTGCTTCAGAGAAACCATCTCTGTTGCCAGATCAGCAGCTTTAATAATTTTCGGATGGGCATGATGACCAGTCAAGACCAAGTCTACATCTTTTGGCTTATCTTTAATCAACTTTAAAACTTGCTGTAAGCTTACCATCTTTCCGGCAACCGCTCCTACTACCTCATCAGCGATCACAACATCCCATTTGCCAGAGATAGTTTCACTATATAAAATATCAAAAGTCTCCTCGGCGGCTTTTTGGTGCTCCTGCAAAGGGAGCTTGTCGTTCAAGAACTTCACAAATCCTTTGCCTCCTTGAATCAACTTAACAAAAGGTTTGAGTTTTTTAACCCCCTCTAATTCACCGGTAAACCAAATCTTGCCAAACTGGATAATTAAAACCCTTTTTTTGTACCCTGCTGCTCGGAGGACTAATCCTAAAGCAGCGGTAGTTTTTCCCTTACCTTCGCCAGTATAAACAATAACCAGACCTTTTTTTGTCTCTTTAAATTTAAAATTACCTTGCTTTGTCACTTGAGGGGATTTTAAAACAGTGTGCGTGAATTAGCAAGCTGAATATCCACAGCTGTGACATTTTTTGCAACCCTCTTCAAATACTAAAGCTGGGTCGCCACACTCTGGGCAAAGATCAGCACCAGCTAAGAGAGGTACCTGCTCTCTCTTGGACTCCGCCTGATTACCCAAAATCACTGATTGTTCAAGTAAATTACCCTGAAGTAAACTATTTCCATTGGTTAACTTTAAGGAGTGCCCATTACTCGTAGGGATCTCGAGTGGAAGTTGGGAGGTTGCTTGCGATTGTTGAGCAGCAGAGGTTGCTAAATCCTCCGCTAACACCTTGGCAATGGCATCTCCTAGACTCATGACCCGGTCTTTGCCAAAACCAATTTGAGATGACCCACCAATTCCTCGTAGCTGAGATACCATCTTCTGAGCTGCAATCTTGGGGTCAGGAGCCACCTTTAAAGCAATTGATGCCAACCTACCAATCGCCTCTGCATCAGCCATAACGTGCATACCACCCTTACCAACGGTTACAAACAACTCCCTGGGGTTATTTTCAGCATCTTTATTAATGGTAATATATGCTTTACCTACCGGAGTTAAAACTTCATAAGTTGTGCCATGTAAAACCGTTGGTCGGGTGTAAATCACTGAAGTCTTTTTCTCCTCTTTTTTCGGATCTATTCTTTCTAAAACTCCCTGCCTAGAACCATCTCTCATATAGGTTACCCCTTTAAGTCCCATATCATAAGCCGCCATATATAAAGTTTGCACATCCTCCACTTTGTGGGAATTTGGAGCGTTTACTGTTTTAGAGATTGACGAATCAATATATTCTTGAGCTACAGCCTGAACTTTAACATGCTCCAATGGAGTCAGGTCATTAGCTGAGACAAAATATTCTGGTTTTTCAGCCTGAGGATTTTCTTTAAGCCAAGTTGCATACAATGGATGGTAGACATTATCCTCTCTCCACCCTCTATTCCCTTCATCTCTCCACTTCATTTTATAACTAAACTCATAAACTGGCTCTACCCCCGAGCTGGCTCCAGCCACAGTTGAGGTTGTTCCAGTCGGAGCTATGGTTAATAAAACAGCATTCCTAATGCCACCGACAGTGATTTTATCCTGTAAGTATTGCGGTAGGTTTTTAATGTGATAACCCTGTAAATATTTTTCTTTATCGAACTTAGGAAAAGCACCTTTTTCTGAAGCTAAATCAGCGGATGCTTCATAGGCATTATTCCGTAAGGTATCAAAAATACGCCTTAAGATTGGCAACGATTCCTCTGACCCGTAGCGAATCTTCATTTTAATTAAAGCATCTGCTAATCCCATGATCCCCAAACCAGTCCTGCGGATCTCTTTAGCACATTTTTCATTTTCTGGGAAAAAGTAGTAAGTTTGATCAATGACATTATCCAACATCCTCATTGCAACTCGAACATCGGCACCAAAATTCTCATAGTCAAACCCGCCATTTTTGACATACGCTGATAAATTCATCGCCCCTAAATTACAAACTGCCCATGGTCCTAAAGGCTGTTCACCACAAGGATTAGTAGCAGCTAACTTTTCGAAATACCAGGTATTGGACCGCTTGTTGGATCTTTCTAAAAAATGAAGTCCCGGCTCAGCTGATCTCCAAGCAGCCTGACAGATTAAATCCCACAGATATTTGGCCTTCACCGTATTATAGATTTTGGTTTTCTTACCGAGTGCCAACCATTCATCAATTTCGCCGTTCCAAAGACGATCATAATCAGGATCATCTAGATCGGGATAAATTAACCGCCAATCAGCATCAGATTTAACCGCCTCCATGAATTTATCGGAAACACAAACGGAGAGATTGGCTCCACTAATTTTACTTAAATCCTGTTTAACGGTAATAAACTCCTCTATATCTGGATGCCAATCGTGAAGCATTAACATAGTAGCTCCTCTTCTGGAACCACCTTGCTGAACTACATCGTGTGTGGCATAAGAAAATAATCCTGCCCAAGTAACTGGCCCAGAAGACACTCCATTAACTTTTTTAACCCGCGCTCCCCGAGGACGAAGAGAAGATAAGTTTAACCCAACACCACCCGATCGGGATTGAATCTCAACCAACTGTTTTAAGGAGTCTAATATCCCATTCCTGGAATCTTTTGGAGAAGGAATAACAAAACAGTTAAAATAAGTTACTTGATAGCCAGTTCCAGCTCCAGATAAAATTCTACCTCCTGGAACAAATTTAAAATCCTTCATGACTTGGTAAAAGGATCGTTCCCATTTTTGTCTAACAGATTTCTCCTCTGCTTGAGAGATACCCCAAGCTACCCGCTTCCACATATCTTCGGGATTATTTTCTAACAAACTTCCATCCTCAGACTTTAGGGCATAGCGATCTAGGAATACTTTTTTACGCAGTCCATCCATCTCAGTTTGAGAATCGTCAACCACTACTGATATATCTGCCGTAAAGGAATGAACTATCTCCGATTTTTGATTTTTATCTTTTATAGTTTTCATTAGTTATATCTTAGCAATGGTTGTTAGCTCTTTAGCAAAATCGTTAACTGACTCAAATTGCCTATAGACACTCACAAATCGTAGATAGGCCACCGCATCAATTTTTTTAAGTTCCAATAAAACCATCTGACCAATAAACTTGGAGGGAATCTCCTTATTCCCCCGCCTCCTTAGTCTTCGTTCAATCCTTTCAACAACCGAATCTACTCTATCAAACGCCGGCCGTTTCTGCAGTGCCTTTTCTACCCCAAGTCTTAATTTATCCCGGTTAAATGTTTCGTGCCTACCATCCCGTTTAATGACCACAAAATCCAGCTCAGCTAACTTCTCATAGGTGGTAAATCGCTTCGCACACTTTAAACACTCCCGACGACGCCTGATATCCCCAATTCCTTTTACCAGTCGCTTATCAACTACTCTATTACTAAAACTAGCGCAATAAGGACATTTCATACACAATATACTGTATACCCTATCTAAAAACTCTTAATGTATCTACACTACCACAAGTTCTACTTGGGGTGTCAATATACAATATGTAGTGTTATTGATTGGTAATTGTTGCCTGAACTATCTTATCCCCAACAGCTATTTGATCCACTACCTCCATACCACGAATAACTTTCCCAAAAATAGTGTAGTTGGGTGGCAAGCTCCCAACATCAGCCAGCATAATAAAAAACTGCGAACCATTAGTGTTGGGTCCAGAGTTAGCCATAGCCACAATTCCCCGATCATAACTCTTAGTAACCGGTTCATCTTCGAATTTATAACCCGGTCCACCTGTCCCATTTCCCAGAGGATCTCCTCCTTGGATCACAAATCCCCTTTCTACCCGATGAAAAGTTAAGCCATTATAAAAACCTTCCAGGGTTAAAAATATAAAATTTGAGGCAGCTTTTGTGGCTTCAGGATATAATTCAAACTCAATTACGCCTTTCTCGGTCGACAATATTATTTTTTTACTCTTTAAATCTTCTGGTGGGTAAACCCCCGGGAATTGCGTATAAGCTTTCTTTTGTTGTGTCATCTGTGGTGGTTGATTTTGTTCAACTGTTTTAAAGTTAAGTTGAGCTGGGGTGGGAGTGGGGGTAATTTTAACATCTGTATTAGTGTCCTTATTAAATTGAGTTGTAAGCGCTGCAGCCAACCCTGCTACAACCAGTATAACAACAATAATCGTTACATGCTTTGCTGTCACAAGTTGTAAATATATAGCATCTTTTTTAATATTTGACTAGGGGTGTAAAATACACTTATGTCCCCAGAGAAAGGGCGCGTTTATTATTCTCCAATGGAACAGTTTTTTTTAAGCCGACTAGGCCTATTATTAGGTCATCAAAGAAGCAGTCAAGATCTAGCAGCTCTTGCTCCCTGGAGAAGAACTTTAATAGGAAAGGCCATTTATTCAACCTACCGCGATTTAGTAGATCTGGGGCTGGCCACAGAGGCTGAAGAAAAACTGCAATCTTACATCAGGCCAGAGAGAAAGTCTTAACTTAGTATCTACCCATTCTTCTGCCACTCTTTGGTATCTTGGTTAATAACTCCGGGATCTCAATTATAAACTGGAGTTCTTTATTCATAAACTTCTCCTTTAAAATAACCTCTTTATCGATGCTAAACCAATAATTTGGACCAAAAATTAATTTTCCGACACAGTTACCTGAATGACTCATCTTAACTGTACCTCTAATCTGGTTATTGGAAAATTTCAGCTTACTATCACAAGGAATCTCTATTAGGCTATTTCCTCCAAAGTTATTAAAATCAACCTCTCCTCCTCTTTGCTCACTACCTGTGACAACTTTAATTGCCGGCTGGAATAAGAGTTCAAAATCGTTGTGAGATATTTGCGGGTTTCCAACAACTTGAGGGTCCAAAAGTATGGCCGATCCACCTGGTGATGGCTGAAAGAAGATATTATCGGTAATCTTTGGGCTAGCACCAATAATAAAAATATGATCCCTCAAGGAAGATCTAAAAACATTGTTGATAATAGTAGGGTTTTTATATTCAATGCAAACGGCACACTCGGCGATATCAGTAAAAACACTATCCCTAACCGTCACCTCTGTTCCAATCAACATCCTGCGGTAATGGGATAATTCCCAATAAGATAATACCCCGGATTCAACCGAGAAGATATTAAAATCATAGGGACTATGCGGAGAAGCAGCAGAATATAGCCTGATCGGCTGTTGAGGAGTCCCTATACCATAAACCCTGCTTAGTCTAATTTGGATCTTTTGACCCTCATCCCAAAACAACTCTCCGTTTCTCACTCCAAACCAATCCTCACCAGTATTTAATCCAGAGCGAAAAGCCCACGGTAGAAAATGCAAATTTGATTTATCAGAATCCCGAGCCACCCTGATATGAGTACCTGGATCAATGGTAACGGTAGTCCCGGGCAAGGCCCAAATATCACCAATGACATTAACCTCTCCACCCCACCTCTCATTTTGGACAATTATTCCGTATTTTTGGCTATTGATAACTCTAACAGTAGGCAAAACTTGGGGCAATAAATAGGCTACCATGAACCATAAAGCTAATAATGCCGAAAGTATCAAAATGAGTTTTAAAAACCAATGTACTCCGCGTAAATATTTGGATCTAGACATACAGCCCTAAACAAGATTGTAACACTCCCTTCACACAAATTCAGTAACATGCTATTCTAAAAATATGTATAAGTTCCTGCCCATTGCACTTATCGTGGCGTTGGCAATTTCAGCCTATTTTTATCTCCCACTTAGAAGATATCTCGCTTACTCTTTGGGAATATCCGGTGATCCAACTGTTTCTTGCTGCAACGTTGATGAGATTTTATCTTCCAACGGTGAGTTTGATGAAGGGGCTGAGGTGGCAATCTTCAATGGAGCAAAAATTGATTATCCTAAAACTTCTTTGGCCTTAGGAAATTATCTAAACTTGGGCGAAACTCAGGTACTGGGAACCACCACTACAGCAAGCGGGGAAGAAAAATGGATTGATGTATCACTCTCAGAACAAAAACTCAGAGCCTGGGAGGGAAATAAGGTGGTGATGGAGTTTCCCATATCATCTGGTAAATGGTCTCCTACTCCTAGGGGCGACTTTAGAATTTGGTACAAAACTAGGTATCAAAAGATGGAGGGTGGATCAAAAGCTCTAGGAACATACTATAATCTACCAAACGTCCCCCACAATATGTTTTTCTATTTAGGGTATGCTATCCACGGAGCCTATTGGCATAACAATTTTGGCCAACCGATGTCCCATGGTTGTGTTAACTCTCCATTATCCCAAGTAGCCCCTCTTTTTGATTGGACTGGACCTGTAGTTCCAGCAGGGACAAATGTGGTGAGGGCAGATGATTCCAATCCTGGCACCAGAGTCTTTGTTCACTAGAATATTCCTCCCATTATGAGAGATCCCGGTGAGTTTGGTACATGAAAGCAGCTTCTTTATTTAAGTTCTCCAACTCATCTATTACCTGTCTAAAGACTTGAGAAGCAAGCACCTCTCTTTTACCCTCCAGCCATTTTTTGATCTCTCTGGTGACTAAATTAGCAATTGATTCCGCTTCTTGGCCTAAAATACAGGCAGATAAACAGGCCGCGTAAACTGAGGCATAGACCTTACGCTCATCGAATGGTTGTAGATGTTTATGACGTTTAACTATCTGTATCATAATTTCCAGTCTTAGATAAATTACAGTCTGATTGCTCCACCAGATATCAATATCAACAACCACCCTAATGAAACCAATAACAAGCCAATTATTAACCGCATCATTCCTCGAGACTCCTGTTTCCAAGATTTAACGAAATGCAACTTAGTTCCACTAGATACAAGCAGCAATATTATCACTAACGGTAAAACGTAAACTAAATTATATGTGACCATCATTAACAGTCCTGTCCAGTTAAAATTGGCTGAAATAATGGTAATAATCGCCAAGTAAGATGCTCCTGTGCAGAATAACTGTCCACTTACCATAATTAAACTAGCAACGACCGCCCCAAAAATGGTAGTTATTTTGGAGATTTTATGCATCTGATGAGTAAGAGACTCTGGGATCACTAGTGAAAATCCCCTGCCATACCAAAAATAATCTTTGATCTCGACCAATCCAAGTAAAACAATAACTGTTCCCATAGTGACTGATATATATTTAGTTATCACCCAAGGGAGAAAGGAGAGAAAAGATAACAATCCTAGTCCTATTAAAAGTTGGGTGGTAAATATAGTAAAAATATATACTCCCCCTAGAACTAATAACTTTTGCTTGGATTTTTTTGATGCGAGTATTACCGAAACCATCAAAACCAAGCCCCCGATAGAACAAGGATTTATTGCACCAATTATAGCTGACCCCGCTATTAAACCTAAGGTTGGTAAATTTATATCAAATCCCATACACTCAATCTTTTTCTTGATAAACTCGATAAGATTCGCATATTTTATCTGTTTTATCTTTCAAGTCAGCAAACTCAACGATGATACAATCTCCAGGTGGAACCTCAGAAAAAGGAGAGGGAATATACTGAGTCGGATTACTAATTTTAGTCTGGGAGAAAATCCCATCTATCATTTTATAAACAAACACCTGTAGTCGACCTTCTTTGCCGTTGCATTTTTCATAAGTTTTGACTTGACCGGGAGGGTCATTGGTGACTACTATCAAGTTTTGATCTGTTAATTCCCCACCAGTAACTTTGAAAAACTCTTTTAATGTTATCTGTTGTTGATCCCTAATCACCCCTTCAATGTGAATCCTACCGTCATTTTGCTCATGAAGCAGCGAGCTTCCAACTTTATTAGACAATCCCTGAGGATCAACTAACTCAATCTCCTCTCCACAAGCAAATACCCTATAATCAGCATGGTAATGAACGAATTTCCCACTAAAACTGTTGTAAATCAGGTAACTTGTGAGACCTAATATCAGCAAACAATAGCTGGTAAATAATACTCTTTTTAGCCCTGCCGGTTTTCGTCTAATCCAAACTGAGATTACTGTTAAGATAAACAGAGCATCCACAGCTAAAAAAACATAGAAAAAAACCTTGGGCAGCATACGTTTATAATATCACATTGACCCCTTAATGAGTTTTACCAAACTTACTTTTCAAAAAACTCCTAAATTTTTCGTGATCTACTACAATCTCCGAGAGTATAGCAAAAGGAACAGCTGCCACTAAAGTCACCATAATCACCTGTAAGTCTATCTTCTGATTAGTAGCTAGTGTGATGGCTATAATATCCTCTATTACACCAAACACTACTCCCACAATTAAAAATTCTAAAAAACGACTAACTGACATCTACTTTAATATACAACAAATCCATCTATTATTGGTGTGTTAAATATCAAGTATAATGATTTTATGAGCCTTAAAGAGGATCTGCAAAAAATAGTTACAGGAGAGGTTACTGATGACGCCACAAGTTTAGAGGTTTTTAGCAAAGATGCCTCAATTTTTGAAATTACACCACAGATTATTATTGCTCCTAAAGACACCTCAGATATCAAAGCCCTGGTTAAGTTTGTTTCGTCTCACCCTAATCTTTCTATTACTCCCCGTGCAGCTGGTACTGATATGTCCGGTGGCCCTTTGTCTGATTCGATCGTGTTAGATATGAGCAAATATTTCAATCAAGTGATTGAGGTTGGCACTGATTATGCCACAACTCAACCAGGCGTTTATTACCGGGATTTTGAAAAGGAAACTTTAAAGAAAAATCTGCTTCTTCCCTGTTATACCGCTTCCCGGGAGATATGTACCGTTGGCGGGATGGTAGCTAATAACTCAGCTGGTGAAAAAACCCTCACTTATGGTCAAACTGAAAGGTGGGTCAATGAATTAAGAGTAATTTTTTCTGACGGCAATGAATACTTAGTTAAACCCTTAAGTCAAAGCGAGCTTGACAAAAAAATCTCGCAGAGTGATTTTGAAGGAAATCTTTATAAGAAACTCTACCAACTAATAAACATTAACCAACAGCTTATCCAAACCGCCAAACCAACAACCAGCAAAAACGCCTCTGGTTATTACCTGTGGAATGTCTGGGATGGGAAAACATTTGATCTAACCAAGTTAATAGTCGGATCCCAGGGTACTTTAGGAATTATTACTGAGATAAAATTCAAACTAATTAAGCCAACAACTCACTCAAAATTATTAGTAATCTTTTTGAAAGACCTGAAAAACCTAGGAATAATCGTCAACAGGGTTTTGGAGAACAAACCAGAAAGCTTTGAATCATATGATGATTACACCTTGAAAATAGCGACTCAATATATTCCAGAGATTATTAAAGTTATGCATCCTGCAAATATTTTATCTCTACTATTAAGTTTTATTCCAGAGATACTTATTACCTTATTCTCCGGATTTCCAAAGCTAGTTTTAATCTCGGAATTTACGGGGGATTCTGAAGAAGAAGTTCAACAAAAGTGCTTCACTACCCAAAAATCATTAGAAGAATTTAAGTTAACTACCCGGATCACTACTGATGATACTGATGCTAAAAAATACTGGACAGTTAGGCGGGAGAGTTTTAACCTTCTCCGGCGTCATTCCAATAATTTAAGAACTGCTCCATTTATTGATGATATTGTTGTTAATCCAGAAGTATTATCGGAGTTCTTACCAAAACTAAGATCAATCTTAAATAAACATAAATTAATCTACACTATCGCTGGACATGTTGGCAATGGAAACTTTCATATTATCCCTTTGATGGATTTTACCAAGAGCAATACTCCAAAAATTATCTTTGAACTTTCAAGCCAAGTTTTTAATTTAGTTAAAGAGTATCAAGGTTCATTTACCGGAGAGCATAACGATGGATTAATCAGGGGTCCATATTTACCATTAATGTATGGGGAGAAGATGTATCAGCTATTTAAAGAGGTTAAAAATATCTTTGATGAAAGAAATATCTTTAATCCAAATAAAAAAGTTGGAGCTACCTTTGAATACTCTCTAAACCACATCGTTGATCACCATAACCAACTACACCCCACCGGAAGTTAAGAAGACAAAGCAATCCCTGCTATTTTTTTAAATCTTTCTGGGAGCGTTTTTGAAAGAAAAAAACTCTTTTGCTCACCTGTCATAGAACAAACTTCTTGCCACAACGCCCGTCCTGCCAAAAAACCCTCAGCTCCACTATAAACCGCCTCTTTTAACTCAGCCACAAATTTATCGAAGGTATCTCCACGAGTTAATAAAATCCAAGGAGTTTTATTCAACATTTTAGTAATCTCCTGACACCTATCTAAGTTCCCCGGGTACTCTAGTTTAAAAACATCCGGGACAACTCCGACATCAACAAATCTTCTTAACGAGCGACAGGTTAAATCTGCACCATCCCCATATGTCACAATCTCCAAGAAAAATGGAAATTTTAGATCTTGACACTCCTTTAAAACATGACTGGCTGTGGCCAATTGTAGATGAGATGACTCATGATCGGGGTTAAAATATATTAACAATTTTGCTCCACTTGCTCCCATCTCTTTTAATTGGGAAGCTGTATACTCTAATTCTGTTACCCTTTCACCTTTTTGATCAGAGTAGCCACTTCTTTCAACTGGCAATAAAAATGGCTTACTTCCTTGATAGGATTTTATACCCCAAGCAACATCGATCAGTAATCCACTCATCTGATCCTGAACAGAGTTTATAATTTCAGATTTAAGATTGATAATATTTTCGTCAGTCACTGAATCGGGAGTATCTGGACTCATTAATTTTTTAAATGAGCCTCGGTGATCCAAAGCCAACATCAAATATTTACCGTTGTTTGTAAATTGATTTAAATCCATTATTAAATTATCTTCGCAATAATCTTGGAGCTTTCTTTTAATTTTTCCAACATTTGATTGTGGGTTAATAGACCTGCCTGTGGACCAACCTGCTCAACAACAGATGCTCCGTTAGCTGCTCCCCATCTCATTGCCTCTGGTAACTTATTACCATGAAACAACCCCACCAAAACCCCAGTAGCAAAAGCATCCCCAGATCCGGTCATCTCAACCAAGTTAGCTGGGAAAACTCCTAAATGATAATAATTTTCACCATCAAAACCATATGATCCCTCTGCCCCATCTGTAATAACAACTAACTTTGGTCCTAAGTCAGCTAATGTTTTTAATAACTTTTTTACACTGACCTCTTTTTCCTCTTCAATTCCCAAGATTCTTTTTGACTCTTCAATATTCACTATAAAAACCTCGGTTAATGATAATAGTTTGGGGAATTTTTTGACTCCCGATTTCATCTGGTAGGTACCGGGGTTATACAGTAATTTTGCTGCAGTCCTTTCTAAATATTGAGTTAACTCGTTGATAATATTTGAGTCCGTAAAAGTAGGGGAGAGGGAGGTGAGATAAACCCATTTGCTGCTGTCTAAATCTGGTAGATTATACTTCCAAGGCTGATGGTAAACTAAGATAGTCCGTTCACCTTGAAAATTTATTACTGCTGAAGCGTTAGAACCCATCCCTTTATTTTTTACAACATACCCAGTGCTAACCCCCTCCTCTTTTAATTTACTAATAACTTTATCCCCACCTCCATCCTCACCGATATTTATATAGCAGGAAGTTTTTAATTTTAATCTGGCTCCACCAACAGCAGCGTTAGCAGCGTTGCCAGCCACCAGCTCACTATAACTTTCAGTCGGGATTTTATCCCCATACGATAAACAGATCTGGCAGTCCGTATGATTTTTAGAACACAAAACATGAGCATCTGAAAGTTTAAAGAAGTGATCAATCATACAGTCCCCAATAGAGATTAAATCAAACATATCTTTAGTGTAGAGGAAAATTTAAATAACCTCAATGACCCCAGTATACATCCCCATGGAACAGGTCCAATTAATTTTACCTTTTTGATTCGGAATAAATTCAACATAATCCGAAGAATTAATCTTTAAATTTTTACTGATTTGTAAGGTCGGTATCCTAAAAGATGAGGTACACCCATAACCCCCGCTTGTGGTCAAATTTAACCTGACTGGCAGCCCTTGTTTAACCTGGATTCTATTTGGGACGTAACCGTTAGGAAAAACCGAGATATTGGCGACTTGTAGCCCATTAATAACCTGGACATTAGAACCACTTTCAAATTGACCCCTCTCTCCAAAGCTAATCTCGATTGGTATCTCAATCGGCCTTCCCGCCAAAGTTAGACCCCCGTTTATAGACGAAAATCCCAGATAAATTATCAAGATGGCAGCTAATTTCAAAAAGATCTTTCTGATCGAGCTTCCAAGTAAACTGGTTATATAGCCTAATCCAAAAAACAGAGGGGAGGTTCCAGCAACAAAGATTCCTAAGATTAAAGCTCCTAAGATCGGATCGCCTGTTGAGATGGCCAAAACCTCCATCGCCAAAGTTGTGCCACAGGGAATTAAAATTGTAAAAAAACCCAAGATGGCTGGCGCAAATAAATTTTTTGTTTTACTTTCATCTCTTATCAGCTTTGAGATAAAATGGGGCGGTTGAATAAGCAAATATCGAAAGATTGGGTGGATATTAAGTAAATTTAAGGCGATACCGATCATGTAAATTCCGGTAAATATCTGGATAATAATTCTTGCTTGGTCGCTCAATTGCAGTACTGAGCCAAATAAACCGAGTAAAAAACCTAAAATAATATGGGAGATAAATTTGGCAACCAAGAAGGAGAGGGTAGGAAATACATGATCTTTTCCGTTATTACTGGCGATCACTGAGGCCAAAAGACCACCCTGAACAACAACACAGGTTAAGCCACCCACTGTTAAACCGGTTAAAAATATTATCCAAAGATCCATTTTTTATATCCTGGCTTTCTTTAATAATAAAGAATTGCTAACAACCGAGATCGAGCTTAAGGCCATTGCGAATGAAGCAAAAATAGGGTTAAGTAGTATACCATTAATTGGATAAAGTATTCCCATAGCGACCGGGATCAAAACCACGTTATAACCAAAAGCCCAGAATAGATTTATCTTAATAGTCCTCATGGTTTTTTTAGATAAATTAATTGCCAAAATGAGTGAGTTTAAATCACCATTGATTAAGGTAATATCCCCTGCCTCAATGGCAACATCGGTTCCTGATCCCATAGCAATCCCCACATCAGCTGTGGCTAAGGCCGGGGCATCATTAATACCATCCCCCACCATCGCAACAACCTTCCCTTCCTGCTGAATTTTCCTGACCTCTGACTCCTTATCTTGAGGCAGTACCTCAGCCAAAACCCGTTTAATACCGACCTGTTTGGCAATTGCTGAGGCAGTTTTTTGATTATCACCGCTAATTATAATAGTCTCAATCCCCATCCTTTGTAATTTACCCACTGCCTCTTTAGCACTCTCTTTGAGGGTATCAGCAACGGCAATTAAACCAACAAGCTTCCCTGCAACCGCCAACATCATAACTGTTTTTCCTTGATCTTCCAATTTATCAAGCTCTAATCTTAAGCTATCAATATTAATCTTCTCTCTCTCCATAAATCTTCTGTTACCCAAGATTATTTTTTGCTCGCCAATCACCCCTGCAACACCGTGTCCAGGAACTGCTTGAAAATTTTTCACACTCGCGAGTTTTAAATTATCCTCTTCGGCTTTCTTGACAATAGCTTCAGCTAACGAATGCTCCGATCCTTTTTCAATCGACGCTGCCATTAGTAATAAATTTTCAACTCTTAATTTAGAGCTTTGAATTGGAATAACATCTGTCACCTCTGGCTTGCCTTTAGTTAAGGTTCCAGTTTTATCAAAAATTATGGTGTTAATTTTGTGGGCAATCTCCAAACTTTTAGCATCTTTAATTAAAATTCCTCTCTCTGCCCCCCTACCAGTACCTACCATAATGGCAGTCGGAGTTGCTAGTCCCATAGCACAAGGACAGGCAATAATTAATACCGCCACTGAGTTAAGCAAGGCAAAGATAAATCCTGATTGAGCTCCAAATACATACCAAACTACAAACGTTAAAATTGCCAAGATTATTACCAGCGGTACAAAATAAGAGGAGACTCGATCAACAATTTTTTGAATTGGGGCTTTTGATCCTTGAGCCTCCTCAACCAATTTAATAATCTGGGCAAGCATTGTTTCCGACCCCACCTTAGTAGCCTTATAAAGGAAAGTTCCGGATTTGTTAATGGTGGCTCCGATAAGCGAATCATTTTTTGTTTTTTCAACAGGGATACTCTCTCCAGTCACCATTGATTCATCAATTGAGGATTCTCCTTCAGTAATAACCCCATCAACCGGGATTTTTTCACCTGGCCTAACCCTGATAATATTCCCCACTGCAACTTCATTGATCGGTATATCTATCTCTTTACCGTCTTTGACCACACGAGCAGTTTTTGCCTGAAGCCCAATCAAGCGTTTAATTGCCTCTGAGGTTCCAGCTCTGGCTTTAGCTTCTAGAAATCTTCCTACTAGGATTAGGCTAATAATTACAGTTGAGACATCAAAATAAGGCACTGCTTGTACCCCAACTTTTTCTACAACTTGAGGAAACAAGGTTATAAAAGTTGAATAAATAAAGGCTACTGTGGTACCCAAAGATACTAATGTATCCATATTCGCACTGCGGTGTTTCAAAGCAGGGATGGTTGCTTGGTAAAAAACCCAACCAATCCAAAACTGTACCGGTAGAGCCAAAATCAGTTGAGTCCAATAGTTTTGTAAAATTAAAGGGGCAGTTCCCATTAAACCGGGGAGGCTTCCCCAAACGATTAACCCACTTAAAAATAAACTTATACAAATCTTAACTTTTAGATCTTGTAGTTCTTTATTTTTACTCTCCTGATAATGATCCGACTCATCTTTTGATACAACACCATACCCAACACTCTCCACAGCTTGAGTAACTTGATAATCAGTTACCTTCTCTGGATTACAATCAATAGTAGCCTTACCAGTTGCTAAGTTGACCCTTGCGTCATGGACTCCCTCAACCTTCAAAAGAGATTGTTCCAACATTAATACGCAAGAAGCGCAATGCATTCCTTTAATCTGATAACTCTTTTTGACCTCTTTCATAAGCCTTTTAATCCCTAACAATAATTTTTCCGTGATACATATTCATCCCACAAGAATACCTGAACTCACCAGTCTTTTGAGGGATTATCTCAACTGTGATTATTTGATTTAATGGTAGAAATTTTTTTATCTTAAAATCAGGTATTATGACCTCTTCTAGACAGCTGCTGGCATCGGTTCGTTTAAAGCTTATTTTTGTTAGTTTACCTTTGGATAAAGAGATAACTTGCGGAGAATATCCTCCACTCACAGTTATCTCAACCTCACCTTTGACATCAACAATATTTTCCTTCCTCATCAGAAAAAACCAATAGATAAAACCAACCCCAAAAAATCCACTAATTAGAACCAAAATTTTATCAATACTCATTATTTACTCCTTTTAAAAACCTCCACCACCTCTTTAATAGCTACATCTTTTTTACTACTTGTCATCGCATCGGCAACACAGGTTCTTAAATGATCCTCTAACAATAAATGGTCGGTATTCTTTAATGCTCTCTGAACTGCCTGTGACTGGTGGATGACATTAATGCAGTAACTCCCTTGTTCCATCATCTGAATAACTTTTTTAAGATGACCTAAGGAGATCTTAAAACGGTGTAGAATTCTTTCTTGGTTATTTTTTGGTGTGTAACCCACATATCCCCCCTATAGGGATATATTAAAGTCTTAGTAATTATTTGTAAAGCCCTATTTTTTAAGCAAGCTTAGGAACTTAAAAGCCACAAATATCTGAACCGCAAACATTAAAAGGTTTAACCCATCTGATGATGGTGAGGTCCAACCAGAGGCTAGATAAAAATTAAGATTCATAAAAGATAGACCCAATAAAGCAGCTGCCATTAAAACTAGCAGTGGTTTTGAATAAATTCTAAACCAACCAAAGATGACTCCCACTAAAATTACCAGCGAACTAACTAATTCACCATACATAATTAAATTACCCCACACATTATGATTTTCACGAATCACCCCCAAGATACCTTTATACCAAAGATGCGGGTTTTGACTAGAGAACCTGTCTAGGGTTTTGGGTAAATCCTCAACAAACTTACCCCCACTAAATTTACCCCATCCTGACCGTAACCAAATGAGAGAATCAACTAACAATATCAATAGTAGAGTCTTATCTAGCTTCATGGTTCTTGGTTAGAAATTTACAGTCTTCATACATCTCGCTGCCGTTTTTCATTATTTTGGTAATAGCTGCCAATCGTTGACCCAAAATCCTAGCCACTTTTTTATCACCATCGCTTAAGTCCTTTTCACCTTTGTGTCCACAGATATAAATTGACCCGTACGGAGAACCCGCATCAAACTCCGGACCCTCCCCTTGAATTGGATAAGGCACACCAACCGGAAGCATTCCTAGGTTCAACATCGGAATCATCATAGAAATTAAAGTTGCCTCCTCTCCTCCATGTAAACTCCCTGAGGAAGTAAAAAATGCTGCTGGCTTACCAACCATTGATCCTTTTATAAAAACCGGTGAGAGTTGATCAATAAACTGTTTTAATTGGGAGGCAAAACTACCAAAATGAACCGGGGAACCAAAAGCTACTCCATCAGCAGAGGTTAAATCCTCGATTGATGCTACTGGGATACGGGCAAAGGATTCTTTGGCTGTTTGCAGGTCTGGATTATTATAGAAAAACTCTTTGGGTAATGATTCCGGTACCTGTTTCACTTCAACCTGAGCCCCTTCAATCACTGATGCTCCTTCAGCAATAAACTCTGCCAATTTGGCAGTACACCCAGTGAAAGAATAAAACAGCACCAATACTTTAAAGTTGGACATTAATTTTATAATACACTCGCCATCAAGATTAAGTAAAGTACCATAAATAACCCCAAAAAGATTGAAACGATGGGTTTGATTTGCAAAAAAGAACGCATGAACCTAGGAAGTTTTATACCTAACCACTCCTCTGTTTCTACCACCTCTGAAAAATATAGCAATTCATAAACAAAGCTAATTGAAAAAAATAAAAAGAATAAAAAAAGCAATGTAATCTCAACAGTCCACATCTTAAATTACTCCTAGCTTATTTGGGTAAATATCTTCTGTAAATTTAATATGTTCAGGGTGAGTCTCTCTTTTAAACCAAACTGGGGAGCTGTTCATAATCACCTCTAAACAATCTCCTAACTTCATAGCTGTTTCACGAGGATTAGTAATCGATCTCATCACAAATAATTGGTCATGGGAGGGACGGTCAAAAGCTATTGTGACATCACCCATATTTAAAATCTCTTCCATGAAATTTCCAATGTTAGCATCAACTTCGGTGGTCCTGACCTGATCCAAAAATACATCATTAACAACATCCGAATAAAAAGGAATGGCAATAATTTCCAATATTTTTCTGTTGCTGACAAAATAAATATGAAAGTACCAATCAATCATTACTTTTACCAAAAAGTTAGCTATTACAGACACAGCTATTGTATAGGTAGCGATCTGAATAACAACCCTTATCTGCATAAAAGAGAGTACCGCCCAAAGGATAAATAACACACAAGCTGACAAAACAAGTGTTAAGCACAATTTTATTGCTAATATAAAAGGGTGTTGTCTTTTGGCAACAATAAGAGTCTCACCTGATAATGTTAGAAGCTTTTTAACATCGTTGCTATCTAAAACGGCTTTCATTAATTTTCATAACTTGCTCATGTGGCGTGATTAGGGTAGGACCAAGAATTTTGGAACGCTTTATTTGAAAATTAGTTACTCAAAAGGGTGACGCGCGTTCCTATCAGTTTCTTAGCAGACCCTTCCGGGAACCTACCCCATCACACCGCCTGGAATGTAACATAATTATTAACTAAATTCAGTGATAAAAAACACCATTATTAAAGGCTAGATGAAAGCTCTTTTTCCAGAACTGACAGATTGGATATCAGTAGCGTATTACCCTGGTAATTGATAATACCCCTATCTTTTAATTTCTTCATCTCCCTAGTGACTGTTTCTCTAGATAATCCCGTTTCTGTTGCCAGGTATGTATGAGAAAGTCTTAATTTTATCACCCTTTCTAGATCTTGATTAGAGCGTTTAGCTTGGATAAGAAGATGAGATAGCAATTTAGAGTGTGCATCTCCACCTATTAACGATTCTATTCTTAGCATATACCCCTCTAATCCTTGGTAGATTCTTTCTAAAAGATCTAAGACTAAGTCATGATTAGATTTAAAAAAAACATTAAACTCTTTTTTTGGAGATAAATAAAGATCACAATTACTTAAACAGTCATAGAAGTGTCTATTTTGATTATTATTTAACGCCCAGTTCATCGGGAAAAAAGATGGTGATTTAAAAATATTAACAGTTATTTCTACTCCATTTTTAGAAATTAAAAATACCCTCACAGTGCCTTTAATTAAAAAATAAACTCCTTTAATTTTTTGATCAGGAGAGATGAAAATAGTACCCTTTTTTAATTGCTTTTTTTTATATTTTGAAAAGAACTTTAGTAACTTATACTGAACCTCTGAGTTCATGTGCCAATTCTACTACAACCACTGTTTGGTATCATAATCTTCCTTAAGATCGTCCAATTAAAACCCTGCATAAATATTCAATACTCCAAGAACGGATAATTTCATTACTTCTCCAACCCTCAATTATTATGGCTAGGTCTGGCTCTAGCCCTGTTATATTAATCTGTTCAACAATCTGATCCTTTCCAAGTCGTAACAAATCCACCCATAATTTATTCTTAGCCTTATAGATCCGCCGGCTCATCGTCTCTCTAAATTTTTTCCCATCCTGCTCACTTACACTACCCAACATCTCCCTAAATAACTCACCCACCAATTTATTAGGTGAAAGTAACTCCACAACGCCTGATCCCTCATCCACCCTTAGCAACTCTTCAACTCTAAACCCAACTGACAGATACTTATCCGTAATTGGAACAGGGACAATTTCTATCACTCTATCCACCAACGGAGATTCAGATACCGCCAGTTTTTCTATATAAACAGCCGCTCTCATTTCTTTGGGAGCTAATCTTGCAACCACTGCTTCTGGAGCTATTCCAAATGTCTGGGTTATTTTAGAAGGACCCAATCTCCTGAGTATCACTATAGCTCTATCTTCAAGCTGTCTGATTCTTTCTTTAGAGACTCCCAACCTCTCTCCTACCATTGCTAAAGTATGGGGTTCACCTCCATTTAAACCAAACCTTAAACTAAGGATCTCAGCTGCCCTCTCCCCAACTAGCTTGGATAACCTCAGACCTAAACCAGAAGCATCTCCAACATCTGCCTGATCCTCAACACTGGCATGCGGATCAGGGATCCTCTCATGCATAAACCCCTCTTCGTCGTATGAGTTTGGCAAATCCAAAGATTTTGGCCTACCAGCTCTAAGCATCCTGACCAATCTGGTAGATTTTTCGTCATCCCACCCAAAAGTAGTAGATGCCTGCTGTGCCAACTCAGTCAGACTAATATCACGTTCAAATATTTGAGATAGTTCGGATTGGAGTCTAGCTATTCTTACTAACTCCTGATTAACATGAACCGGACGTCTGATTAAATTAGCGTCTTCTATGATTGACCGGGTTATCCCCTGTCTGATCCACCAGTAAGCATAAGTTGAGAACCTAAAGCCCCTTCTCTAGTCAAACTTGTCTGTTCCTCTCAGTAATCCTATATTACCTTCCTGAATCAGGTCTTCAAATTCCACCCCCCTCTCCCGATGTCTTCTTGCTACTAACACAACCAACCTTAAGTTAGCCTCAATAAGTCTCGTCCTGGCAACTATATCTCCAGCATCCCTCCTCCTACTCAAACTGATTTCTTGATCTGCGGTTAACAATGGTATCCGTCTAATATCTCCTAAATACAAGGTTAAGGCATTCAGATCTTTTGGGCCCAAATCCGCTAATAATTCATCATCGTTGGGAATTGGTAAAGCAGCAATATCCTTCAGGTCTTCTTTCGCTGGCTCAACTACTTCAACCACAGGGCAATTGTAGCAAAAGATTGCAAAAAGTCGAGTGTGATTATTTTTCCTTCATGCGCAGAACTTGCAGGACTGCTTTTTTAATATTTTCTGTAGTTAATCCAAACTTTTCTAATAGCTCTTCTGGCTCACCAGACTCACCAAACCGATCCTCTATACCAATAATCTTAATTGGTACCGGAAAATTTTGAGAAATTAACTCAGCTACCGCTGCCCCTAATCCTCCATGAATTTGATGCTCCTCGACTGTGACAACCGCCCTAGTCTCCTCAGCTGCCTTGAGAATGGTTTTTTGATCCAAGGGCTTAATAGTATGATTATTAATCACCCTGATAGAAATCCCGTGTTCTTTTAATTCTTTGGCCACCAATAAAGCTCGATAAACCATCTGCCCACAAGCGATGATAGCTACATCTTTACCCTCATAAAAAACTTCGGCTTTACCGATCTCAAAAGAGGTGGACTCGGTGGTAATTACTGGAACATCTGATCTGGATAATCTTAAATATGATGGTTTAGAATTTTTAGCTATAGCAACAGTGGCTTTTTTAGCCTCAATTGAATCACAAGGACAAACCACCACCATATTGGGCAATGCCCTCATAATTGCTAGATCCTCCAAGGCTTGATGGGTTGCTCCATCCGGTCCAACCGAGATCCCAGCATGACTACCTATAATTTTAACCGGTTGGTTGTTATAACAAACGGTAGTCCTGATCTGTTCCCAGTTTCGGCCAGGAGAAAACACAGCATAAGAGGTGATAAAAGGAACTTTGCCAGCTGCAGCCATACCAGATGCCACTGCTGCTAAATTTTGCTCTGCTACTCCAATTTCTATAAAGCGGTTGGGATATTTTTTAGCAAACTCTTCGGTTCTGGTTGATTCAGTTAAGTCTGCACAAAGAGCCACCACTTGATCATTGGCATCAGCAGCCAGAACCAATCCTTCGCCATAACCATTACGGGATGGAACCTGCTCAATATCATCATCAAATAATTTTGGGTTTAAATGAGCTTGATCATTAAGCATGTCTAATTGCCTCCTCGATATGCCTTAACTGTGTAAGTGCTTCTTCAGCCTCTTGTTTATTTGGAGCTTTGCCATGCCATTCATATTTATTTTCCATAAAGCTCACCCCTTTACCGGGGGTAGTGTGAGCCAAGATTAAAGTTGGCTTACTGTGAATTGTTTTGGCTAAATCAAAAGCATCATGAATAGATTGAAAGTTGTGTCCATCAATATCCACAACATGCCAGTTAAATGATTCATATTTATCTTTTAACGGCTCGAGGGGCATAATATCCTCCGTAAAACCATCAATTTGGATATTATTCCGATCAATCACCCCCACTAAATTATCCAACTTGTTTTTACCAGCAAACATCACCGCCTCCCAGGTATTTCCTGCCTCCTGCTCCCCATCTGACATTAAACAGATCACCCTCCAAGTTTTTTGATCCATCTTGGCTACATAAGCCATGCCACAAGATTGGGAAAGACCTGACCCCAAAGGCCCAGAGGTAGTTTCTAATCCTGGCAGAGAACCCCGGTGAGGGTGTCCTTGTAATCTAGTCCCTAACTTCCTTAAAGTTTTTAACTCAGAAACTGGAAAATATCCTGAATGAGCCAAAGTTGTATATAAAACCGGGCAAATGTGACCGTTGGATAAAACTAACCGATCCCGATCTGCTAAATCAGGATTATGTGGATTGTGGTGCAAGATGTGAAAATATAGCGCTGTTAAAATATCTGCCATCCCTAACGGCCCAGCAGAGTGCCCTGATCCCGCTTCAAGCAACATCTTGATAATATCCTGGCGGATCTCATTAGCTTTTAATTCGAGGTGCTTGATGGCAGAATCGGGCAGAGTCATCACTAGACAGTATACCCATTTTCCTGGCTCGGTTCCAGATGAGTGTGCTCACCCCTGCTTAATTCATTCTCAAATTCTCTGATAGCTAACAATACCTGCTCCGGTGTCTCCACAATTTTATAAACCCTTAACTCTTCGGGACGAAGCAACATATTATCCTTAAAACTCTTGATAATATCTACCCAAAACCGGCCATATAAAATCAAAGGTTTATGGTGGCCAAAATACAATCTAGCCAACCCCCAGGCCATGCCAAACTCCGAGATTGTTCCCGTACCACCATTAAAGATGACGTAAACTTGCCCCTCTTTCATCAACATTAAGGTTCGCTCGACATAACTTTTAGTTTTTATCTCCACATCAAATAAATTACGCGAATCTCGTCCTTCAAAGTTAGGAATATCCTCAATCTCCAAAGTTACCCCAATTACTTTTCCACCCCCACTTTTGGCTCCAATAGTGGCTGCCCGCATCACTCCTGGCCCTCCCCCATCAACTACTGTAAAACCCGACTCGGCCAATTTTTTGGAAACCGCTACCACTGATTGAAAAAGCTCACTTTTATCGGGGGCATCAGCATAGCCAAAGATAGCCACGTTTTTAATAGGATTATTTGAGTGTGGTTTTTGTTTAGAGAATAGCTTCCCAAAAAGATTCCAAATTTTCATTAATATCTCCGTTTAGAAGTCGCGATCCAACAACGGCGTAATCTGCCCCAGTCTCCATGATTGATTTAATATTGTCCGGACTAACCCCTCCATCAACACCTATTTTAAATGATAGGGCATTATCTTTCCTAAGTCGAGCACAATCTTTAATCTTATCCAAGGTTTCCGGGATAAAATCCTGTCCTTGTTTTCCCGGATGAACACCCATCAGTAAAACTACATCTATTTTTTCTAAGTACGGTTTCAGTTGGTCTAGCCACATTTCTGGATTCAAAACTAATCCCACCTCTAGGTGTCTTTGTTTAATAATCTCAATTATGTGATCCTCTTTACCAACCCCTAAATGAAATAAAACTCTTTTAAATTTATAAAGGCTCAATCGGGTGACAAAACTAGTTGGTTCACTGACCATTAAATGAGCCTCTTTTTCTAACTGCAGAGGATACTTACTGAAATCTCCCCAAAACGTTTTACTATTAACATAGATTCCGTCGGCCACATCAACATGAACCATTCCTCCACTTAACTCATCTGAAGAATTTATCTTACTAACCGCTTCTTTATACTCTTCCTCAGTGGTAGCTAAAATCGCTGGAAGAATCTGGATCATGGGTGAGTTTATTTAATTAGTCTCTTCAATTTGTTCTAATTTTTCCAATCTTCTCAGATGTCTTTCATCACCGCTAAACTCGGTTGATAAAAAAACTTTGATAATTTCAAAAGCCAATTCCTCTTGCAAAGTATCTGCTGGTAAAGAAATAACGTTAGCGTCTTCGTGGGCCCGAGCTTGGATGGCCCTAGGAATATCAAAAACTAGCGCTGATCTAATTCCATCAAACTTGTTTGCCACCATATCTACTCCGGCTCCAGAACCACAAAGAATAATTCCTTTATTTATGGGATCATTACTAACAGCCTCCGCTACTTTTTGGGCATAATCCACATAATCATCATCTCTATCCAAAATCTGATTCCCCAGATCAGTTATCTCATATCCTTCATCTTTAAGCCTTCTAAAAAGTGCCTCTTTTAACTCAAAACCCCGGTGATCAGCACCAATAAATATCATCAGAACCTCCTTTTGATATAGTAGTTCATAGTTGACCCTAACTTCAAGGGATGATATAAATTTTAGCGGCCTGAGTTTCGTAAGGAAATTAGGTTTAGTCAAGAAATCCCGCTACGTGCGGGATTTTTTGATTGGTTAGACCTCCGCTAAGTTAACCCTTGCTCAATCGTTATTAACCTGCTAAAATTGCTCCTTCAGCTTTATAATATGATTGAAGCAAGGGAACGTCTATTACCAACAACTGTGCCTGATAACACCATCCAAGATTGGGCAAGTTTTGTGGAGGGTCTGATGTTGGAAAAAAGGGGTGATAGAACATGGATTGCTAATACGCCACATGGAAGAAGAATTGTTACAGGAGCATATTTTAATATTAATCTGGAACCAGGAATTCATTATGAACATGAGGGAATAGTTCACGCCACCAGAGTTCCTGGATTAGAACTTGAAACCAAACCAAAACTATTCCGTGACACCTACTGGAAATAGTAATCTTAAATTAGAATTCCTATCTTAATTCTGTTAAAATCTACCCACAGTGCCAGGTCGTCTAATGGTAGGACAATAGCCTCTGAAGTTATTTATCTTGGTTCGAGTCCAAGCCTGGCAACCATTCGACTCGCTTTGCTCGCTCGTGGCCATAGCCAGCGAGGAGAATGTCCCGAGTGAGGAATGAAGTGACGAATCGAAGGATATCCCAATATTTTTTACTTAGCCCATTTATTATAAAGTGATACAGTAGCGTATGTTGTTACCCAAACTAAAACAGCCAGAGTAATTGCTCCAAATAAAAACATTCCCGTATCCATTGGTGCTGTACCTTTTAAACTATCTACGCTAAGCGTGTGAAACCAACTTTTGGCAACGTTAAAAAGAAAGTCCGGAGCAATAAGTGACGCTACTCTACATACGATATATACTCCCAGTATCACAGTTGTTAGCGCATTTGCAAATGCCTGTGCATTTAACATATTAACTCACCTCCTTCGACACAATAAGTTTATATTTTCTTTGCTACTTTATAAAGTATAAAAACAACTACTGCTACGAATATAAGATTTAAAAGCAGATTATCTCCTACATATTGATTAACATACGCAGCTGAGCTGGTAATAATTTTTGTGAAGCCCTCTAGGTCACCCATTCCCAGCTTGCCAATTGCTTTAAGATAAATAATCATAATTCCGGTAAGAGCAAAAATAATACTGGCTATAAAATTACTTACCAATACCGTACAGTCCTCCCCTAAAAAATTAAAACTAAATAATGGCTTTCTTAAAAACATCAATCCTGTCATTTTTCCTGAAAGAAAAACGGCAATAAAAAGAAGCGGCATCACCATACCCAATACATACATACCTCCGATTGCCAAAGCCCCCAAAAAATTAGGAGAAAGAAATGTCAGGGTTAAAATCCCAATCAATACTGGGGCACAACAAGCACTGGTGATTCCTGAGAAAATACCCAAAGTAAATATAGATAGTACATCTGTTTTACCTCCTGTACTGTGCCCAAAACTAGGCATTGGCAGCTTAAGCCCCAAAAATGTAATCACTGCTGAGATAAGCATCACAAATCCACCCAAAAAATAAATAGTATTATGGTAAACAAAAAGTGCTTTTGATAAAGCTGCAACTCCCAAAACTGCCGGCATCATTACCACAAAAATTCCCAATCCAAAAACAAGAGTCATTAAAACTACCTTTTCCTTCTCTTTGAAAACATTTCCCAGATATGCGGGAAGAAGGAAAGAGATGCAGCATGGCGCAAAAAGTGCCACGATTCCTGCCACAAAGGCAGCGATCAGTGATGTTTGAAAAAGCGCCCCTTCCATTATGTCCCACAACTTCCACCAGAGTTATTCAACCCAGGTATATTCTGAATAGATTGCTTAATCTTTTGAGCGCCTTGAGCAGATGAGTAATCCGCTGACAAAGCAAGTTTGGCATCTATATCTTTCCATTCCTTACCTTCTTTATTAAAGTATGCTGCCAACTCTATATAGTTTTGAGGAAACCAGAATGAATTAAGAGCAAGTATATCTTTATAGATACGGTCTTCAGTCACTCCTTGTTTTACAGCTAATTGGATATATCCCAAAGCTGCCATGCCATGATTACAATCCGGAAATTCGCTATGATTTCCGCAACAGGGGCGGTATACATTCCTGGCAATTTTTTGGACTTGTATTTCCTGCTCCGGTGTTAGCTCAATAATTTTTGTAGAAGAGTAAACCTGGTTGGTCGCTTTTGTTCCCAAATTCCATCCACCAGTGGAGGCAAAATTCATAACATCTCCTTTGCCATATATTTGCATTGATCCTTCGTCTAAAATCTTACTTTTGTTGACTAATCCTAACGCCCAGAGAGTATTTACCATAAATCGGGAATTTTCTTCATTAATAACCATCTGATCAGAGGATTTATTCTCCAAATATCTCATGTGATTTAAGGAGACTGTATCCCCGGAAAAAAGTTCTTTATACTTTCCTTGATCTATTACTCCTGACTGCAGTAATTGCTGCCCAACGTCTCCCCAAGTTACTGCCAGGGTATAACCACTTTGAGGTAATACTGCTTGTTTTAAAATTTGTACTAATTCTTCTGGACTTTGTGTTGTTTTAGATAGTTTAACAACATATTCATTGAAATTTTTCTTCATAATATAATACTCCGCAATAGCAACCACCATAGTCGAATTGAAAACCAGCCATAAAACAATCCATAAAGGAATAGCTTTATGGATTAAACGATTTATTATTTTCTTTCTTTTCATTGTTTTACCACCGTTCCTGTAAGAGTAAACGTTAATTTTTGATTTGCTTTATCGTTTGTTTCAATCAGGACGAACCTATTTATTGGCCCTACTCCTTGGGGACCGTGGAATGCCGGATCAAAAACAGCAGTTAGCTTTGCCTCCTGCCCTGGAGCAACCTCTCCTGTCCAGGAAGATAAGCTGTCCATGCCAAACTTAGGACTTTCAATACCATTAATCGCCACATAGGCCTTGGTACAATGACAGGAAGTTTTAACATTATAAAGTTTAAGGGTATCAGATCCGTTATTTTTAATCGTAAAAGTTTTTGCAACATCTCCCTTATCCATAGGAATTATTCCCCAATCATAACTAGTGGGATCTGTTACATAAGCCTTAACGTTATCAGAAGTCGAAATTTGCGAAGTACTGGTTGTAGTACTTAAAAAGTATATACCAGCAAATAAAATAACTACTGTCAGGATACCGATTATAATAAGCAGTTTTTTTTCATTCATTGCTGCTCCTAAAAATTTTGATTATTTCTCTTACTGATTGTTTGGTTTTACCTTTCTTAACGAAATCGACTACGCAGGTCTGTAGGTGGTTTTCCAAGATAAGATAGTCTATCTCTCGGAGCGCGCTTTGTACCGCACGAGATTGATATATAACATCAATACAATAACGACCCTCCTCTGCCATTTTAAGCACAGTGTCTAATTGCCCTTTGGCTATTTTTAAACGATGAGTTACTCGTTGCTGATGAGTCATGTCCTTAATACCCAATCCTCCCATTGGGGATATAATACGATTGAAGCTATACCAATATCTGTAATCCAGATCACAACTTGATTTATAAGCTCCTCTCGTATATATTCCACACATGGCTATTCACTCAATTGAATGTCTCCAAGGAATTCCTGTGAAGGTATTCGAATTACCTTATCGCAGCCAAATATTAGCCAGAAGGGTACAAAATAGAACCTGCCGATGGAGAACTCTGGCCCAAGGTAGATACATTGACATTTGGCCAGAGCAATGCAGCCGTCTTGCAATAGGCATGAGCGCACTTATGTTAGTCAAATCAGATGGTACAGCCTTTTTCGCACTAAGAAAGAATCCTGATCAAAATATAGCTTTGGATCAGATTCCGCAAGTTATAGAAACATCAGTAAGGTCGGAGATACTCACAGCTAGGCGCCTATTCCCTGATAAATATGAAGGTATACTGTCTCTTACTAGAATGCCCGATGACAACGATCTCATTCCTTTTATTGAAAGTAAGGTAGCTGATGGTAGTTTTCAGGAAAGTACAATCCATGGATTATTGATCCATCGTCCGGGTGACAGTCCACAATATACAGTTGAACTAACTACCGCTGATGAGGTATTAAACGCCCTGAATCCATAAATATAACCGGACGTGGTAAACTGGGGGGATGGCTAGAGGGAAGATCTTCTTTGTAATCATCACTTCACTACTCATCCTATTTTTTATTAGTCAGATTTTTGATGTTAATACCAGACTTATCTCCTCTAACTTTAAACCCAATCCTTTAACAAAAATTGTAATGAATTCTTTAAAAGATTCTCAAGGAACCTATGCTGTAGTAATTAAAAACTTTAAAAACGGTCAGGAATTTGCATTAAATGAAAATAGAGTTTATGAACCAGGAAGTTTATATAAACTGTGGTTAATGGCTACTGTCTATACCCACATTAAAGATGGAAGATTAAAAGAGGACGATATTTTATCCCAAAACATCCCAACCTTAAATCAAAAATTTGCAATAATTGATCCCGAGTTAACAGAGGGGGGGATAACAGCGACAGTGTCGCAAAGCTTACACCAAATGATTACCATCTCTCACAACTATGCTGCCCTACTATTAGCTGAAAAGGTTGGTAACTCTCAAATAAAAGTATTTTTAAACCAGAATGGATTAAATGCATCAGATATTGGCGACCCGCCTCAAACTACAGCCTCTGATATAGCTTTATTTTATGAAAAACTATACCGTAAAGAATTAGTAACACCTGAGTTCTCAGACAAGATGATAGAAATACTAAAAAAACAACAGCTTAATGACGGGTTGCCAAGATACCTTCCCCCAGAAACTATTGTGGCTCACAAAACCGGGGATTTGGGTTGGTTCAAGCACGATGCCGGAGTTGTATTCACTCAAAAGGGAGATTATTTAATAATTATTTTATCAGAGAGTGATTCACCTACGGGGGCTCAGAACCGAATTGCCCTCCTATCAAAAGCTGTCTACGATTATTTTAATAAAGATTAGAGTCTAAATACTCTCTTGCGTTTTAGGTGTCTCAGTCTGTATATTTAGATACTATGGATGACAATCAACAAACATTAACCCCGACCGACGAAACATCTACAACGTCGGTCGCTATGAACTTGGAAGCGATGATTAAAGCTAATCTTTCTACTATCGACCGGCTGAGTGAAGAATTAAAAAAACAAAAGGAGATGCTCCAGTCTGTGTTTGAAAACGATGAAACTTTTAAAAAACACTCTGATGTCGCCAAAGAAGCAGCGAGAATTAAGTCCAATACTAAACAACAGATACTAAAACAGCCCCAAGTTGCTGATGTTAATGAAAAAGTTAAGTCTATGCAGTCTCAGTTAAAAGAAAACCAAGACGCATTATCGGAGTATCTTCGAGAATACAACCGCTTAACTGGAATAACAGAAATAGAAGGAAACGACGGCGAAATCAGGCAAATTATATATATTGCCAAACTTATTCGTAAAACTTGAGCCACAGAGGTTACTCTTGTCTGGTAGCATTCTTTCTGCTAACATCCGCTAAGTGAGCTACATAAAACTGGGAACTATCATTGTTTTAATTTTGGTACTAATTGTCCAGCTTTTCCCATCCTCAATATATCAAAATCTTGGTCCTTTATATCGAATAAAAAGGATGCAAGAAAAAACCATCTTGGAGATGAAATCTAGCCCTCAAGCCAAAGCTGACTATCTAATATATTTATTAGAACAAAGGGCAAGGGAGATTGAACAAATGATATTATCCCGTAATTTTGAATACACTCTGGAATCATCATTAAGATACTCCTCTACAGCGGGACAACTCACTGAGATGGTCTCTCAAAACGATTTAAATGACAAAAAACAGATTATTTTACAGATATTTAATACCCATAAAACCAGATTTAAACCATTATTAGACCACTTCCCGATGGATAACACTGAGAGGAAGTACCTGGAGGATGATATTAACTACCTAACAATCTACGCCGATCAACTAACTAAACCATAGTCTGTGTCTAAAAAATCTACTGATAAAATCATTTTGTTCAATTTCGGGTTGATAACTTTCAAGAGGTTGAAAAAAGATTTAAAGCCAGATTAACTCTTCGTTAATCTTTGAGTTATATGAGTTTAAATGTTAAAATTCTAGGCCATGGTAAAATTATTTAGATTAGTTTTTAATCTCAAAAAAAGGTATCTGTTATTAATCACAGTTATTATTCTAATTGGCGGTGGATTTCTTTTCTTAAAATTATCTGCAAGCAAAGAACCCCTTCAATTTGCTGAGGTTAAAAGAGTCGATATCAAATCCATCATTTCTATCTCTGGTAGTTTACAAAGCAAAAGCTCTATTAACTTAAAGTTTGGATCAAGCGGTAAACTTTCTTATTTGCATGTTGCAGTGGGGGATATAGTAAAAACAGGGCAGCTAATTGCGGGTTTAGACACTCAAGAATTAAATATTGCTTTACAACAAACCCAAAACACTCTTAAAGATAAACAGGCAATTGTTGATAAGGTTTATGATGACTTAAAAAATCATGAAAAAGATGAAACTTATCTACAAAAACAAACCAGAACTACGGCTGAAGTAGCTAGAGATAACGCCTATGATGGTGTAAAGGCTGCCCAGGCTGCTTATAAAAACTCAGTGATTACTGCTCCTTTTGACGGAATAATTACTGAGGTCAGTGTAGTAGCTGGACAAAGAGTTTCTACAACGGAGACGATAGCTGTGGTTTCTGACAAATCAGAATCCTTTTTTGATGCCGAGGTTGATGAAACTGATATACCTAAAATTAAAATTACTCAACTAACCGAGATTGTACTTGATAGTTTTCCTGACAAAATATTTTCAGGAAAAGTCTCAGAGATTATGGGTCAAACTCAACTAACCAGCTCAAACGCTACTGTGGTAAAAGTTAGAATAAAATTGGATGCTTCATCAAATGATTTTATTAATGGCTTAAATGGACAAGCCTCTATTACAATCGCCAGTGATACTAATACCCTGACCATTCCTCTTGAAGCTTTAAAAGATAGCGGTACTGTTTTAGTTCAAACTGCTAATGGAATACAATCTAAAAAAATTACCACCGGGATTTCTTCAGATAGCGAAATAGAGATCAAAGAAGGGTTGCGCGAAGGAGAAAGGGTAGTTCTCAATCCAACAAATATTAGCTTAAGGCAAACTCCAGGTTTATTTACAGAGTTTCACAGATTGCTTGGAGGCGGTAATCGAAATAAGTGAAACCAGTCATTATTCTCAAAAATATTACCAAGATTTACCAATCAGGTGAGTTATCGTTTCGAGCCTTAAAAAATATAAACCTTACTATAAACGAAGGGGATTTTACCGCCATCACTGGAGCCTCTGGATCAGGTAAATCAACTCTGATGAATATTATTGGACTACTAGATATACCCACCTCCGGAACTTTTTTATTGGATAATGTTGAAACATCGAAACTAAATGACAATCAACTAGCAAAATTGAGAAATCAAAAGATCGGGTTTATTTTTCAAAGTTTTAACTTACTACCCAGAACATCTGCCATCGATAATGTTGCCTTACCATTAATTTATGCCAAGATAGAAAAATACGAGCGTTTAGAAAAAGCTAAGATATCTTTGGATCTCGTGGGTCTTAGTGATAAATTAAAATCTCATCCTAATCAATTATCAGGCGGTCAACAACAGCGGGTAGCAATCGCTAGGGCACTAGTGACTAATCCGCAAATATTATTGGCCGATGAGCCAACCGGAAATTTAGATTCTAAATCTGGGTTTGAAATTATGCAAATATTTAAAAGATTAAACAAAGAAGGTAAAACTATTATTATGATTACCCATGAACCAGAGATTGCTAAACATGCAAAAAAAATTATTACCATCAAGGATGGGGATATTCTATGATGACCGAGACTATGTCCTCCGCATTACGGTCAATTCTAGCCAACAGACTCCGTTCAATCTTGACCATACTGGGGATTGTAATTGGCGTCACCTCAGTAATTTTATTAATCTCTCTTGTCTCGGGATTAAACAGTTTTATTACTTCCCAGATTGAAGGATTAGGATCTAATTTAATTTTTGTCATTCCTGGCAGAATCGGTGGATCAAGATCTCCCGGTGGTATTCAAGCAAATCGACTAATTTTACAAGACGCTACCAACTTACAAAAACAGCTTCTTGACCAGGCTAAAGTCAGTGCCGTTGTCCAAAGAACTTCTACCTTGAAATATAATAATAAGCTTGACCGCGGGGTGGCCATATTCGGGGTTCAGGGTAACTACCCAGATATCATCTCTGTAAAACTAACTTCAGGAAAATTTTTTAACGATTCCGAGGCCAACTCTGGCAGAAAAGTAGTGGTTATTGGCCCCACCGTTGCTAGTACCTTGTTTGGATTGACCTCCCCTATCGGACAATCAGTTGATATTGGAGGCTTAAAATATAAGGTTATTGGCTTAACTAAATCACGAGGTTCTACCTTTGGTATTGATCAAGACAACTCCGTACTGATACCTCTGACTGCTGCTCAAAAACAGTTCGGGTTGGATAGGTTAAATACTATTTATATCTCTGCCAACAACTCAGAACAGGTGAGGAAAGTGCAAGCAGAGGCTACCTCAATACTTAAAAAAAGACTCTCCGAGGATGATTTTTCAGTTCAAACCCAAGAGCAGACTTTGTCTACCATCTCTCAGATAACTTCCGTATTGTCACTAGCTTTGGGAGGGATCGCAGCTATTTCGTTAATTGTGGGTGGAATCGGAATTATGAATATTATGTTAGTCTCTGTCACAGAAAGAACAAAAGAGATAGGACTGAGAAAGGCCTTGGGAGCAAGACCCACCGATATTAGAAATCAATTTTTAATCGAGGCAATTACTCTGTCAGGTTTGGGAGGATTAATTGGTATTACATTAGGAATTAGCTTGTCGCTAATCATAGGGTTATTTTTAACAACTACCATCACCTGGTGGTCAATAGTGCTATCTTTTGGGTTCTCCACCTTGGTCGGGATACTTTTTGGAGTAATGCCAGCAATTCGTGCTGCCAGACTTAACCCAATCCAAGCATTACGATACGAATAAGATTCTAAGCCTTTTTTGGGAAGATTCCTGGTTATTTGACCAAATACCAAGTTAATAATATACTCCCCTTTATATGTCAGCTATAGAAAGCAGAGGGTGTTTTGAAGTAAGGTTTCCTAAAATCCCTACAATTACATCTATTAGATTATTCGCCGGGTCTGAAAGCAGGCTTGCCAACTGTTTCCTTGCTGACCAAAAAGCTTTTATGGTTGTATCTGACCCTATCCCAACTGAAACATCAAGCGAGGACCAAGAAACTACTTATCGAAGATTGTTCGAAGAAGATCGCCCAACTATAGAGCTTCTTCAATTTGGCCATTTTTGTGCACAACGGGCTATTGAAATTACTGATCCACAAGGACAGTTAATTAGAGTAATTGACTACCGGGATCAGGCCTCATTTGAACTAATGACGGGTCAATTTAATAGGGTCTTAACTTCACCACCAGTATTTAGAATACGGGATGGAGTTAATCAATCTATTCAGGCCACAATTTTTTCTGATGTCAAACATACCAGTCAAGAAAGATTACAGGTTGAAAGAGCTATCTCTTACTATAACGACGTTGTCTCCTTAGAAGAAAGTCCTTATCCCAATCACTTTAAAAATGATCCCGATTCTATCAGAGATGAGGTTATCCCCAACTCACCGGCTGAGTTAGTAGATCATCTCCTGGAAACAATGTACAACCGTGAGACATTTGACCCAAATTACTTTTTAGCAGCTATTAGATTACTGCGAAGACTTACAGCTGGGGTCAGTTTCTTGGATATCGAAAGGCTATATCGTTACCCGCCGGGTAAAAATGTATCTTTAGAGAATATTCTCTTTCTTGGGAGCTTCGAAGCAGTTGCCCACGGTATATTACAAGATGTTTTGCTAAGACCGCCAGAACAAAGATTTTGTGAACTTGATGCCTTAAGGATTGCCACTGTCCAAAAAATGTCCAAACAAGCCGGTTTTAAGATGAACGCCCACGGCGGATACTCCCAGTAATATTAATAATTATGAATAACCACAAAAATCCTAATAAGTATCCTCCTATTACATCCGAAAACCAGTGAGCTCCCAAATATATCCGTGACAAACCTACTAAAATTATCAACATAAAAAACAGGGAAATTATTACACCCTTTAATATTTCGCTGGTCAGATTCCTGTAAGTCACGTATATTAAATAACCGAATAAACCGACAAAAAATAAAACATGTCCGGAAGGGAAACTATCAAAGCTAGTCAGATCAGGCCTCATTCTACCAACTAGAGTTTTAAACAACACCGACAGCCCTAGTGCTCCACTAGTAGATATCAGCAGAACAACAGACTCAAATTTTTTACCCCAAACAATCAGCCAAATCGCCACTAAGAAAATTAATAATATTAACTGCGGTGAATATCCCCACCAACTAATTAACTCCATAAAACTTTTAAACCATCCATATTTTATTGATTGAATGAGATTAGTAATTGGCAAATCAAACGACCAGTAGGCGTATTTACTAGAAGCAGTCAACAACCCTCCAATCAAAATAGCAAGCAGGCTATATTTTCCCCACATAAAATTATTCTACCCTAGTAATACTTGCCCCCAAAGAAATTAGCTTACCTACGACATCCTCATATCCCCGCTCAATTAACTCTGCTTTATGAATCGTACTCTCTCCTTTGGCAATTAAGGCTGCCAAAACCAATGCCATCCCGGCTCTAATATCTGGAGTCTCCAGCGTTCTTCCATATAGCTTAGCTGGTCCAGTAACGATCACTCTATGTGGGTCAGCGATAACAATAGCTGCTCCCATGGAGATAAGTTTATCCACAAAATACATCCGAGACTCATACATCCAATCATGTAACAAGGATGTTCCTTTGGCTTGAGTGGCTAAAACTATCGCTACACTCATCAAATCTGACGGAAACCCTGGCCAGATATTAGTATGTAGTTTGGTTGGTATCGCCCTCAGAGTTGGAGCAGATACTACTACCACCCCTTCTTTTTGTTTGAACTCTATACCAAACCTCTCAAGGTGAAACATGACTGGTTCTAATCCTTTTAAGGAATCAACCCTTAGCTCTACAACACCTCCAGTAATCACTGCTGCTATGGCATATGTTCCCAGCTCCAAATAATCTATCCCTAGCTCAAACTCAACTCCTTGTAGTGTTTTTACCCCAGTTATCGTTAGAGTTGACTCGCCTACCCCTTCAATTTTAGCCCCCATTTTATTTAACATCCGACACAAATCAACCACATGGGGTTCTTGGGCACAATTTTTTAAAATAGTCACACTACTGTTTAAGACAGCTGCTAGAACTAGGTTCTCGGTCCCGGTAACAGATGCCTCCTCAAAAAACATCTCGATATCTTTGATCCCCCCTCTTTTTTTTAGAGAGTAGTAAAGATCATCTTTTTGGTAATCAAAACCTAGCTGTCTAAACCCTTCTAGGTGAACATCGATGCTTCTCTTCCCAATCACATCTCCGCCAGGGTGATAAAAATCCACCTTACCCAATCTACCCAGCATCCCTCCCGCAAAAACTATAGATCCTCGTAATTTTTGGATTAAATCTTTGGGAAGAGTCGAAGTAGTAAGCTCTTTAGCTTGTAGGGTAATTATATGACTACTTTTATCCCAATTAACCCTAACCCCTAGAGCCTGCAGTATCTCCAGACTAATTTGGGTATCCACGATTTCCGGGACATTTTTAAGCACTACCTCTTCATCAGTTAACAGCGAGGCTGACAAACAAGGAAAGAGGGAGTTTTTGTTACCTGAAACCTTTATCCTACCAGATAACTTATTTCCACCATTAATAACATATTTCGCCATTGGAAGTTAGTACACTAAATTATACTACAGAAAAATATTTAGTTATTACAAATTTAATTCTCTGCAAAACATTCCTATCACCTATTAACTCTATTGTCTCAAAAAGCGGTGGCGTTACTAATTGTCCAGAGACAGCGACCCTAATCAACTGGAACATCTCGCGAACTGGAATATTTAACTCCTTGGCTAAGTTACGGAAGATTTCTTCAAAATTATCTGCCTTCCATGGTTTTTCCATAGACTCTAATTTCCCGACAATAGTTTTCAAAACTGCACCCTGCGCTTCTATCTTAATCTTCTTAAAAATCTCGATATCATACTCAGGTTCTTCAAAAATGAAGTAAGTTAAGGGAATAAAATCAGTTAGCTTCTTAATTCTTTCTTTAATTAAAGGTACAACCGAGCCAATTTTAAGGGTGATGGATGGATGACCAATCAAAAACTCCCGCAATCTTTTAGTTAACTCAGCATCCGACATCTGTCTAATATACTCCCCATTCATCCACTCCAATTTTACAGTATCAAATATAGCATTAGAGAGATGGGTATCTTTTAAGTCAAACTCTGCGACCATCTCGTCTAGAGATAAAATCTCCTTGCCCGACTTAGGAGTCCATCCTAACAGAGCCATATAATTTAAGATTGCCTCCGGTAAGAAACCCTCCCTGCTATACTCTGAGGCTCCCTTAGCCCCATGTCTTTTAGAGAGCTTAGAGCGGTCGCTTCCCAGAATCATCGTTAAGTGAGCATACTGAGGAATCTGCCATTTAAACGCTTCAAATAACTGGACATGCTTAGGTAAGGATGAGATCCATTCGGGAGCCCTAATTATGGGACTCATCTCATCTAAATGGTCGTCCACAACGTGAGCTAGGTGATAGGTGGGGTAGCCGTCTGACTTTAACACTACAAAATCTTTCTGGTTCTTATTCTCAAATGTAAATACTCTTTCTCCTACCAAATCTGTTACTACAGTTTTACCACCAAGATCCATTTTGAACCAAATAGCCCCATCTTTTTCATAAGCCTGACCTTCGTCAACTAACTGCCTGGCATACTTTTGATAAGTATCTTTCCTGTCAGATTGGGTAACTAACTGATCATAATTTAAACCCAACCACCTTAATGTCGAAACAATATCCTCTACCGACCCCTCCACTAGCCTTTTCCTATCGGTATCTTCAATCCTTAGCCAAAACTCTCCAGTTGATTTCTTGGCAGTTAGATAAGCATAAAGAGCGGTCCTGACTGAACCGATGTGCATTAAACCGGTTGGGGACGGAGCAAATCTAGTTCTAACTTTCATACCAGTATTATACAGATTAAAGCTACAGTATAATAGAATTACCATTAAGAACAACTAACCAATGACCCTGACCCAAACTGCCCTACTGACAAGAAGAGCTATCCTGACCTTGGGTATCCTGTCGTTGTTGATTATCCTCACTACTGTTGGATCTAATCTTTACTACCGCTATCAATTAGCGCAAATTCCTCCCGTTGAAGAAATTGCTGAAAATAAATTTGGGACACTGCCAAATATTAACTTTCCAGCTACTACCGTCTCCTCCTCTAACTTTGCCTACTCAATAGATACCAACACTGGCGAACTACCTCAAGTTCCAAAATTTATAAAAGTATACTTTATCCCTCAAGCTGGATTAACCTTACTTGCACCAGACCGAGCTAGAGAGCTCGCTTCTAAGTTAGATTTTAATATCGGTCCGCAAACTGAGGATCCCAATACTTATACCTTCAGCAATGAACAAGGTGGTAAATTGATAATTAATATTTTATCTGGGAACTTCTCATATCAAAAAAGTTCTTCATCCTCTGCCCAGCCTGCCGATCTTCCAGACAAGGATTCATTGGTCTCTCAATTTAAAACATATCTTTCATCTAAAATTCAACTGCCACCAGAGTTAGAAAGAGGCCGAGATAACGTCGTTGATAACACAGTTACTTTTTGGCCAGATCATATTGATAATTTACCAATTATTACGGCAGAATACCTGTTTGGTTTGATTAAAGGCAAGGCTATAACAAAAGACAATGGAGAGCTAGGCTTTGACGATGTGACTTACACTTTTTGGCCAACCGATCTTACATCCTCTTCAACCTACCAACTTAAAAACCCTAACGAAGCACTAGATGATCTAAAAAATGGGGCCGGTTTTATTAGTCGTCACAACTCATCTGCTCTAGTTTCCATCACCTCTGTCAGTCTAGCTTACTACCAATCCCAAACCTATACCCCGTACTTACAACCTGTCTATATTTTTGAGGGTCCATCTTTCATTGCCCTCGTCCCAGCTATAAAAAATTAATTCCAACTGAAGTTAGCATAAGCCCAGTTAATTAACTTTAGCGTCTCACCAAACCTATCATCACTCCCTAATACTACCGTTAAAATTCTGTGTCCATCTCTTTCAATTAGCCCTACAAAGTTCTCCTTAGCAACTGGCGTAAACCCCGTTTTGAATCCAATTACTCCTTCTGTACTTAACAATTTATTTAAATTCTTTAAATTGTGCACCTCTGCGCCGTTGGCCGATCCCACCTGAGCCTCTTTTGTTCCAACCACTCTCATAATTTGTGGATTTTCAGCAGCAGTAGTAGCAATTACTGATAAATCATAGGCTGAGGAGTAATGATTGACGCTATCAAATCCAGCTGGATTATCAAAATGAGTGTTTTTCAACCCAAATTCTTGAGCTTTAGAGTTCATTGCTTCTACAAAACTTTTATATCCTCCCGGATAGTTATGAGCAATTGTGTATGCTGCATCATTTCCCGAGTTTAAAAGCATGCCATATAATAAACTTCTAAAGCTGAGTCTTTCACCCAGGATAAGTCCCATGGTGGCTCCACTAACACCGACGAGATTTTTAACCTCCAAAATATCATTGGATTTAAAATACTCACTCCCTACTAAGGCAGTCATAATTTTAGTGGTGGAGGCTACTGGGATTTTTTCATGCTCATTTTTAGAAAAAAGTAGAGCTCCCGAGGAGATATCTTTTACCAAGGATGATGTAGCTGTCAAGATTGGAGCCATCTGTCCCAAGGAATTAGGAGGCTTCGGGGTGGTTGGTTGAGGAATCATCTTATTTCCAGAAACGATTTTATTATTAGGTATGTTTCCGGCAGCAACAGAGGATTGAACCAAAACAGCAGCCTTATCAAACCCTAAAACTAAATAAATTGAAACCAGCATAACCAGGATGGCAGAAAGTATTGGGACCATGAATTATTTTTTTATGGTGGACAATCTAACATCAACCCTCTCCATATCTCTCGGGAATAGACTTGCTTCACGAATATTAGATAGGCCCAAGATATGCATGGTAACTCTTTCGGCACCAATAGCAAATCCGCCCTCTGGTGGTAAGCCATACTGAAACGCCTGTAAATAAAGTTGAAAATTCTCCGGATTAACTCCTTTTTTCTTCATACTTTCTAAGAGTTGCTGGTGATCGTTAATCCTTTGACCCCCCGTAAACCACTCAACTCCCCTACCAATTAAATCAAAACTCAGCGTATGCTCTGGATCCTCTGGATCAGGATAAGTATAAAAAGGTCTTTTTGAGGTTGGGTAATGAGTAATAATTATTAGCTCAGATCCATGTTTCTCCTTAGCCCACTCTGTAATCTCTCTTTCATCTTCAGGAGATAAATCTGGTTCACCAATAACTTCTCTGCCAGTTCTGGTTTTAATAATTTGCTGCGCCTCTGTTAATTTTATCCTCGGCAATTTACCCGCTATTTGAGGCACACCTACTCCATATAACTCTAGTTCACGACCACATCGCTTCTCTACCTCTGAAAAAATTCTTTTTATAACATCCTCTGCTAAATCTGGAACTTCCGACCAGCTCTCAATAAACCCAAACTCACAATCTAGACTGATATATTCTGATAAGTGTCTGGTAGTAACGGAGGGCTCGGCTCTATAGGCCCTACCAACTGTAAAGACTCTTTCAAAAACCCCCACCATGATCTGCTTATAAAGTTGGGGGGATTGGCCCAGGTATGCTTTGTATTGGTAATAATCAACCGGAAAAATCTCTGCCCCTCCCTCAGTGGCTGCTGGTACTATAGTAGGAGCCTGAAACTCTATAAAATCTTTCTCAGTCAGAGCTTTGCGGAAAGCATCGATTACCACCTCCTGAACTTTGAAAATAGCTTTGACTTTTGGGTGCCTGAGGGTCAAAGGACGATGATCTAACAGAGTTGGTAGTTGTAGATCTAAATCTTTACCCCCCATATCAAAAGGTAATTCAGCAGCTTTTACCAATACCTCGATCTGCTTGGCATGAAGTTCTATCTTACCGGTTGCTAAGTTGGAGTTAATTAAATTCTCAGGTCGAGAGTTAACCAGCCCAGTGATACAGATGACGTCTTGTGGATGAATCTCTTTAACATCCTCACCTCTACAAAAAACTTGGATTATTCCTGATCGATCCATTAAATCTAAAAAGGCAATCTTGCCATGATCGCGTCTGGTTTGCACCCAGCCACAGACCCGAATTTCTTGGCCAACCTTGTTATTACAATCTAGTATTAATGTTCGCTCCACTAGGCATGATCATAGCAGGTTATAACTAGTGCTGACAATAGATTTAAATATCAAAGCCCAACCGACCTTCTGTATGAACCAAGAACCCTGAGGGAGGGACAATACTTAGTTCTTAACTCTGTAACCGCTCCCTTGACAGCACTATCTTGAATGTGACCATCCAGGGTCACCAAAAAATCATACTCTCTTAAGGCTCCTGTTGGTCTTGAATCAATTTTTGTTAGATTGATTCCGTATGAAGAAAACAAAGTTAAGCATTTAGCTAAAATTCCCACTTGATCATTCACTGGAGTAAAAATTAAAGCAGTCGCATCATACCCAGTTGGAGAGGTCTCCCCTCTACCGATTACTAAAAATCTGGTTGAGTTACCGACGATATCTCCAATATCCTCGGCAATGGTTGATAAGCCGTAGATTTCAGCAGCCCTACTACTAGCTATAGCTGCAATTTTATTATCTATCACTGCAGCCTCAACAGCAGCGGTGGTACTTAGTGATTGCTGCTGACTGACCGTTGGATAGTTTTTCAGAAGAAAACTTCTGCATTGAGCTAATGCTTGTGGGTGGGATCTAATTTGCTCCAGACTAACACCCAACCTTCCAATTAATGAATGTTTAATACCCAAGATTGTTTCTGCTAAGATCCTGACCCTTTTTGCATAATTCAACTCCCGTAAAACCTCAACTACATCTCCCTCAGTGGAGTTTTCAACTGGCACAACTCCCAGATCAAGCTCACCATCTTCAACTTTTTGAATAACCGCACTATTGGATGGCAAAAACTTACTCTCCATCTGCGATAAATAGTCTCCCAAGAGGTTATGTCTCGCAGTTTCAGTATATGTTCCTGCGGGGCCTAAACACCCAACCCTAAGCTGTAAGCGACTTGGTGCAACCTCAATACACAGAGGACTGCCATTTATTAAAATTTCATGATCTTTGTTCATTTTTTCCAATAAAAAACTCCCTTCCGGGAGCCGTTTGTTTTTATACTGACGCTTATATGCGCCAACAAACACTCCCCTTTCAGGAGCTAAAGAAAAACCAAGTTCTAAATGTATTACTTTTCGTAACCATTACAATCTGTAAATGTTAACAAAAATTAAAATATTGGTCAATACATAAAAGACCGTTGACAATTAAGGGTTAATTGCCTACAATTTAGGCATGAGTGTTAGTAGATTGTTACATGCCGTCGTCCTCACTCTCCTGAACAAGGAGCTCCTTTTGGCAGGAGCAACTTGGGGAGGTCGCTTGAGGTAATTTTTACTTCAAGACAGAAAGGATTAGACCTCCCACCAGGGAGGTTTTTTTATGCTTAAAGAAAGGAGTTTTAAATTATGGAAAGAAAATACCCAATTGGTTCAGACGCTTGGATAGCCCGACAAACAAGATTATGGAATACCGCAAGAAACGGAGTAGAGGATGTTGTACCTATTAGCCTTAAAAACCAAACCGATCAAGCAATTAATTTCCCTCCCTCTTATAGGGAGTCTCTTGGAAGAATGGAAAGAGCTTGGAATAACAGAGTTTAAAAGAAAGGAGGAGTTCCAAGTATGAATAATGAAAGAAAATTTATTGCTGGTTATGGAATAGACAATCAAGATCCTGCAAGAGATCCATCTGGGGGACACCCTGGATATATATTTGATGGTCACAGTGGAACTATCATTCCGCTAGAAGATTATCGGATAAGACATGAGCAACCAGACAGTGATGTGTTTACCATAACACCAGAACAACTCCGCATGATTAGGGATATAAACCGCTAATTATTTATCCCTACAACTTTTAGTTGCAGCTGGTTGGCACCATTAAAAGTATCGATCTCTAAAGAAAACAGGGCACTAACTAGCTGCCCATCTTTTAATAAGGGCTTCCTGTTGCCCATTGAAAAAGCGATCGCTCCCACTCCGTCTAATTTTAACTTTAGGTGCTTACCCTCACCCACTAATCTCATATCACTAATTTTAACTATACTAGATCCCAAGATTGGTTTGGGATTTCCTACCCCAAATGGCTCTAGTTTCTCAATTACCTCTAGCCACCTTACAGACAATTTTTTAACATCTACCCAAGCTTCAGCCAAGTCTGTATCCCCTTTTTGCCTATCCATCTTACTAATTAAATTTTCTAACTTTTCCTTAAATTGAGAAATATTTTTGGTCTCAAGTGTGAATCCAGCAGCTTTTGGGTGACCCCCAACATCTATCAATAAATCACTACATTTTCTGATAGTGGCAACAATATCTAAACCATTAAAAGATCTTGCTGAACCTTTTGACTCTACCTCTCCTTCTGAGATAACTACCGCCGGAACTTTGTATTCATCACAGATTCTTCCTGCTATCAAACCGATAATCCCTGGAATCCACTTAGAAGAATGGAGAACTAAAACTTTTTTATGACTTAAATCTAATTTATCACTACCTATTAACTCTTTGGCTTGAAAAATAGCATCTAGTGTTAATTGTTTTTTCTGATCATTAATTAAACATAAGGACTGCACAAGTTTTTTGGCTTTTTGAGGATCTTTAGTGCAAAGCAACCTTAAAGCATCCATCGCTGATTCAATTCTGCCTGCAGCATTTAAACGAGGGCCTAAGATATGAGAGATATGAAAAGCGGACAATTCGTTGATTTTTAAACCACACTCTGAAGCCAATGACAATATACCTATATTGTCCGTTTTCCGCAGTTGCTTTATGCCCTCTTTAACCAACCACCGATTTACCCCAACTAATAACATCAGATCACAGATAGTCCCCATAGCCACAAATGCCAATAATTTATCGGCCAATTCCGGTGATACCAACTCTCTAATTAAACACCACGCCACCCCAGCTCCACAAAAAGTTGTAGAGTGAACAATTGCTACCGCCTCTGGTTTTTCATTACCTGGTATATGATGATCGGTGATAATTAAATCAATTCCCAATTTTTTAGCATATAGCGATTGTTTTACTGCTACAATCCCATTATCAACAGTAATCAACAGGGTGGCTCCCTTATCTTTAGCTAAATCTAAACCAAAATTAGATAATCCATATCCCTCTTTTTCTCGGTGCGGAATACGGGGCAAAACTTTGACTCCTAAAGATACTAGCCCTTGATAGATAATTGCCGTTGCAGTTAAACCATCCACATCGTAGTCACCGTATATAAATATTGTTTCCTTATTTTCAATTGCTTTTAAAATCCGACTTTTTGCTGTTTTAATCCCTGGAAGTAATAGCTCCGATTGGTAATCTTTTAATTCTGGGTTAAAGAACTGATCAGATTTTGATTTTGTATTTATTCCTCTCTTTTTCAGGAGTACTTGTAGTAGTTCATCAGGAGAAGAAATGGCGGTAGCCATAGTAAGAACAGATTGTACCATAGCTTACTAAGCAGTAAAATGACTTGAGTATGCAATACTCTATACCTGATCAGGTAACAGTTATTTTAGATAAATTCGCTCAGGCTAATTTCCAAATTTACATAGTTGGCGGGGCAGTTCGTGATTTATTAATGAGCCGGGAAGTTACAGATTGGGATTTTACCACTGACGCTAAACCTGCTGAGATTTTGCAACTATTTCCTGATGCGTTTTATACCAATAAATTTGGCACGGTGGGTCTACCGTCAAACTTAGGAATTATGGAAATTACCACCATGAGGAAGGAGGGTATTTATAAGGATCACCGTCACCCAATTGAAGTTTCTTGGACCAATCAATTAAAAGAGGATCTTTCCCGACGTGATTTCACAATAAACGCTATGGCTCTTTCGCAGGGTGGAGAGTTAACTGATCTTTATCAAGGCCAACAGGATCTAGAAAATAAGTTAATTAGAGCCGTGGGAGATCCCAATCTTCGCTTCTTTGAAGATGCCTTAAGAATGATTAAAGCTTTTAGAATGGTCAGTCAGATTGAATTTGACATAGAAAAAAACACTTTCGAATCCATCATCAAAAATGGATCATTGATCGGCGAAATTGCCTGGGAAAGGATTAGAGATGAGTTGTTCAAGTTATTATCTGGTATGAATCCATACATATCTTTGGTGAAAATGAAAGAATCAGGGGTGCTAAAAATTATCTTGCCAGAGATAGAAAGCTGTTTTGGAGTAGTCCAAGAAGGTCCAAAACACGATCGAGTGTATGATATTGGTGAACATTCATTGTTAACCTTAAAGTACTGCCCTTCCCCTGACCCATTAGTTAGATTAGCAGCACTCCTTCACGATATAGGAAAAGTAGAAACTATGAAGGTAGCAGCAGATGGCAATGTTACCTTTTATCAACATGACCTAGTGGGCGCCAACCAGATTAAACAAATAACCAGAAGGCTTAATTTGTCCAATGAACAAACCGATAAGCTATACCGGTTGGTTAGATGGCACCTTTTTACAGTTGATGAGAACTTAACTGACAAAGCGATTAGAAGATTTATCAAAAATGTTGGGGTGGAAAATATTGAAGATATGCTCAATCTAAGAATTGCTGACCGATTAGGCGGAGGAACCCAAAAGGCGGTTAGTTGGAGGATGGAGAAATTTCAGGAGAGAATTAAACAGGTCTTGCAGCAACCTTTCTCTATTGCTGATCTAAAAATAAATGGTAAAGATATTATGGACACCCTAAATATCCAACCAGGCAAGCAAGTGGGAGATATTTTGCAAAAATTATTTTCAGAGGTCGAGGACAATTCATCAAAAAACACCCATGACTATTTACTGAAAAGAATTAGGGAGTTCTCTTAATCCTAGTGGCCGAGTTTTTCTTCCCAAACAACCAGTAAGGCTGTGGCATTAAAGATTGACGAATAAGTTCCCGAAATAATTCCCACTAGTAAGGCCACTACAAACCATCTAATTGACTCTCCTCCAAAAAGTAACAAAGCAAAAAGCACAAAAACTACAGTTAGTGAGGTATTTAGCGAGCGACCTAGTGTTTGCACAATTGAGATATCAGCCACACTAGTAAACGACTTTGATAAATGTTTTGGCAGATTTTCCCTAATTCTATCAAATACCACAATAGTATCGTGGACCGAGAAACCGATAACTGTTAATAAGGCTGTCATAAACAAAATATCAATCTCAATATTTAGAAAGTGGCCTAGTATGGAAAATACTCCCACCAGTAAAATGACATCATGTAATAATGCTACTACCGCCACTACTCCAAACCGCCACGACGAGGCTGGTTTTGGCACCTTCCGAAAAGAAAAAGCGATATACAAAATGATCATTAAGGTAGCAAGTACTAAGGCAAAAAGGGCATTTTTAGTAGTCTCTCCTCCAACCACTGGTCCAACACTCTCTACTCTTAATTCCTTGACCTCCCCATATTTTAGAGCCAGCTTAGACTTCATACTGGAGATAATTAACTCTTCCGACGGCTTGGATTTAATTATTACTGAGTTTTGTTCAGATAATATAATGCTTGAAACTTCAATTTTATTATCGATAAAAACTTGTTTTAACTCATCCTGAGAGATATCACTATCAAATTGATACTCAAACAAAGTCCCTCCAGTAAAATCAATGCCAAATCTTAATCCATACAAATAAAGAGACAGTAGGCCAGGTAATATCAAAACCAGTGAGAGAATAAAAAACCACCACTTTTTCCCCATTAAATTAGTCATCGCTGTTTTTTAGCCTCTTTAATATCTTCGTGTAGTTCACTCTTTAATTTTTTAGCTGCTTTTTGAATCTCATCCTCCACACCATCAATTCTCTCTTTCAAAAACTCCATTAACTTGGGGTCCTGCGGATTTTTATGGAGCATCTTTACAAAAGTCGTTTTTTCAGTTGGACTTAATTTCGAGAGTATTAAATCCAAAATAGTATGATGTACCGTTGAGTCAGCTAAAGCTCCCAGGTGTTGTTTGTGATGATCCTCTAACTCTAGCTCCTCCATGGCAGTTACCAAATCATCTATTTGTATTAGATACGAATAAAAATATGACATACTATATTTTAACTAAATTAGCATAGCCTTGTGCTGGATCAATTGGACCCAAGGGAACCTCATCTTTTGGATCATCAATAAAAAAGTACAACACCGGTCCTTTTCTTGGCCCTTTAGCATATCCTACAAAATGCATCACTTCAGGCGACCCACCTAAATGTTTTCCTGTCCACTCTGCCGGCCCAGCATCACCAACCACTGTCACCACTGCCTGACCTGTCTTGGGGTTTACCAAAAGCATCTTTCTGAACTTAAAAAAATCTCGGTACTTGCCAACATTTTCCGCAAACCCTGGAGCTAAAAAAGTTTGAACTGCTATATAGTAACGCTCCCGCAGTTTGTCTTTATTACTAAATTGAGCCTCAGATGGCACAAAATACCCCCAAGCACCAAGACCAGGAGCGATCCCTGACCCTCCATACATCGCCCAATCAGAGGTAGTATCGGCATGTTTAAACACTGTATCCCCTGGGTATCGGTAAAGATGCTGCTCTCCACCGATTAATCCATAGGAGCGATTTAATTTAATTCCATCTATTTCGGCTTTAACTGGTAAATTATATTGTTGGGATAATATCTCCTCGATCTCTTTCTCCTCCTCTATGGTTAATTTTCTTACCTCAGTTGGTACACTCTCTTGTAGGTGTTTAACCGTTCGCAACTGCGGTTCCTGATCTCTGTTTGCGGAACGGTCAGCAAGTAGCCCGTTTGTGTTTTGAGGTAAAGAGGCCATTGCTGCAGGATTTGATAGCATTAATAACCCTCCCAAGCCTCCTAATGTCAGATGTTTGATGGTGTCTGAATGACTATCTAAAAAACTCTCTGATGCTTGTCGGTGCCGAGCAATCCATTTTTTTCTTAAGTATTCATACGGTGGGTGGTGTGAGGTAAATTTCATCTGAATCTAGGCAGCAACCTTAAAAAAGTTCGGGTTACCACAAGCGCTGAAAACATCGAAACCAATACCCCAATCGCCAACGTTAAAGCGAATCCCTTTACTAAAGAGGTACCAAACATATATAGAATGGTGGCGATAATTAATGAGGAGATATTTGAATCTCTAATTGAGGACCAAGCTCTGACAAATCCTGCCTCCAAAGCAAGTTTTTTATTTTTTCCCGACCTTAACTCCTCTCTCATCCTCTCAAAGGTTAAGATATTGGCATCCACTGCCATACCAATTGATAACACAAATCCAGCAATCCCAGCTAAAGTTAAAGTTACCGGCGGTATTAAAAATAATCCGCTTCTAAATATGGCCATCACAAATATAGTATAGATGAGTAATCCTAAATCAGCCAGCAACCCATATACCCCATAAAAAGCCACCATGTAAGCCATAATAGTAACCAGCCCCACTGAAGCAGCGATTAGACTTTTATTGACCGATTCTGCCCCAAGAGTAGCAGCAATAGATCGTTGCTCTAAAATTTTGATTGGCACCGGTAAAGCTCCGGCATTAAGTTGGATGCTTAAATTTTTAGCTTCCTCAGTAGTAAAACCTCCACTAATCACCCCCACTCCACCCAATATCTCAGTCTGAACCGTGGGAGGGGGCCACATTACTGGAGACTCGTCAACAAAGATTGCCAGCCCTTTACCAATATTGCGCTTGGTTACTTCAGCAAACTTTTCACCCCCTTGTGAAGTAAACTCAATTTGTACCTGAGGCCCTGATGAACCTTTATTAGATGAACCAAACACCACCGTAGCTTTTTTTAAATCAGCTCCAGTTAGACTAGTAGACTTGGTGATCTCCCGGAAAGGATTAGCTGATTTGGTTGCCTCTGGCGGTGGAGAATCAATCATCTCTCTAAACTCCAACTGAGCTGTTTGACCCACCAAATTCACCGCGGTTGCTAAATCCTTAACTCCTGGTAGCTCTACCAAAATTCTTCTTTGACTACCAACTTTGGAAGACTGAACTATCGACTCAGACACACCAAACAGATTAACTCTTCTCTCGATAACACTTCTTGCTGATTCTAAAGCCTGATCCCGGTCTGATTCAGGAATATTTTCCATCTGAGTTTGTAGAATTAACTGTGTTCCTCCCTGAAGATCCAGTCCCAACTTTAATGGAAATCTCCCCGTCACGCCCCATTTATCCTGAGGTAAGTCCGGCAGATTAACAAAAATCCCACCCAAAGTGAGAAGTATTATGAACCAAAAACTCAAACGTTTACGAAGCATACAACTAGACTAACACATCCCTCATCATCTCTTCTTCATCACCTAATATCATAATCTTTGGCTGAGTTACCACTTTTAGGATAAATGGGTCACGGCGTCTGACCCTAAATTTAAACTCTGCTTCATCCATAAACGAATAATTAATCTCGGACTCTCTTTTTGCTTGCTCTGTGGCTACTATCGCCTGCAGCTCCGGTAAAACGATTTGTCCTACTACTAATAGATCAACGTCATCTTGTCCTGATGGTTGATTTCTGGCAAAACTAGTTGCCATCATGGCATACTTAATCTTGCCGAGACGAGATTTATTATTTACAACCTCACCACCGATTCCAGTAGTTTTGGCAACAAACCCCAGCAGCTCCCGGTAAAATGTATAGTCGCGACGAAAATGATATAACCTGCGATTAGCTCTCCACTCTGAGTCCACCATCCCGGCCCTCTCCATCCTAGATAGCTCTCGCCTAACAGCGTTAATCTCCTCACCAACCCGTCTAACAATTTCTCGGACATGAAGCAGTGGATCAGTTGTGGATAAAAAAAGCTGAAGTAATTTTACCCGAACTTTTGAGATAAACAAATCTTCCATAAAACCTCCTTTCTGGACAGAAAAAGTTTGGGCAGTTTAATATGTGACTTTAGCCCCCTCAGGGACAGTCTGAATCCAAATTTGGCCACGATTGAGATTAATCTCTTTTCCACTTTGATCTAAATATTTACTTCTAACCACCCTGCTTGATTTATTCCATGTCCCCTCTGAAACATTACCATCTTGAAAAACTAACACCTTCCCTTTGCCAATCGTCCCATATAACATATGCGCATTATTTTCATAACCATCATTGGCGTTTGACTCACGTTGAAACTGAATAATTACCAACTTGGCAGCTAACTGATTTTTAGTGTTTAAGTCGGTATGGGCAACTGATCCCTGAGATCTTTTGTAACAATTACAGCCACCATCATATTCCCAATTCACCTGATAGTCTCCCTTGTTCTGCCAAAAATTCACCTCGATTTTACCAACAGTGCCCCTAGTTTTATCCTCATCTTTAAATTTCCAGGGTACAAAAAACTTATTCCAGTCAACCCCCCGTTCATCTTTAACTAAAAATCCTTTCTTGGCAGCTACACTCCAAAGTTTCTGAGTAGTCGAGTACATCGTGTGCTCTGTCGCAACCGGTCGACCTAATCTTTGATAGTCTCTCCAAAAAGTTGGAAAGCCAATCGAAAATTGATTTAAATCTTTGACACCATATTTAATGATCTGACCTAAGGCATCTGCTGGACCAGGGGTGTTGGCTCCTCCAACATGAGCATAAGATCCATCATATTCACCTAACCAATCCAAAAAGTAGGTTCTAGCTGAACGGACTGGTCCAACTTGAGTATCCCCCAAATTACAGTAAAACAAAGCCATGAAGCGGGTTATTCCCCCCTCCGCTACGGCCTCATAAACTACATCGGCAGTTGACAATCCTGATTGAGGACGAGATTCTTGGTGGTTTTCAATCATTACCGCCAACGGTCGGCGCTGCTCCCAAGCCTCTTTGGCTTTTTTAGTGTGCATATTACCGTTTAAAGGACAAGCCTCAGTCCGTGGCTCACCTGGATCTTCAGTCACTGAGCTAGCCGGACCAGGCAATGGACCACTGAGTCCAATGGATCCCAAACTAATGCTACCTTTGCTAAACATTGAATACGAAGCTCCAGCTGAACCGACAAAAAAGATGACAGACAATATAGAAACAGCCAAGCTTTTCTGTAAGACAGTTAAACTGTTAAATAGATTTAATAAATTCATTTTACTATCGCTTCTTTAATAACCTCAGACTCTTCACTTGACAACTCACTTTCCTCACCTGTACCCGCTACAATCTTTTTGGCAAAGATCCGGGTGCCATTTCTAGAATGTAAACTGGTAATTACTGCCCCATCCCCTTTCTTGTTTAATAAAGCTAAAGAAAAACTTTGATCTCCTCCGGTATCTTTGTATGGGTTATACCGTTTGAACCCTACTTTTTGCAGATACTTTAAAGACTCCAACTTTAACTCTCTTAAACTTCTAACCTCCTCCAACAAACCTTTTAAGCTCTCCTCCTCACCGCTACCGACTTTAAAACTTTTATCTAAAAAACTACTGTTTTGCCAAACAAAAAAAGTTAACCCTAGTAGCCAGACAACTAAACCTCCCAAAATCAAAACACTCAGCCCATCTGGATACATATTCTACTCTTTTCGGTTACATTCTCAAATATAAAGGAA